>QHRO01000202.1 GCA_003220155.1 Verrucomicrobiota bacterium
GATGGAACGCCAGGCGCTCAAGAAAGAAAAAGATCCCGCGAGCAAAGAGCGGCAGAAAAAGCTCGAAAAAGAATTGGCCGAGCTGAAAGAAAAATCCAACGCGCTGAAAGCGGAGTGGCAAAAAGAGAAAGCGCAAATTACCGAGCAAGCGAAATTGAAAGAACAGCTCGATCAATTGCGCACGGAATTGGAGCGCGCCCAGCGTCGCGGCGAACTCGCGAAGGCGAGCGAAATTCAATACGGAAGGATTCCCGATTTGGAAAAGAAGTTAGCGGCAATGGAAGCGAGCGCGCAAAGCGCGCCGGAGACTTCTGCGAAGAGTGCCCGGCAGACCTCCGGCGCTCCTCGGAGACGCCTGCTGCGCGAAGAAGTGACCGAGGAAGACATCGCCCAGGTAGTTTCTAGCTGGACCGGAATTCCAGTCTCACGCTTGCAGGAAGGCGAGCGCGCGAAATTACTGCGGCTTGAAGAACATTTGCATCAGCGCGTTGTCGGGCAAGATGCCGCGATCAAAGCCGTCGCGAACGCTGTTCGTCGCGCCCGTGCTGGATTGCAGGATCCGAATCGCCCGATCGGCTCCTTTATTTTTCTTGGGCCCACCGGTGTCGGAAAAACTGAATTGTCGCGTGCGCTGGCGGAGTTTTTGTTCGACGACGAGAACGCGATGATTCGCATCGACATGAGCGAATACATGGAGAAACACACAGTTGCGCGATTGATTGGTGCACCGCCAGGTTACGTCGGTTACGAGGAAGGCGGGCAACTTTCCGAAGCGGTCCGGCGCAAACCGTATTCGGTGGTGTTATTCGATGAAATCGAAAAAGCGCACCACGATGTTTTCAACGTCTTGCTGCAGGTGCTGGATGATGGACGCATCACGGACGGGCAGGGGAGAACGGTGGATTTTAAGAATACCGTCATCATCATGACGTCGAACATTGGCTCGCAATTCATTACCGAGGAAGAATCGAGCGAAGGCCGCAGCCGATTAGTCATGGATGCCTTGCGGGCGCATTTCCGTCCGGAATTTCTGAATCGGGTGGACGAAATCATCATTTTCGATCGCTTGACCGAAGAGGATCTGAAAAAAATTGTTGAGATTCAGCTGAGCCGTTTAACGAAACGTCTGGCGCAGCAAAATATCACGTTGAAGTTGAGTGATTCGGCGGAAACGCTGATTGCGCGCGCAGGCTATGATCCAGTTTACGGCGCGCGACCGTTAAAGCGCGCGATCCAGCGCTACCTGCTCGATCCATTGAGCATGAACATTCTCGAGGGGAAATTTGGTGAAGGCCAAACCATCCGGGCAGAAGCGAAAAACGGCGCGATCGAGTTTAGCGCGCGATAAAGTGTCATACCGAGTCCGGCAGCTGCGGGATCGAGGGATAACTTCCACCGGAATCCCGTGACTAAGCTAAGGGTGACACAGGTTAAATCATGTCCTTTGCAATGCGCGTCATCCCGAGCGCAAGCGAGGGACCTCACGCAAACTGCGTGGATTACACAAGCTATCTTGCATCTTCCATTCACGTAAGCGAGGTCCCTCGTCGCCTCCGCGACTCGGGATGACGGCGCGAAACGTTGTCGGACTCAGGATGGCTGCCACGGCCAATTGAACATTCCTTAATTCATGCTGTCTTAGGTGCATGATCAAAACGACTTTAGCTTTATTGGCAGCGGGAGTATTGGCAGCAAGCTCGTCCTTTGCCGGCGGGAAATCGTGTTGTGGCGCCAAGGGCACGCAAGCCTCTAATGACACGGCCAGTTGCATGAATTTGGCGAGTCTTAATCTGACCGCCGATCAGAATTCGAAATTGGCGGCCTGGCAGAATGAGTGCATGAAAGCGGGTTGCACTAAAGAGAGTCGCGCCGCCTTCATGAAGAAAGCTAGGACAATCCTTTCTGCGGACCAATACGCCCAGCTGAAATCTGAGTGCGACAAAGCGATGGCGAAAAAGACCTGATTCTTTTTCGGATCCAGGATTCAGAAGCGCGCCGGCTATCACCGGCGCGTTTTTTTTGGTTGGTCGATCAACCGTTAGAACGAAGCGGCTTTGTTGCCTCGATTGTTGCCGAAACCAGATATTCCTCGACCTGCTTGCCGGGCAACCATTCCCGAATGAATGACCGCGACGCGTCTTTGGGAGCGATTTTGATTCGATCGAAGCCAGCATTGCGCAGCATTTTTTCGAGGTGACCGATCTCGGATGCGCCGGCCATGCATCCGGTATAAGCGTCCCAATCTCCTTTTATTTCCTCAGGTAATGGTGCCGTTGCGACAATATCGGCCACGGCCAGCCGGCCGCCCGTTCTCAAAACACGGAAAGCTTCTCGAAACACGCGTTCCTTTTGTGGCGAAAGATTGATAACACAATTGGAGATGATTACGTCTATGCTTTCGTCTGCCACCGGAAGAGCTTCAATTTCGCCCTGGCGAAATTCGACATTGTCGAATCCATTCCTCTTCGCGTTCTCGCGAGCTTTGGTCAGCATTTCAGGAGTCATGTCGACGCCAATTACTTTCCCGATCGGTCCGACGGCGCGAGCGGCCAGGAAACAATCAAATCCTGCGCCGGATCCCAGATCGAGGACAGTTTGTCCTCTTTCCAGAGAGGCGACGCCGAGCGGATTACCACAACCCAGGCCGAGGTTCGCGGCTTCAGGCACAAACGCGGCATCTTCGGCGGAGTAACCAAGGGCATCGCTGCTGGTGGAAGTGCAGCAATCCTCGGCACAGGAAGATTCCCCACGCGCGCTGGCGCCATAACGCTGCCGTACTTCCCCACGAATCGCGTCTGATGACGACTCAGCCAGTTTTGTTTTCATGAAGCAAATGAAGATCGTGTGCGAGCGCGACGCAACCTTAGACGCATGATCTCGACCGCTAAATACGCTAAAGGGCGCCAAAACAAAGGTTATTGCGTTTTTTGGGTGCTTCGCGTGTTTGCCGGATAATCTGAAATAGAACGCGGTTACAAAACTTTCTGGAGTAGTTCCGCCAGGCGCCAGCCGGCTTTGGGCAACTCGTCGCCGACGACGGCGGTTGACCAATCGAGGTAACCGGTCCCGATTTCGTGTGCTTCGCCTTTGGCAAAAACACGGCCGTCTTTTTCTTCTCGACGGACGTGCTCAAATCGCACGCGGGTGTGTGCCCCCCGCGCGATCGGGGAGAATCTCGTTAGCCCATTGTTCAGCCCATGTTTTTGGATCACCCGATGTGCGCCAAATTTTTGGTTCGTTCGCGACAAAGTCGGCAATCAGTTTCTCTTTAGCCGGAGCGTAAACACTCTCACGCTCCGCTTTGGGTACTTCGTCCGGCGTCCCGATTGTCAGATTTCGCACTGCATCCAAACCCCAGTAGGCGTGGAATGAATGATAATAATGTCGCGTGCGCTCCGCTGTCGCGTTCTGCCCCAAGCTTAAGGAGTTTCCACCTTCGCCGCCCAACCCGGTCGCACCACGATCGCAATCGATTGGCTCTCCGGCCTCGTTGAAATATTCAGCGCCCACATGCAGCGGCTGGTGAATGTCGCCGACACAATGCGCCAGCAAAATCACTGCCATCGTCCTGGTGATCTTGCGCGGATTATCCTCCGCAATTTCACCCCGCAAAACGCCAATGCAGTAAGGAATTGTATGCACGACATCCCAGTTGCCGCGGCCGGTTCTGCCATCGCCATATTCCTCGGCATCAAGCACCGGCACATCGGTGTAATGCATCCAATGATGGGACGGCGTGGTATCGCTGGCATCCGGGCTCGGTGGATTCGCTTTCCAAAAATCGTGCAGTTGTTGCTCGATCTCCGGATGCGCCAAAAAATGAATTCGACGCCGATCATCGGGCCCATTCTTGTCCCAACTCTTGATGTCGTTCGCAATTAAGGAAGCCCGTTCCGGCGGAATGCCATCGAGAAGTGTTTTAATTTTTTCCGCCGTCAGCGTCCCGGCTAGTTTGCGATCGGCAATCGCGCCGACAATTTCGTGACCCAGCGGGCCGTAGGCGAGCGAGCTACTGATGAATGCAAACAAAACCAGAACCGCAAGTTGCAGGGGCGCTCGGATCAAGCGCCGAATAACGCACAACGGACGCCTGGCACAAGCCCCCTCTACAACTGAACCTGCACTTACGCTCTCACTCTGAACGCACCGTCGCCATTAAGTAAAAGTGAATGTGTAGGTACAAGCGGTCCCTTAGCGCTCCACCGTCACTTCCACCTCAAATGCGTATTCCATCCAAGTCCCGTGTGGACGCGCACGTTGCCGCCCGATCGCGCCCCGCGGTTCATCTTCGCCCCAATACAAATCGATTTGCAGTGGATGCACGCCGGCTCCGGTATCGCAAACGAACCATTCATCACTGCCGGTCTCCTCATTGACGGTTTGCGATTTGATTTTGAGCCGGGCGTGTTGACGAAGAAACTTATTACGTGACGAGATCGCGCAGGAGCGGCGCGGCACCAACACTTCGCCGCGACGTCCGACCGGCGCATCAGCGAACGCGTATCGGTGATCGCCCATCCAGCGGATATAGTTTCGGCCGTCAACTGCTTCGTTGATTCGACCGAAGCCTTCTTTCTTTACGGCCAAAAGAAAATCGCGCGGGTACTTTCGGGCATGCAAGCCCGGCGCAGTGATCGGTGTCGCGTCGAATCCGCGCTCGGCGGTGAAGCCGGATTCCTTTGGAGTGTAATAAACGGTACAGAAAAAAATGCGTGGATAAATCGCGCCGTCCGCCACTTGTTCGGAGCGAACCTCGTGCGCGCGATGTTTTAGCTCGGTCACCTTTTGCTCACGAAATGCGCGCAGTTCGTCATCGGTCATTTTATCCATCGCCATCTCAGGATTTTCGGCGAAGGCGTAAACAGCGCTGACGACGAATAACCCAGCGTGGATGCGCGCGCCCCTCCAGGATCTAATCAATTGGGAAAAAATTCGGAAACCGGCCCACCGAGCAGGACTTCGATCGGCAATCGTTTGAATTCGTATTCGTAAGGTGGCTGCTTCCACTGAAAATGATTCGCGTACATGCGCCGACTGCAGTGTATGACTTCGAGACCGGTTTCGAATGAACGAAAGGAATTACGATCAGTCACGTGCAATTGTGCGCCGCCGCAGAGTTGACCGGCAAATTTCTGAAACATCGGTTGGAAGAACATCTCGCGGAAATATGTCCCCGGAAGTTTCAACCCGTTTAATTCACGACAAAATTTTTCGGGATCGATCCAGGGCGCGCCGAAAATTTCGAATGGCCGGGTGGTGCCGCGACCTTCGGAGATGTTGATCCCCTCGAGCAAACACATCCCCGGATAAACCGTCGCGGTATCGAGTGTCGGCATGTTCGGCGACGGCATCACCCAGGGGAGGCCAGTTTGATCGAACCACATTGCGCGCTCCCAATTTTTCATTGGTAAAATAGTGAGCGCACATTTGGGAAAGCATTCGTCGCGAAATTGAGTCGCGAGTTCACCGATGGTTTTGCCATGACGAACAGGAATTGAATGCATTCCTACGAACGAGCGGTAGTCCGGATTCAGCCGCGGACCTTCAATCGTCACAGCATTGACTGGGTTTGGTCGATCGAGCACAACAACGTGAATGTCCTGGCGCTCGCAGGCGCGCATCGCCAGATACATCGTCCAAATAAAGGTGTAGTAGCGCGCGCCGATGTCTTGCAGATCAATCAGCAGGAGATCGAGATCCTGCAACATCTCGCGCGTCGGCTCGCGATGTTCGCCGTACAAACTGTAAACCGGTATTCGAAGTTGTGGATGTTTGTAGCTTCGCCATTCAATCATGTTGTCCTGGGTCTCGCCGCGATAGCCGTGTTGCGGACCGAAGAGCGCACGTAGTTGAAACAGCTTCCCATCTTCGCGACCGAGAATTTGGGAAGTGTGCTCCAGCTTCGAATTGACCGACGCGGGATGAAGAAGCGTACCAATGCGTCTGCCCCGCAATTCGTCTGGCCAAACCTCGGCCAGGTGATCGATGGGAAGCTCCACTGCCATTCTTTGCTGTAGCCGCGGTCGTCGGCCGCGGCAATTTGGCTGAGTTAATCGCCTTTGCGTTGCAGGCGACGACGAAGCAGTCCCAGTAGTTTTGCGAGCAAAATCACGAATGCAAAAGCGGTGCAAATTTTGGCGAAGAATTCGCCATGTTGCGCGTAAAACGTCAGCCTTGGCTCCGCGGCGATGTTGACGTCGCCGATAAGCGTTCCTTCTTCGAAAATGCTGCCTTGCTCGTCGCGCAGGATTTGAGTGACGCGACCGAATTCATTAACGAAACATGTGACTCCGGTATTGGCAGCACGCACCATCGGGCGCCGGTTTTCGACGCATCGAAAAACGGCGTTGGCCAGATGTTGACGCGAACCGGCTGAGCGCAGAAACCAGCCGTCGTTGGTGACGTTAGCTAGAAAGTCTGCGCCGCGCAGAACAAATTGCCGGGTCAGTTCACCGATGGTGTCCTCGAAACAAATCAGCGGCGCGACCTTCCCGCGATTATCCGAAAGCTGAAAAACAGTGAAATCCGTGCCGGGGTCGAAATCTTCGGGAACCTGGTCGCCCACAATTTTGGCGAAGAGCGGGAAGGAATGCCGGAACGGCACAAATTCGCCAAACGGCACCAGATGAACCTTGCGGTAAAGTTGCGGCTCGTTCTCCGGCGAAACCAGCAGAGCGGCGTTGTAGACTTGATGCGCTCCCTCCTCGATCGTGCCGAGCAATACATCAAGTCTGTTCGAACTGCCGATCTGGCTGACAAAATCAAATGTTTCCTGATCTTCGAGAACGGGCGCTGGCATTGCGCTTTCGGGCCAGACCAGGAGATCGATGTTAGATGTGGATGTGAGAGCTATTTTACTCAGGCGCGCAAATTTATCAAAGATTGTCTGCTTATAACGGACATCGAATTTTTCCGCGCGCGGGACCGCCGCTTGCACCAAAGCTACATGCAATGGATGCGAGGCTGGCCGCATTTGCACCGCACCGACGCCCAAAAGAAACACCGCCACCAGTCCAACCAGTGTGAGGGTTAAATCAAAATGTGGCCGCATTGCACGGCTACGCGTTTCTTCCCAAATCCGGCGCGCTGTTGTAGTCAGGATGGCATTGCAGAAGACGACCAGGAAAGTTACGCCAGCGACGCCGGTAAATTCCGCGATCTGAATCAGCGGCCACGTTCCATGTAGCGCGATGCCGAGCCCGTTCCAACCGAAGCCGGACATCAACCAACCGCGCGTCCATTCCAGCGCCACCCATGCTGCCGTCAGACAAAGTGCGAGAAAGAAGTTGTGGCCGGAGCTCAGCCACGGTGAGCTCACCGGCAACGGTTTCGGTTTCGCGCGCGCAAGCATTTCGCTCCATTTATCGCGCGCGACAATTTTGCGAGGTCGCGGTCGCATCAATCCGCAAAACCAGCTCCAGACTGCGAAATAAAGGGCCAGATAAAATTGCAGGATGAACCAGCCCAGTACGGAAACGGTGGTGAGCCAAAAAAAACAGCTCCAGAAGAATGTCAGTCCCGCGACGTATCCGAGGAGGAGATCGCGCAACCAGCGGCGCCTGGTATTTTCACCGGAAAATAGAATCGTCGCGCACAGAGGCACGAGGGCGATCCAGATAAGCCATGTTTGATCGAGTGGCGGTAAAGCTGCTGCGCCGAGCAAGCCACTTGTGATCGCCGCCAGCCACGGCCAGAGCCGCAGCAATCGCTTGCTCACTTCAACCACGCCGCCGTCGGCGGTGTTTTTCCGCTTCGCGCCGCCGGCTCGGATCGAGCGCATCTTTCAGGTCGTGCACGTAAGATGGATTCACGTGAAAAGAAGTGCGCTGCACATCCTCCAACGTCCGAACATTCACCTTGCTGGCGAGGAGGTAGCCCATCGCCAGCAACCCGCGGAGCGTGTCAATAAGTTCCCCGGCCTCGACTTCTTCCATGCGGTCGATCAAGAATTTTCCTGTCATGGCCGTGCTGCTCAGGCCGATCGCTTTCAGAATCGTAATTTCGCCGCCGCTCAACTGGATCTGGTGTCCCACGTCGCAATTCTTACCGTGAATCGCGTGGTGTCGAGTGAGTTATTTGGCGAGGCGCTGATTTGCGTCTTTTTCCAGCCAATTCCAAAGCGCGCTCAGCCGGTTGTCGATTTCCGTTTTCGCGCGAACTAATTCCTCGCGCGATAACTTTCCATTCTTCGGCAAGCGTGCGCCAAAAACGTAATACTTGATTTTGGGTTCGGTTCCCGAGCCACGAACCGCAATTCGAGTCTTGTCCGCCAACTCGAAGATCAACATTTTCTCTTTCGGAATTTCATCGCCGTCGACGTCGCGAATGATTTCCTTCTCGAAGTTCTGGACACGCGTGACCGCACTGTCCAGCATCTGGTCCGGTGGATTTTCGTCGTAGGAAATGAGCAGTCGGCGAATCTTCTCCGCGCCATCCGCACCTTCGAAATACAGCGAGTGGTTCTTTTCCTCGAAGTAACCGAACTCGCAGAAAACTTCGTCGAGCAGTTGGTTCAGCCTCAGCCCGCGCGATTTGGCGTAGGCCGCCACTTCGCAAAACATAATCACCGCGGCGTTGCCATCTTTGTCACGCACGAAATCGGCACCGCTGTAACCATAGCTTTCTTCACCCCCAAAAATGTAGAACGACGATTTCTCTAAACGCAGGCGGCGCGTTTCTTCTTCCGGCAGCTCACGGTAATTTGGCGCACCGGTCAGCTCCTCGTATTGCTTTAGTTTAGCTCCGTTATATTTGAAACCGGTCAGCGTTTCCACGCAGCGTAATCCAAACTTTTCCGCGATCGCCTTTTGCAGATCGGTCGTGACAAAGGTTTTGATGATGACACCACGACTTGCGTTCTCATTGTTCAAAATACCCAGGTCGAAAAATGTCTTAGCCCGATACCACGCCAGCAACGAGCCGATTTGATTTCCGCTCAGTAATTTCATTTCACCAGATGATGTCCGCACCGCCACTCCAAGGCGGTCGCAGTCCGGATCGGTCGCAATGACAAGATCGGCATTTTCCTTTTGTGCGAGCGAGATTCCGAGGTTTAGCGCTTCTGCATTTTCCGGATTCGGCGATTTGACCGTTGGGAAACGGCCGTCGAATTGGTCCTGCTCGGGAACAAAGGAAAAATGCAGGCCGATCTTCCTTAGCATCGGCTTGACGATAACGCCGCCGGTCCCGTGAATGGCCGTGTAAACAATTTTCAAATCGTGCGCACGCCTGATTAATTTGCGATTGAGGATCAAGGTTTCGAGCCGCTCCATGTAAGCGCGATCGATCTCGTCACCCGCAGTGATGATCTCACCTTTGGCAGGGACGACTTCCGTGTGGTCCCGAGACTTTTGGGACGGGACAGAGCCCGTCCCTCCAATCTTGTTTACTTCCGCGATGATGCCGCTGGCATGCGGTTCGGTCACTTGCGCGCCATCGCTGAAGTAAACTTTGTAGCCGTTGTCGTGTGGTGGGTTGTGACTGGCGGTGATGACGATGCCGGCATCTGCGTCCAAATATCGAACGGCGAAAGAAAGTTCTGGTGTTGAGCGCGGACCGTCGAAGACAACGGCATCGCATCCGTTAGCCGACGCGGTCTCGGCGGCAAGCTGGGCAAACTCTTGTGAGAAGTGCCGGGTATCATGCGCGACGACAATTTTCGGCCGGCCTTGCATCCCTTGCCGCGATCGCCACTTCTGGATGTAAATGACCAATCCGTGCGTAGCGCGACCAACATTGGAGTAGTTCATCGCGTTGGTTCCAACGCATGGGAATTCGGGGCGGCCGAGCGCGGTCGGATTACCGAGTTCCGACGGGGTCACGATCTTGCCAATGGTGCGCCCGCGCAGTCCGCCAGTACCAAAGGCGAGTGTTTTGTAAAAGCGATCATTTAGTTCTTCCCATTCGTTCGCCTGGCTGAGCTCAGCGATCACACGTGCCGCGAAATCGCCCTCCTCACCGGACAAAATTCTGCGAATATTTTCTGCGGCGTCGGCGCGAAGCTCCCCATCAGAGCGCGCGCCATCGATTTGCTCAAGCAGACTCGGCATTGTGCCCGCTATCATTCCGATGCAGAATGGCTTTGCAAGCGCGGCGGGCTAAAATGCCGGTCAGCGTTCTCAAAAGTGTGACGATTTTCGCGCGTCCATGTTCTCCGGAGAGCATACGCGTCTCGCGTGTTACGCCAGTCCGGCTCGGACTTTTGGCGGCTCGCTAAACAATCTTCACTTCTGAATGATCGCGTTACTTACAGGTCCTGGCACCGGGATGACGAATTTGCCGTCTTTCTCGGCGATAAAATTGTCGGTCGTATTGGTTGAACTGCCGTTCTCATCCTTTTTCTCAATCACAATCACGAGCTTCTTCGTCGGCTTAAGGTTGAGGCAAACTTTTCCGCCGGAGGGAGAATCCTGCGGCGCGCTCGCCTTCTTTGCATCGTCTGGCGTCAGATCTACCAGCTCGACTTGGAAACTTTGTCGCCTGCC
>QHRO01000310.1 GCA_003220155.1 Verrucomicrobiota bacterium
TTGATTAGCACAGTGCTAATGCCCTCTTCTTTAAGAGCTTTGAGAGCCTGGCTTCCGGAGTAATCGAACTCGCCAGCTTCACCTATCTTCAAGGCCCCGCTGCCAAGCAACAGAACTTTTCGGATCTTGCTATCCATGGTCGAGCGCATCTAGAAATGAATCAAAGACGAACGACGCTTCTGTAGGTCCTGGATTCGCTTCCGGGTGGAATTGCACGGAAAAGATCGGCCGCTCCTGATGCCGCATCCCCTCATTTGTGCTATCGTTTGCATTAAAGAACCACGGCTTCCATTCCTCAGGCAATGTTTTCTCGTTTACAGCGAAACCATGGTTCTGCGATGTAATGTAGCAACGCTTGGTTCCTACTTGAATGCAGGGTTGGTTCTGGCTGCGATGACCATACTTCAACTTGAACGTATCGGCGCCAACGGCAAGGGCCAGGAGTTGATGTCCCAGGCAGATTCCAAGAATGGGGATATCTCTTCCTAGTCCTTTTCGGAGCACCTTTAAAGCATCGCCACACATTTTGGGATCTCCTGGGCCGTTCGAAAGAACAACCCCGTCAACCATCTCCTGGGACCAGTCGTAATTCCAAGGCACTCTCAAAACATCCAGCCGCTTACTAAGCAAATGACGCAGGATGCTGTCCTTGCACCCAAAATCGACCAGGATGACTTTCTTCTGGCCCGACCTCGGATAAAATCTGGGTCTCTCCAAGCTTGTCTCGGCTACAAGATTACGCTCGTTAGGGTCCTCCCAGGCGAGGTCTGCATCGTCAACCACGATCTTTCCCAGCATCATTCCCTCGTTTCTTAGCTTCTTCGTTAGCGTGCGGGTGTCGATGTTGCATATGCCCGGAATCTTTTGACGCCGCATCCATTCATCTAAGGAATCTAACGCCGACCAGTGGCTGTAGTGCTTCGAAAGGGTGGCAATAACAAGCCCACTGACCTGAATTCGGTTGCTTTCAAAGAACTCAGGGATGTCGAAGTCATTTGCGCTGGGCTTTGTTTCTGCGTTCACCGGGACTCCGTAGTTTCCAATTAAAGGATACGTCAGCACCAAAATTTGACCCCGGTAGGAAGGATCGGTCATGGCTTCGGGATAACCGACCATCCCCGTATTGAAGACAACTTCGCCCGCTGTCGAGTGACGTGACCCGAAGTGCGTTCCCGTCAGGCTACTGCCGTCTTGTAGCAACAATTCCGCTTTCAAGACCTCGGTTCGTAAAGAAGAGTTACTGTGGATTACGCTACAGTTCACGGGTGAAAAAATCCTGAAAGTGCCTAACGAGAGATTTCGGGTATCGTTTGTCGAAGGTTAAAAAAGCGAGTAGATGACTGGCGCCAACGCGGGGCCCTGGCCAATCACCAAGATTGCGCCTAGCAAAAGCAGCAAAAATACGATTGGTATGAGCCAGAATTTTTTCCGCGCCCGAAGAAAGCTCCAGGACATGACTGCTGACATGAAACCCAAAGACAAAGACCTATTCCCCTGCGTCCAATGAGACAATTGAAGTAAACAAGCGCGAGGACCACCATGGAGACAAGCAGACCATAGTAAAGGCCAGACTCATCCGGGCAATGTAAACAACCCCGAGCGCGCGCGGCGCGACGAAACCGAAGAGCACGAGCACCACACCTGGTATCAAGAACTAAGACCCGGCTGCCTTATGCCGGAAGAGAAACCATCCGCCTAACAGCAAGAAAACGGCCTCGACAACAAGCCCGAACTTCCGCAGATTGCGGATCGTGGTTGAGAGCTGCTGGAGAATCGGAATCATGATTGCGCAGCCTTTGCCTGACAGTCAACGGCGACGGCCAATGACGATGAAAAAGCCGCCTTCGCGATAGCCGCTCGATAACGAGCACAGCTGACTCCCGGCAGCTTTGGGAATAGCGTTCACGAATTCGAGGTTGTTCTCCTCCAACCAGTTGAAGACTTCATCGAACGTGTGGCAGCTTTCATGCGGATGGCAGTATTGGTCTTGGACCCATGCTTCGCGTTTGCCCTCAGCTGCGACTCGGCCAAAATGCGGATCTAGCACGCGGCTTGTTATACCAGTGAGGCGGAACAACGCGCGACGCGCGTAATGAAGCTGCCGACTGTAAGCGTGGTAGAGGCCCACCAGAACATAGCCGCCAGGTTTGGCAAGGCGGCTGATGCGGGCAAAGGCGCGCCGCGGATCATTGGTATGATGCAACACGCCATTGCTAATAACAAAGTCGAAGAAGCCGTCCCGTAACCCGGGCCGGAAGAGATTCATTTGTGCGAACGCGGCGCGGTCAATGCCATGCTTGATCGCAAACTGCTGCGCCAGCGCGAGCGAATTCCCACACATGTCCGTGCCCAGCACGCTGCGATGGGCGATTGCCAGGAAGTTCGTGAGCTGCCCCGTGCCGCACCCGATGTCGACGACGCGTGCGTCGAAGGGAATCTGTTCATTAAGCAGTCGCGCGAAAAGGCCGTGACCCGCTTTCTGCAGCAATGCGCGGACGCTGTCCACGTTATCGTAGTTTGGAAAGGGTGTTTTTTCGTAGAACTTCCGGACGATGTCAGTAACATTCGCGCCGTCGAGCTCCTTGTCCTCCGTCGGTAAAAACAAGCGCGGTATACCATCTTCGACTTCGTAGCGCGTGCCGGTGGCGGGATTGAGAGCGCCTGTTGCTGTGACGATGAGCGGATCGCCCGTGCGCGGATCAGCATAAGGAGAATCAGGGTCTGGTCCGCTTGCCCCTTCATCGGTCCACGCGCGAAAGCCCACCGGCTGTTCGTCCTTTTGCAGCACGAAATTTCCCAGCACCAATAGATCCATCTCGGATTGCATGAAGGTGTGATAAGCTTCTTGCGGGGTACACACGATCGGCTCCGTTGATAAATTGAAGCTGGTATTAACGACAACGCCGTAGCCAGTAAGCGTCTTAAACTCTCGAATCAGTTGCCAATATCGCGGATTAACGTCTTTGGATACGCTTTGAATCCGAGCCGAGTAATCGATGTGCGTGATGGAAGGGATGTCTGACCGCAGAAAGTAAAGACGCTCGTACAGGCCTTTTTCGTGATAATCGCTCGGGGCCGGGATTCTCTTCTCCGCCCGAACGGGAGCTACTAGGAGCATATAGGGAGAAGGACGATCCAATTCGAAATAAGTCTCGATGTCCTCCTCCAAAACACTGGGCGCAAATGGTCGGAAGCCTTCGCGATATTTGATTTTTAGATTGAGCTTCTTTTGCATCTCGGGATTGCGTGGATCGCCCAGGATGCTGCGGTTACCCAGCGCTCGCGGACCGTATTCCATCCGCCCTTGGAACCAACCTATGACTTTGCCCTCGGCAAGCCTCGTCGCTACAAGTTTTGCCAGCTCATCAAAGCTATCATAATACGAGGAAACTGCTCCATACCTGCTAAGGATTCGCTCAATCTCCCTTTCTGAAAACGATGGTCCGAGATACGCGCCGTGCATGGCGTCGGGACTACAGTTGAGGACTCGCCTATTGCCTTCCCGAATATACCACACCGCGTAAGCCGCCCCGAGCGCCCCGCCCGCGTCCCCCGCGGCGGGTTGAATCCAGATGTCCTCAAACATACCTGAGCGCAGAACTTTGCCGTTGGCGACACAGTTGAGTGCCACCCCTCCCGCCAATACCAGATATTTGCTTTTGGTGAGCTCCATCGCTGTCTGGCAAAGCCTCATGACAATCTCTTCTGTCACCCGCTGAATGGCCAGGGCCATATCCATGTAAACCTGCGAAATCTGCGACTCCGCCCTTCGCCGTGGCACGCCAAAAAGCTGCTCCCATTTGTCGTCGAAAACCATTCTAAGGCCAGTGGCATAGCTGAAGTAATCCATGTTAAGGAGAATCGAACCATCCTCTCGGATATCCACGAGATCGGTCTTAATTTTCCGCACAAAATCGTTCAATCGAGGCGACTCAGGATTGCCGTAAGGCGCCAGCCCCATCAGCTTGTATTCACCGCTATTCACCTCGAAACCTGTGTAGTAAGTGAAAGCAGAGTAAAGGAGCCCGACCGAGTGCGGAAAGTGCAATTCCTTCAGTAGCGTGATCTTGTTTCCCTGGCCGTACCCGATCGTCGTGGTCGCCCATTCCCCGACGCCATCTATTGTAACGATGGCGGCCTCCTCGAATGGCGACGGATAGAAGGCGCTTGCGGCATGGGACAAATGATGTTCCGGATAATAAATCGGCACCTTCCCATCCCCGAGCGTTCCCAATTCCTCCTTCAGCAGCCTTCGCATGAAGAGTTTCTCTTTAATCCAAACAGGAATAGCAGATTGAAAACTCACCAGGCCCCGCGGAGAAAAACCGTGATAGGTCTCCAAGAGCCGCTCGAATTTCAGGAATGGTTTGTCATAAAAGGCTACCGCTGTAAGGTCCTTGTAATCCACACCGGCCTCCTGTAGCACGTATCGAACGGCATTAATTGGGAACGAGGAATCGTGCTTCTTCCGGGTAAATCTCTCTTCGTGCGCTGCCGCGGCAATTTGACCGTTAATCAGAAGCG
>QHRO01000311.1 GCA_003220155.1 Verrucomicrobiota bacterium
CTATTGTGCCGCGGGCAACCAACCCCGGCTTAAAGCGACATCGACGGACGACGTTAACAAGGTGGTAAAGTTTCACATGGTCGACATCACCAACATGCCAACTCCGGAAGCGGGCCATGTCAGAGATCTCGAGCTGCGATTAACCAGTCCTAGCCAGATCACCATTCTTTTTACCTTTGTTGGGTCGGGCAAAGAGAGCGTCGAACGTATCGAACTGGCGCGAAAAGCGTAGCAGACTCGATAGAGGCCATCCCTCGATTTCGTTTCATAGACGCTTGCGCAATGCTGAGCTGTGCCTGCCATGCCATCTCGTCACGTCGGAGCCTAGGGCAAAGACAGAAGCGTTTCGCGTAGGCGGGTCCTCCTTAAGCGAATTTAACCTTCTCGTGGTGATCAGGCTGATTCTACGCCGCCACAAATTTCACTTACCGATTTCTCGATGTAGCGATTCACGCCAGAGAAACTCACATGTTAAATATTAGGGGCGTGTTGCCCAAATGGGCTTCTTGTCATGTCGAGCGCAGTCTCCCGCGACTGCGGGATTACTGCTAGTAATTGTTAAAATGAGAGATTCCTCGACTTCGCTCGGAATGACAGAGGGAGTTAACCGCGCCTGAATTGGTCCGTACCATTTGGGCAACACGCCCTTAATACGCCACCCCACACCACACACCTGTGCACGGTCATCCCCGCTTCGAGCCTCTTGCGAACAAGATAATTCCGGGAAGCCCCCCAGGATTGGGCGATCGAGATGAGTCAAGGTAGAACGGGCGCTTCGTCACGCGTTGCTAACTAGTATCGAGCAAGGGAAACCAATGTCGGACAAGGTTGCATTCATTTAGTATTGCGGGCGGTTTTTACCCTGCTGATATTTTGCCCATGAATATTTTTGGGCTTATGCGCTTTGCCATTTTCTTTTTTGCGACAATCGCGGGCGCTTCCGGCGACGTTTTCACACCCGTGATCGCCTCCACGCTTTCGCCAGAAACCCACGCGGTTCGCGGAACCGACAACGTTTACCATATCATTTATGAGCTTCAGCTCACAAACACGAGACCGCTTCCAGCTACCGTTCGCAGCATCGATGTGCTGGAGGCCCCGAATGCTTCGAAGCTCATCACTAGCTTCTCCGGATCGGACATTGTCAAGCGCATGCGGACTCTGGCGCCGGCGCCGGCCACCGACGCCAAAATCGGGCCTAACGAAGTGCGCCTCTTCTACATCGAGTTAGCTTTCAAGGACGCTGCCGATGTTCCCCGTGCTCTCGAACACCGTCTCCATCTCCTCGCCGCCGCCAGTCCGGGCCCAGGTGAGCCGAAACCGCTGGATTATGTTGTTGCCCTTCTAAAAATCGCGGGGGACAAACCGGTGGTCATCGGAACGCCCCTGGCTGGCGCGGGATGGGTCGCCGGCAACGGTTGTTGTAACCCGGAAATCATCCACCGCGGCTCGGTCCTAAGCGTTAACGGCGCCCTCTACGATGCGCAGCGTTTCGCCATCGACTGGATGCGGTTGGATGAGCAAGGCCGACTCGTGCACGGTGATCTCTCCGACGTGCATAACTACACCTGCTACGGCGCGGACGTGCTGGCCGTGGCGGACGGCAAAGTAGTAGGAATGCTTAACGATCTCGATGATCAAAAGCCCGGGAAATTACCTGACCCGGATACGATGACTATCGATACCGTCGATGGTAATCACGTTGTTCTCGATATCGGCGGCGGATACTTCGCCTTCTATGCGCATCTGCAAAAGAAATCCGTCACGGTGCGTGTTGGCGATCAAGTCAAGAAAGGCGCAGTCTTAGGAAAATTGGGAAATTCGGGGAACAGCTCCGGGCCGCATCTCCACTTCCATATCATGACGGGCCCGTCTGTTCTCGGCTCGGACGGCGTTCCCTATGTTTTCGACACTTTCAATCTTGCCGGACAAATAGATATCGTGGCATTCGAGGCCGCGCCCGATCTCACAGGGAACTGGGGAAAAGGACCGCTGAGCAAGCCCGAGCGTCACGAAGGCGAGTTCCCGCTCAACCTCAACATCATCG
>QHRO01000203.1 GCA_003220155.1 Verrucomicrobiota bacterium
ATGCGGGGCCGCGGGATCCAGCTCAATTCTTCCAGTGAAGTATCGAGGTCCATCAATCTAACGAGGCTGCACTGCGTAGGGCTTGCACGTGCAAATCGATTCGGGTCTCGCCTTCGTAAACGTTGGTGTAAATGCGAAAGGCCACATCCCAGGGCGCGGGCGGCAGCTCGGCCGCTGCGCCGTCAAAAAAGATCGCGCGTTGATACCAATTCCGTTGTCTTAGCCGGAGCTCGAGATGCCGCTCCCCGACTACCCGCGGTGGCCGAGCCGCCTCCACCGCGGAAGAGACAAAGATTGGCTGCGGATTTCCGTTACCGAAGGGTTGCAACATTTCGTGCCAATGCAGCAAATCGAAGTTGATCTCCGCCAGCGCGATTTCAGCGTCGAGGTGCAAGCGCGGACCAAGCCCTTCGTCCGATAATTGCTGGCGCACGGCATCCAAAAACTGCTCACGAAATTTCGGCAGATTTTCTTCGCGCAAATTCACCCCTGCCGCCATTTCGTGCCCACCAAATTTTTCCAGTGCTCCGCTGCATTCGCTAAGTGCCTGCACGATCGAACAACCCTCGATACTGCGTCCGCTTCCTTTTCCAGCGCCGCTCTCGTCAAACCCGACGATGATCGTCGGACGATAGTATTTTCTTGAGATGCGCGACGCGACGATCCCGAGAACCCCCGGATGCCAGCCACGTGCGCCTAAGACGATGCCGGCATCCCGTGAGGCATCAAAATTTTTCGCGAGTTCCTCTTCCGCCTGTTGCAGAATCTGCTTTTCAACTTCCTGTCGTTCCCGGTTCTGGGCGTCCAATTCGCGCGCGAGTTCCTCTGCTTCGATCAGGCTGTCCGTTATCAATAAGCGCAAGGCTTTCTCTGCCGTGGCCAGCCTGCCGGCCGCATTCAAACGCGGACCAAGCCGGAAGCCGATATCGTCCGGCATAACCGGCGGTGTTACACCTGCGACCTCTATTAGCTTCGCCACTCCAGGCCGACGCGATCGTTCGATCATGGTGGAGCCGCTTTTCACAAAGACGCGATTATCGCCATGCAGGGGAACTATGTCCGCGACCGTCCCGAGTGCGACCAAATCTAGCGCAGTTTTCAAATCGAAATCGATGCGCCGTGTTTTTAAGAGGGCGTGGCAAAGTTTAAAGGTCAGCCCGACACTGCAAAGATAATCGAAGCCGGAATTCGTCGTCTTCGAATTCACCAGCAGGCAATCGGGCAACTCTGATTTGGGTTCGTGATGATCGAGAACAATGACGTCGATACCCGCTCGTTTAATTGAATCGATTTCGGCGAGTGAGGATGTCCCACAATCAATCGCGATGAGTAGTTCCGGATTGTGCTGGTGGAGACAGCGCGCAACTCCTTCCGCGCTCAGACCGTAGCCTTCTTCCATTCGGAGAGGCAAAAAAAGTGCCGGCTCGTTTCCGTAGGCACGCAGAATTTCGGACAAAAGCGCGAGGGAGGTTACACCGTCGACATCGTAATCGCCGAATAAGACAACGCGTTGACGGTGATCGATCGCGTGGAAAATCCGCTCAACCGCATCATGCATTCCACCAATCAAGAATGGGTCGGCCAGAGCGGCGAGCCGCGGATTTAGAAACGCACGAACATCGTCGGCACATTTAAAGTTGTGGCGCTGGAGTAGGCGCGCGATGCAGTCGGACCTGCAAAGGTCCGGCCAGGGAATTCCGTTGTTGGGCGGTGCGACGTCCCGCACCAAAATCCACCGAGGTTGCACCAATTATTTTATGCGCAGATGAACCGCTGACAACCAGCGGGAATTTTTCCCCCAGCATCTCTTACGCGCTCAACCGAGTTCGTCGATCACGTGCTGCTTACGCCGCGCGAGGCGTGTGGTTTTCTGTCATCCCGAGCCGCGCAGATACCGCCAGTCCGGCTCGGTCCGAGGGACCTCTCTTAGTTCGGTAATTACACAATTTTCGAGAGATCATTCCTCGTCTTCGCGACTCATGATGACGCTACTTTTATCATTTCATTTTGCGAGCAAGCGCCTGCGCATCGAACGGCGCGTGCACCTTTGCGTCATTATCAAAGTAAACGAATAAATCGTGCGACTCCGATTTTGTTTTGGCGGTGACGAGTTTCGCATCCATCGGTTGCCGTCCTTTGTGCCACAGTTTCAATCGCGTTGCCCACCAATCGAGCACACGGTCGCTGTAGCCGCTGGTATAGAGTTGGGTATCGCCATGCAGGCGGCAATAAACGAAATCCGCAGTCAAATCTTCCACATAAGGCCATTTCCCGGCGGTATCGGCGAAGACGAACGCGACATTTAAGTCGCGCAGCAGCTCGAAAAAATCTGGCACCAGAAAACTGACGTGCCGAATTTCCACGCAATAACGCAGCGCCCGATCGCGTTTTGTTTTCAGCCAGGCGCGTGTCTTTAGCTTTGAGTCATGGCGGCGACCGAGCAGCGCAGCTTCCCTCGTCGTCTTTGGCAGCAATTGAAAAAATTCCCGGAAGCGTTTTTCATTCCAACCAAAGTTTGGCGGAAATTGCCAGAGAATCGGCCCCAGTTTTTCCTCGAGCGCGAGAACGCCGGAAGCAAAGAAATTTGCCAGGGGCACTTTAACCTCGCGCAATTTTTTCATGTGGGTGATGAAACGCCCGCCTTTGACGCTGAAGAGAAAATTTTCCGGTGTCTCCTCGTACCAGCGTCGATAGCTCGTCGGTTGTTGCAGCGAATAGAACGATCCGTTGATTTCGATGGAATTGAATACGCGCGAGGCGAATTCTAGTTCGTGACTATGCGGCAATCCTTTTGGATAAAAGACGCCGCGCCAGCCGGCATAATTCCAACCGGAAATGCCAATGCGAACCTCGCTTTTCACACCAGATTCAACCGCAATTCTGGAGCGACATCGATTTTGTTCAGAAGACAATGACGATGAAATTCGCGCAACCCGGCCTTTTCGGGCTCAGCGAAATCAAAGAAAAGGTGCTCCCGATAATATTTTCGGCAGGACGCCGGCGAGATTTCCGATTGCGTCGAGACGAGATCGTCCAGATTTTCCAAGTTGTGGTCGCGAAGCCGGCGCAAAGCATCGGCAATTTCTTTCGCCTTCTCGATTTCCGGTCGAATCAGCCAAAGCGCGAAAACGAATGGAAGATTGATGGCGTTTTTCCATTCTTCGCCCAAATCCCAAAGACGGTAATCGGAATGCTTTTTCCGAAATCGAATTGCCTGGTCGCCGATTAGCAGCCGTGCCGTGGCATCGGCAGGATGCCGATGCCACAATACCAATCGCGGATTTAATCCGCGTTGCGCCAGAAGGCAGCGCAGAAGCGCGACCGACGTCTCCGATGCGGGATCCAGCTTGATTTCTTGAATGCGCGAGAGTTCTTCTCGATGCGCCACGAGCACGCTGTAGACCGGGCCGCGTGAGGAAATCGAAATTTTATCCACGATTCGGTAGATCGGGCGACGGAGAAATTCGAGGCTGGAGACCATCGCGACATCGAGGTCCCCAAGCTCAAGCTTCCGACAAAGGGCGGCAGGATGATCAAAATCAACCGCTCCGGACCAGCCGTGAATCAGCGGGCGAGCATTAAGGTATTTGACGCAGCCGATGCGCAACATTTGTCGCGTGCGAAGGGCGGTCGCGCCCTAACTAGACGCAGGCGAGTTCCGCCTCCGCCGACCGGACCCCGGTTGCTGATCCATTCTTGGACGAAACGACATGCCGATAATGACTGTCGCGCTGGACTGGTTCGCGGCCGGCTTCGCGGATGGCGTGCTCAAGCGCGGCGACGGTTTGTTGCTGAGGGGTCGTCGCACCGGCCATGTGGAAAATTTTTTCTTCCAGAATTGTGCCGTGCAAATCGTCGACGCCGTAACTGAGCGAGACCTGTGCCAGTGGCAAGCCGATGCTCACCCAATAGGCGGTGATGTGGTCGATGTTATCAAGATAGATACGGCTGACGGCGAGATTGCGAAGTTGTTCGATAGCCGTGGCGGGTTTGATGTGGGCCAGGATCGTCGTTTGTGGCTCAAAGGCAAAAGGAACAAAGCCGGTAAACCCGCCCGTCTCATCCTGAAGCCGGCGCAACTGACTCAAGTGACCGACTCGATGCGCGAGGGTCTCGATGTGACCGTAAAGCATCGTGCAGGTGCTGCGGCCACCCATTTCATGCCAGGTGCGATGAACATCGAGCCATTCGGCAGCGGTTTCTTTTCCGCGACAAATGGTATCGCGCACGATGGGATCGAAAATTTCCGCGCCGCCGCCGGTAATCGAACCAAGACCGTGCTCGCGCAAAAGCTCTAGCATCTCTCGAATCGAGAGCCGAAAGATGCGCTGCGCGAGGTGACGCACTTCAATGGCGGTGAACGCCTTGATATGTAAATCGGGATCAAGCGCGCGTAACTCGTCTAGCAAGTCGAGATACCACTCTTTTTTCAGCGTCGGATGCAGGCCGCCAACCATATGGACTTCGGTGATCCCAAGCGGAAGAGCTTCTTTGACAACGCGAACGATTTCCTCAATCGCATATTCGAAAGCGTGGGGATCGCGTTTTTTGGCAGCAAACGCGCAGAACTGGCACGAAAGGATGCAAATGTTGGAGTAATTGATGTAACGGTTGTGGATGTAACTCGCGTAATTCCCATTTTTTCGTTCGCGCACGACGTTCGCCATCATGCCCAGCGCGTTGAGTTCACTCGATTCATACAAAGCGAGCGCATCAGCGTCGCTGATGCGTTCCTGGGCTTCGATTTTCTCTGCAACGGGCCGAAGCGCGTCGGGAATTAGACGGTGATTCATTCGCAAATTGATACGCGTAAAGAGGCACTAAATGATGCATGGTTCGAGAATTTGATGCAACCAAAACGACCGACCGCATAATGCGACCCCAAAGCCTATGCCGAATTTAGCGAATAAGGGCGGGCGCGTGTCCGTCGTCCTTTCTCATGTCGGAGCGACGCACGGAGGGGATTGACGACGCTGCCTTAATGGCGGAAGTCGCGCGTGGCGATACGGTAGCGTTCGAACGCCTGGTCGAGCGTTATCAGGCGCTGGTGATTGGGACGGTGGGGCGAATGCTCGGCAGTAATTCGGAA
Source organism: Verrucomicrobiota bacterium (assembly GCA_003220155.1). Lineage (GTDB taxonomy): Bacteria > Verrucomicrobiota > Verrucomicrobiia > Chthoniobacterales > UBA10450 > AV69. Next base: position 5,090 of record QHRO01000203.1, read on the forward strand.
GTGGAAGACGTGGCCCAGCAAGTTTTCATCCGGGTCTGGAAGGGCGCTTCGCGCTACCGGCCAACAGCGAAATTCACTACCTGGCTGCTAACGATCACACGCAATCTCGTTTTCAATGAAGCCCGGCGCCGAAAACGCCATCCTGGTGACACCCTCGACGTTCATGAAGGCGAGGAGGCGCTGGCCTTGACCGACCCAGCGCGACATGTGCCGGATAAAGAACTGCTCCAAGCCGAGCTACAGCTGGCGATTGAAAGGGCAATTCGCGCCTTGCCTGAGAAGCAGCGAATGGCAGTCGTCCTCCGGCGCTACGAAGGCAAGAGCTACGAGGAAATTGGGGAGGTGCTAGGTCTTACGGTGGCGGCGGTAAAAAGCCTGTTATTTCGCGCGCGCACCGAACTGCGGTCCGCGCTCAATCACTACCTCGAAAAATAGGCAACGCCTTCCACGCAGTTCGCCGAACAGGAACACGTGCCTCCGGCCTGTGCGCCCAGCGGGTTTGTAACCCGCTGCATTTAATTCACGCGTTTCGCCTTACCCGGGACAGCGGAGTTAAACTCCGCTGGGCGCACAGACTGGCAGTCTGCGTTCCGTGGCACATAGGCCCCACCTCTATTCCTAGAAAGGGAAAGGGCGAACGCCGCGAAGCGTCCGCCCCCTCTCAACCCCACATTCTACTGAAACTCTAGAAATCGCGATCCTTGGCCGAGCTCTTGAACTGCACGTCCTGTTCGCCCATTGCCGGCGGCGGCGGTGTGCCTGGTTTCGGATAATCCGCAACCACTTGTCGGTGACCGGTCGGCACGAGTCGGACAGCGCCTTTGGCGTTGTTGCGCCAGCCGTTGATATCGGAGTATTCCTCTCCGACATGGTGTAATCCATTGACCTGGTCCTCCAGACCAGTGCCGTATTTCGAATTGATAATGGTCGGTGTGACAAACACCAACAGGTTGCGCTTGACGCGGTTGTTCAGGCGTTCCTGAAAGAGGTAACCAAGAACTGGAACATCGCCAAGCAGGGGCACTTTGTTACGCGCCTTCCCCACTTCGTCCTGAAGCAAACCGCCAATCGCCAGTGTATCGCCGCTGCGGATCAAAACGTTGGACTCCAAGGTGCGGGTATCAATGATCGGGCTGCTCACCGTTGCACCGGCAAATACGAAGGTGGAATCCCCAACCTTGTTACTGATCTCCGGTTTCACCTTCATGGTGACAAAGTTATCCTTGTTGATGCTAGGGGTGACGATGAGAGTGTTGCCAAACTTTTTGTCCTGGAATCCACCGAAGACTGCGGTGGCCGTCTGTTCGTTGAAGTTTAGCTGGGGAACGGGCTGGGCCCGGTTGATCTCGATCTTCGCCTGCAAGTTATCGGCGGTCACGACTCGCGGGTTGGCGAGAAATTCCGCATCATTATCCTCGTTCAGGAAGCGCAAGGTGGCGGACATTTGTGGCACGCTCAGGATGGCGAATTGGCCGAGAGCGAGGTGGCTGAAATTGCCCAAGATATTGTTGTTAGCAGGGTTACCCAGAGCAAAATTATTTAACGGAATATTGCCGCTCGTGCTTGTGGTTGAGCCGCTGGTATTGGCGGGGGCACCATACGAAAACGTCTGCGCATTGGTGGAGCTGCCGACAGTGCCAGCCCAGTTAATGCCATAGCTTTGTCTCGGGTTCGCGGTCACTTCGACCAACCGCGCTTCAATCATTACCTGCTTGGTCGGCTTGTCGATTGTCACCAGCAATTTGCGCACAGTGTCGATGTTGCTGCGGGTCTCGCGGAAGAAAATGGTGTTGGTGCGCTCGTCGATCTGGGGCGCCTCTTTGCTTGAAAGCTGTGAAGCCAAAAGCGGCGCGACATCTTTTGCGCGCGAGTAACTGAACTGATAGTTGTCGCTTTCGGTCGGCTCGGCAGTTTTTTCCGCCGGCGTTTTAATATAGTAAACCTGGTCAATTTGGTCCATGAACAAGCCTTTCGCCTTAACAATGATGGCGATGGCCTGAAGAGCCGTGACATCTTCTAACCGCATCGTCACCGTACCAGTCACCTGGTCGCTCACCACCATGTTGATCTTGGCCTGGCGGGCCAAAAGACGCAGCACCTGGCCGACGTCGTCGCCCTGAAACTCACGCACGCCGACACCACCGCTTTCCGTAACGGTATCGGCAGCGACGGGCGGAATCGTCGTGGTGGCGGGCGTGCTGGTAGATGGTTGAGGAGGTGTCGGCTTGCCCGCTGCAGGCGTAGACGTCGCACTCGTCGCCTGAACAAGGGTTTGGGGCGCGGCCGCTGACTCGGATTTCTCGGCGCTCTTGGCAGAGTTGGTCGAAGGTCGGGAAGGAGCCTTTACCGCCGTTTTTTCGTTGCTGTCCGGAGCCGGCGAATTCGCCTGCCCAAAGGAAACGAAGATGGTCGCGAAGAATGCGATTGTTCCGCAAGTCAGTTTGTCAGTGAAAGTTGGCATAGTAGTGATGCGAGTTTGGTTAATGCAAGCGGCGTTAAAGCAGGAAGCAGACCAGCCTCTCTATGTTGTTTCCGCCCCTGAAAAGGCGTTTTCGAACCACCTCAGACCGAGCGCGCAGCGGTAATAAAATCGCGGACCCGGTAAATATCTTTATGCCCCGCTCGGCTCTCGACCCCGCTTGCCACATCCACCCCAAACGGCCGGGCCTGGTTGACCGCTTCAGCTACATTTTCCGGACTTAGCCCACCTGCGAGGACGAATTCCCGGGCTGGGTTCGCCACGATTAGGTCACGCGCCCAACTCCATGGAAACGACGTGCCGGTCCCGCCAAATTTCGGTCCCACACCCGTATCCAGCAGCAGCCGATTCGTGTGGAAATCAGGCAACGGCATGTCCCGCCCTGTCATCGGAATTGCCTTCCACAGTGGGATTTGCGCCTCAACAAGGCTCAGACAGAAATCCGGCGGCTCGCCTCCGTGCAGCTGCAGGAGATCGATCCCGCCGATTGCCGCAATCTCTTTCGCATATGCCGGGGTCGGGTTTACCAATACCGCAACGCGGATGATGGTATCAGGCAACTCTCTGATCCACTCTGCCGCCTCCGCCGGCTCGAGGTAGCGTTCGCTCCCCGGCCAGAAATTAAAGCCAAGAGCGTCGGCGCCAGCTGCAATCACGGCTTCGGCGTCGGCCGGATTAGTGATGCCGCAGATTTTGACGAACACCGGTCGTTCCTAGGCCGCGGTGGCAAAGCCGAGTGAAGGCTTGGTGAACTCCGGCGCCGGCATGTCTTTGACCAGCTTCACGATTCCATTCTGCCATTTCCGCCCGATCTCCTGCAGATATGGATCATCTTCATCGAGGCGCATCCGCAAATTTGCCACCAGCGAATCAACCTCATAGCAAAGCAGATCGATCGGGGGCCCCACCGCGACATTGCTTTTCATAGTCGCATCGATGGAAATGATTCCAAACTTCACCGCATCGCTTAACGACGTCTCGTAATTGAATCCGCGATCGAGAATGGGCTTGCCGTATTTTGTTTCGCCGATTTGCAGGAAAGGACAATCGCGCGTCGCGTGGATGCTGTTTCCCTGCGGATAAATCAGGTGAATTTCCGGCGTCATACCGGCGATCTGACCGCCCACGATCAGGTTGATGTTGAAATCGAATCCATCGGCTTCCAACGCGACACGATCACGTTTCTCCACCGCTCGCACTTTGGTGCCGACGTAGCGCGCAGTTTCGTAGAGCGTCTGCGTGTTCATGATCGTCTCGCTCGCAGGCTCATTGTTCGCCAGAACCAAATCGTCGTCGATCAACGCGAGGGTGGCCTGAGTGAGGGAAAGGTTTCCCGAGGTCATGATACAAATTACCCGCTCGCTCGGTTTTTCGTAAACCCGCATCTTGCTGCGCATGGTGATGTTATCCATGCCGGCGCTGGTGCGCGAATCGGACAGGAAAACCGCGCCGGTGCGACAAAGCATGCCCAGGCAATAAGTCATGAGCGATCTCCCGGTTCGATAACGCGACCTTGCACGCGCTTGATTTGAGTGTGGTGGGTCAAGACATGAACGCGGCCGTCGCTGCCACGGAAAAATGCGCTCAGCATCCAGGATACAAGTCCGATGACAATCGCGCCCCAGAAAGCGCTGCCAAAATTATCCACGTGAAAGCCAGGCACGATGTTAGGCACAAACCACAGCAACAAGCCGTTGACCACCAGAATAAAGAATCCCAGCGTCAGCAGGATCAGCGGCGCGCTCAAAATTAGCAGCACGGGCCGCACAAAAGCATTCAGGATGCCGAGGAGCAATGCGGCGCCAATTAGTGAACCGACGGAATCGTAGCGAATTCCGTGAAGCGCCGATGCCGCCACCATTACTGCCACCGTTGTTGTCAGCCAGCGAAAAACAAAAGACCGCATGGCGAACGCTAGCGAAGGGTCGAGTTCACGCCAATTCTTTGCGAAAACGGCTTGCGAATCCAACGCGGCCGGGTAAAGCGATACCTGTTTAAACCATGCCAAAGAAAGCAAAAGTCAGCGACAAAGAGAATGCGTCACCCGACGGGACGACGCTTAATGGAAATGCTGCGAAACCCGCAGCCAAGAAAGCCACTTCACCGCGGAAAGGGACGACGCGCAGGACGGCGGCGACAAAAAAAGAAGAATCGCGCGTCAGTGACGAAGCGATTCGCATTCGGGCCTATTTCATTTCCGAACAACGGGAGCGCCTCGCAATTCCGGGCGACGCCAATTCCGATTGGATCGAAGCGCGGCGACAATTACTGGCCGAGCTGGGAGAAAGTTGAACGGAGGGACGCGCGTCTGCGCGTCTTGTCTGCTCCATTACTCCATCGATTCCCAAGACACCCGCGACCTGTGTCCTCCTCTCCCTTTCTCTCCCGCTGGAAGAGACGCACGCGCAAGCGGCAGTGAGGGCACAGGAATGGGTCGTGGGAGAGGATTGAGGTCGGGGCGCTGAGATTTTCGGCCGCGGCGGAAGCTTAACAAATGATGACGGATTCGGAATGGCACGCGCGTTAGGTCGACCTGGTCACGGAGGGACGAGCTTCTGCTCGTCCTCGACGCAGCACAGCTACGCCCCACCCTTCGGAAGAGTTGACTCTTCGTCTGCGACCTGGAGATCCGGCGCAACTTCACTGATTTTCTCCATCAGCCGATTCATCGCGAACGGCTTTGGCAGAAAACCGCGCACCCCGGCTTCTTTCATCAATTCCTGGGCGCGCGCGTCATCGCCGCGGCCCGAAATCAGGATCAACGGTGGAACAACAAGTGGCGGATTCACGTGATTATAAACCTTGTCGATGAGGGCGAAAAGCATGGCGCCATCGATCATCGGCATGGAG
>QHRO01000312.1 GCA_003220155.1 Verrucomicrobiota bacterium
ATTCGTCTCTATCAGCTGAGCCAGGAAGACCCAGGCCAGCATCACCGCCACCACAAGAAGCGCTGCGATCCGGACCAGCCGATGCGCTCTGGCGTCCGTGCCCGTGAGCTCGTATTTGACGCCATATCGCCGCCGTACAAGGGCGGAAATCGGCCAGGCAAGCGTGGTCAAGGCGAGCGCTACCAGCCCGGCAATCCACAGCGGCAGCAACCATCCGGATGACCACCACCAAGGCACCGGCTCGAAGAGCATGAACGGATATTCATCGTAGCCGAAACGCACTACGCGACCGTTCTCTACCTTTGCCGCCAAGCGGTCGCCGCCCGCCACATTGCGCCAGACGAACGGTGCGATCTCGCGCCATTTTTTTGGCTGCTCGTCCGTGCCCTTCAGTTCGTTGACCGTGATGGTGCCATCATCGTTGGCCGACACCTGGATTTCGCCCAGCAAATTGAGGAGCGAGAGAAAAGTGGTATGCGTGCGGCGAGTGAAAGTGTAGCGACCAGCCATGAGCTGCGCATGCTCTTTCGCGGTCTTCGCGTCCACAGAGCCTTCCGGGAGCGGAGCGGGAAAGTAGCGGTCGCTGAATTCCTTGAAGAGCATCGTACGGATCGGCCCCGCGGCTCCGTCTTTACCGAGGCTGTTAACGGAGATGTACAAGCCCACGCCGTCGTCGGGCAAAAGATTGAGCTCAGTGTGAAAGTATGTGGTATCGCCCCCATGGGTGATGACGCGATGACCGTTGATGTTGTTTTCGTAGAATCCGAGGAGCATCCGGTTGAGCGGCGGGATCACAGTTGCAGCGGTGCCGTGCATTTCCACAGCAGTGGATTCCTGTAAAATTCGGCCCGAGCCGAACGCGCCGTTTTGCAGATGCGCAATCATGAACGGCGCCATAGCGGTGCCGCTAATAGAGAGCGAACCCGCCGGCGGAAGCGTCACCAGTTCAAACGGCTGCGGCTCGCCCGAGGCAACCTTGTAACCCTTCGACATGTCGGCCTGGAAACGCTCCGGCAACGGCTGTCGAAATGTTGCCTGGGTCATACTCAGAGGAGCGAAAATTTTCTGCTCGATATAATCGTCGAATGACATTCCCGACACGCGCTGCACGATGTAGCCTGCGAGCCCTGCTCCGTAATTGGAATAAGCAGGCGTACTGCCTGCGTCTGTCACGCGGGGCGGGATCCAGTGTTTCAGCCCGGCCTCCAGTGTTGGCAGGTCTTTCGGATCGGCAATAATCAACGCGCGAATCGCTTCATCGAAGCCGGGCGTGTGGGTCATGAGATTGCGCAAGGTGATGGGTTTGCCGTTGCGCGGCGGAATCTTGAAATCCAGATAGCCGTTGATGTCCGCGTCGAGGTCGAGCTTGCCCTGCTCGACCAGCTGCATCACCGCCGTCCAGGTGAACAGCTTGGAAACCGATCCGGCCCGGAAGAGAGTGCGCTCGGGATCGACCGGTTTGCGGGCCGCGACGTCGGCGTAACCGTAACCTTTCGCCAGCAACACCTGTCCATCCTTAATTACGACCACAACTGCGCCGGCCACATCGCCCCGCTGCAAGGCATAAGGTGTGAAGCCATCGAGCCATGCTTCGACGTCGGCTTTAGTTAGCGGGTGAGCCCCGCTCGGCGGTACCTCCGGAGTTCGTGCTCCTGTCTCAGGCGCGCCGGTTGGAGGAACCGTCTTCGGAGGAGCGATGCTGGGGACTTGGGCAGGAGCGAGGGCTGTCAGCATGAGAATAATCGCCATAGTCAGGGCGATGGAGATCGGGCGAATAATCATCTGGATCCTTTCCGTTGAAGAAAAATAGCGTTTGTCCTAATCAGGCCAGTAGGCCTCTATTTAGAGAAAGTGTCAAGCGCAGAACATTATCGGAGACCGAGGCGGCCGCAGAAGGACACTTTGCCGCGCGCCATCCTTTGACAAGATTTAGCCGCGCGCGGATGCTGCACTTCAAGGAGAAAATGGCTGTCTTTTCAGCGGAGAAATGAAACCCAAAACTCACACCATTGGCCCGCGCTTGCGCTCACTTCGCGTTCGCAA
>QHRO01000313.1 GCA_003220155.1 Verrucomicrobiota bacterium
AGGCGATTACGCTTCGGTTAGTCTTTTGTTAAAAACGACGGCGGCAGCCGCGATGGACGAGTCGCTCGCCAGCGGCGTTGCGCGTTCGCAACAGGCCCGGACGCAACTTGAAGACCTGCCCGACTCGCGCGCCCTGGAATCGCTCCATCTCTTCGCAGACACCATTACGCTGATGCTACAATCGCTTCGCGTGAAAGCGGCCTAACCAGCGGGCGCGATGGCGGCGATCAAGATTCGCGAGCTGCCGGAGGAAGATCGTCCGCGTGAGAAACTATTGAAACGCGGAGCCGATGCCCTAACGAATCGCGAACTGATCGCGATCTTGTTGCGCACAGGCGTGCGCGGTAAGAACGCGGTGGAAGTGGGCGGCGAGATTTTGGAGAAATACAAAACGCTGAGTGGCCTTACGCGTACGTCAGCGAGCGAGCTGAGAAAGATTCGTGGCATTGGTCCCGCGAAAGCAGTGCAACTGGCGGCTGCATTCAAGCTGGGGGAACGAATGGCAAAGGAAAAAATCTCGCGCGAAAGGATCGATTCGCCTGAGTTGGTAAATGAATTTTTCGGCACGGAAATGCGCGGGCTGCAAAAGGAATCGCTGCGCGTGTTGTTGCTTGACACCCGCTATCGCTTTCTTGAGACGCACGAGATTTCACTCGGAAGCGTGAACGAAAGCATTGCTCATCCGCGCGAAGTATTTCGGCCCGCGCTCCTCGCGGCTGCCTACGCCATCATTGTCGTGCACAACCATCCATCGGGCGATCCTACTCCAAGCAGCGCCGACCACAGCTTGACCCGCCGATTGGCAGAGGCCGCCGAGCTATTGCAAATCAAGCTGCTTGATCACGTCATCATCGGTTCGCCAGGGGAAGGCCGCGCGCCTTACTTCAGTTTCAAGGAGGCAGGGGTGCTCTGATGATTCATCTAACTGCAATCATTGGGTCGAGCGCGAAGATTGGTGCCAACGTTGAGATCGGTCCGCACAGCATTCTTGGTGACGCCGTCACCATCGCCGACGATTGCGTGATCGGCGCTAATGTCGTGATTGAAGGAGAAGTATCCATCGGTCGGGGCAATCGAATCGAGCACGGCGCAATGATCGGAGGTCAGCCGCAAGACGTTAGTTTTTCGCCGACCACGCGAAGTCGGGTGGAAATCGGCGAACGCAACATCATTCGCGAGCAATGTACCATTCATCGTGGAACAACGGCAGATAGCGCGACGAAGATCGGTGATGATAATTTTCTCATGGTCAATGCGCATGTCGGACACAACTGCGTTATCGGCAACAAGGTGATCATCGCGAACAATGTGCTGCTGGGCGGCTATGTGACGGTGGATGATCAGGCTTTTCTCGGTGGCGGCAGCGTTTTCCATCAAAATATGCGCGTCGGTAGACTGGTGATCGTGCAAGGCGGCTCCGCCTTCGGCAAAGACATTCCGCCTTTCGTTATTGCGGCCGAGCGCAACTATGTTTTTGGGCTAAATACGATTGGACTTCGTCGCGCCGGGTTTTCCCGGGAGCAGCGAGATGAAATCAAAAGCGCATTCAAACTGCTTTATTTGAGCGGACTGAATACGCGACAGGCGCTGGAACGGTCCCGGGAGATGAAATGGACACAACCAGGACGCGAATTTTTCGACTTTGTCGAGAAAACAGGAAAGCGCGGGATTTGCCCATACCGTCGGCACGGATCGGCTGAAGACTAACTGTTCGCGAGGCCGAGCAACGCGAGCATCCTGCCGGTGCGACCTTTTTCGGCCCGATAGGAATAGTAGGCGTCCAGATTGCAGGCCGTGCAAACGCCGCTGTCATGAATCTCGTTCAAGCCTGCAGTCTGACATTGTCGAATGATATCCGCAGCGAAATCGACCTCGAAATGGGGCGGACGAATGCACGGGCTGAGCTGGGCGATAAGATCCTGGGGCTGGATCGAGAATTTTTCGCGCATTTGTGCGATCGCCTTTGAAACGATGCGCAGATTCGTCCCCTTTTTTCCTGAATGAATTAACGCAGCAGCGCGCTGCTTTCGGTCGACCAGATAAACGGCGCAGCAGTCGGCGACGTAAATGCCCAGTGTGACACCGCGTTGATTGGTGATAATGCCGTCGCAGCCGGAGAATTCCCTATCAGTTTCCACCATTGCGTTGACGCATGCGATTTTATCACCGTGAATTTGTTGGGCGGTGAGCAGCGGCCAATCGCCGATTCCAATTGCGTTGCGAATTTCGAGATGGGCAGATTCCAGTCGCTTTAATGCTTCCGCTTTATCATGCGAAACATGGATGCCCGGAATTCTTCGCGTGAAAATGTGGCGACACATTGCGAGCACATTCAGCGCTTGGAATTTTTCGAACGGAAGCTGCATTACGGAACCTCCAATCCCCAATAAGGCTCAAACGCCAAATTCCAACACATGCGAATTGCAAGGGACGTTTGTGCGGA
>QHRO01000204.1 GCA_003220155.1 Verrucomicrobiota bacterium
AAATCGCCAGTCCGGCTCGGACCGAGGGATCCCGCTGTGTTACTTTAAAGGTTGCGCAGCGGGATCCCTCGATCCGGCAGCTGCCGGACTCGGGATGACGGCGCTGGGGACGCAATCAAGCGCCGCAGCGTTCTCAAATTCACGACGTCTTCCTTCAATTCTTTGCCCTTCGGTGTCTCCAGTACTTTCGGAATTTTGCGGAGACCCGGTTCGTTCATGATAAAACGAAATGCGGCCAGCCCGATGTTGCCTTTCCTGATATGCGCGTGCCGATCGACATGTGATCCACGCGCAGCTTTGGAATCGTTCAGGTGAATTGCCGCCAGCCGATCGCGACCAATGACGCGATCGAATTCGCGGAATGTTTTCTTCACTGCAATATCCGAGGCGAGATCGTAACCGGCGGCAAAAATGTGAGCGGTATCGAGGCAAACGCAAAGCCTTTCGGGCGCGCGCACATCCCTGGCCAGCCGTGGTTTCGAGCGCGATCTTCGTTTTCACGTTTGGAATCACCCTCCAGATCGCATCGATCGACGCGGCGATTTTCTCCAGCCCTGCCTCTTCACCGGCACCGAGATGCGCGCCCGGATGCATTACGAGAAACGGCAGCTCGAGGTGATCGGCTCGAATCAACTCCTCTGCTAACGCGCGCAGGGAGTTGGCGTGAAATTGCGGATTGATCGCGGCGAGATTGATCAAATAATTCGCATGCGCAAAAACCGAAGCCAATTGCTCGCGCTGCTGGTGATCGAGAAAGGCGCGAATTTCACCAGTCGACAATGGCCGGGCGAACCATTGCATATTGTTTTTCACGAAAATTTGCATCGCGGTGCAATTGATCGAGCAAGCGCGCTCGATCGCCAGGTGTGCCCCGCCGGCGATGGACATATGGGCACCCAAAAGAATTTCTGATTGTTGATTTCTGATTGCTGATTTTTTGTCGCGCGAAAAATCTATTCGCGGCTGCGACTCTTTCTTCATTCAGTAATCAGCATTCAAATCAAAAAATTTTGGGATGCCAATTCGGCTTTCATATGGGCACCCAAAAGAATTTCTGATTGTTGATTTCTGATTGCTGATTTTTTGTCGCGCGAAAAATCTATTCGCGGCTGCGACTCTTTCTTCATTCAGTAATCAGCATTCAAATCAAAAAATTTTGGGATGCCAATTCGGCTTTTTCAGGCTGCCTTCGGCTTTGTATTCGAAAAATTTATAGAGCGGAGTGAGAACGAAGCCCGCTCCGCTGGCGTCAATGCGCACGTCAAAATCGATTTTGTCATCGAGGAAATGTGCGTTGCCCTGTCCGACCATGCCAAAGGTGCCGCCATCGACGTGAAAATCCGAGGTGCGGATAACGCCATCTTTGATTGTGAACGACATATTCGCTTTCCGCGCCACGCGATAACCCACGCCCGGCATGATCTTGTTGAGAATGTCCGAAAGCGGGCCAAAGAGCGGGATGGCAAAGACGTCACCATTGCGGACTTCCACCTCGCCTTTGCCGTTCATTGTTCGCGCGTCGCTCCCGGTCCCCATCCACTCATAGTGACCGTTCATTAATCCGACCGCGGTTTTGTATTTGAAATAGAGATCGGTCAGCTTTGGAAAATCGACGTGATCGACTGCCATCGTCGCCCGGTAGCGTTGATCGTTTTTTGCGAGAGAAATATCTGCCCCGCCCCGCACTGTGCCGGAAAAAATCCCGCCGTTTAATTCGGAGATTTGCAGCCGATCGTCGGTCAGAAGCAACTTCGCGCTGATGCGGTCGAATGGCAGCGTTTTGTCCAGAAAAACGTAATCCATCCCGCCCGATGAATCGACATTGATTTCGAGGCGCGTGTTTTTGCCGCCGCGAAATTGATAGACACCGCTGGTGGTAATGGTAGGCGGCTTTTGAAATTTGTAGGGTGAAACGACCTTCAGCAATTTCGGATCAATCCAGGAAATTGCTTCCGTCGGTCGCAAACCCGAAATGACGTTCGATAGGCGCGTCTCGTGATGCGCGAAATCGTAGACAAATGTGCCGGTGGCGATGCCCTCGTCCCGTGCCACTCGACAATTCTCGTAGGTGACCGCGCCATCCCCGAAATGAACGTTGGCCGAGGCGCTATTGAAGCCAATGGTGCGAAAACGACCGCGCTCCAGTTGCAAAGTGCCATCCCCTTTCCACGTCGCGGCAGCAGCGCTCGGTCCGCGGATCCTCAGATGGACATTAGAAGCATGCGGCCAATCCCAATCGTTCATGAATTCGCGCATGTCGGTCGGCGCGATAGAACGAAGCGCGTTGGCGTCAATGGTACTGGCGAGATCGATCCGAAAATCATTCGGCGCATCGAGCAATCGCCCCACTAACTCGCCGCTTTGATGCCGCACATGAATATCGCGCACCATTGTGCGCTCGCCATCCCAGGAAAATTCGGCATTCGCGCTCAGAAATGGAATTCCCTTGAAAGCGAACCGATCCAGCACGGCGTGGCCGATGGCCTGCCAGCGCGGTTGGCCTTCGCCCAATTTCGCCGTTCCCGAAACTTCGAAGTGCGGTGGCGCCAGAAAAGTTATATCGGAAACGAGGCGCGAGAGCCCGAAGCTTTCAAGTAGCGCGCGCAGATTCAGACTGCTGCGCGCCTGAAACTGAAGCTCATCCGCCGGTCGTCGCCAAATTGCGCTGGCGCTAAATCCGCCCAGGGCATCCCGCAATTCGCATTGCCCGAGGCTCAAGGTTTGATCGGCGAACTCGCCTGTCATCGTCAGTTTTTGGGCCTGATAATTGCCGCGCTGCCAGGGTCCGGTCTGCAAGGTCCCTTCCACTCGTGCATTCTCCAGTTGCGCGACATCGCCACTGAATTTGATCTGCAAATGCGGGCGTTCGGAGAATTTGAACTGGTTCAGCTCGCTCACCAGTCGCTGCAAGATCACGAGTCGCGTCTGCCATTCCTCCGGGGTTACTTCCTTCGACGGTTTGTAATCGTTGCGCTTGATCAGTTGTCCGGTCGCCGAAATGCGAATGTCGCAAAAGATTCCGTCTGCCTGGCTTACATAAATTTGTTCCGGCGGAAAATAAATGTGGGCGTGCAAACTTTTGATTTGGGCATGCGCTGATTTCGGATCTGCTCCTTCGGGCAAGGGTAATGTGACCTGGGCATCCCGAATATCGATTGCATTCAAGAAGGGCTGGTGCTGCAGCAATGCTGCGTAATTCACGTCTAACGAAACGCGACTGATCTCCGCGATGGTGTTCTCGTGATTTTTGTAATCGAAAATGCGAACATCCTTCGCGACCAGGCCGCGAAAGGGATCGAGGGTCAGCCGGCGGACAGAAGCTTCCACACCGTGTTTGTGCAATTCCTCAACCACGATTCCGCGCCATTTTCGCCCGAATCCTTTCCTGGCCAGATACCAGCCGCCGCCGGCCATGGCTCCTAGTGCCAGAACAACCAGAAACCGCGTCGTGCTGACGAGAAAACGTCGCGCAAAAGTGCGCGATCGATCCGTGGCAGAAGCGAAAGCTTCTTGTGGCGGTTCGAGAATGGCTGGCATGACGCGTTGAAGCGTTGAATGGTTGGAGGGTTGAAGGGATTGTCGATGTAACGCTTTAACTCTTCAACGCTTCAACGTGATTTCCATCTCCGATTTACCGGCAATCAACGCTACGCTCAATTTTGTCAGCACCATTTTCATCTCTGCCGGCTGGTACTTCATCCGGCGCAATTTCTGGCAACGCCACGTCGTCTGCATGATCACGGCGGTCATTTCCTCCACCTTTTTTCTCGTCGGCTACATCACTTATCACATCCACGTTGGCGAAAAATCCTCCGGCTTTCGCGGCTGGCTGGCGGCGATCTATTTTCCAATGCTGGCCAGCCATGTTTTGCTCGCCTTTGTCACCCTCCCGCTCGTCATTCTCACCCTGGTGCCGGTCTTCCAGCGTCGCTGGGACAAACATCGCCGGATCGCAAAATGGACCATGCCGATATGGCTTTATGTTTCTGTCACCGGCGTGCTCGTTTACCTAATGCTTTATCAATGGTTTCCGCCGGCCAGTCTTGCACAGCCCCGCTGAATGTTGTTTGCTCAGGACGCGGCCAGGCCGCTTCCAAAACCATGGTCACGATCGCAACCTTCAACGAGCAATCGAAAGCCAAACATCTGCGCGACCGGCTGGGACAAGCAGGGATCGGTGCCGACATTATCGGCGACAGCCATCTGCAACGAGTCGCTTTCATGGCAAAGCCGCGGGCAAACGTGAAAGTGAAGGTGCACGAAGATGATTTCGGGAAAGCGCACCAATTGATGCGGGAATGGGAAGCCTCCGATCCCGACGTCGGAGCGGCGCTGCGTTGCCCACAATGCGAATCTTCCAATATCGAATATCCGCAGATGACTCGGAAATTTCTCACTCCGGCGATCGCGAGCATTCTCTTTGCTCTCAAGATTTTTCCGAAAGGATTTTATTGTCACAATTGCCACTTTACCTGGACGAACGAGCCCGAAGGACAGATTTCGCGCCTCTGGCATATGATTTTCCCGGGGACCAACCCGTACCAAGAAGAGTAACTTCGGCAGGACGCGACCTGCATGGAATCGCGATGATCTGATGAGGCTGGCAATGTCGTTGGCATGAAGTGGCTCTTTGCATTGTTACTGGCGCTGGCAATTTTTGGTGGCGCCGCCTACTTCAGCTACAACGTTCTGTTCAAACAGGAGATTGCCGTCCAAAAGGAACAGCGTGCCGAAATTCCTTCGACTCCTGCGCCCGACCTGAGCCTGCCGGAATTTCAGGAAGCGGCGAAATTAAGGCAGGAAGGCAAACTGGTAGAGGCGCGCAACGCCCTCTTCGCCTTCATCCAGAAATATCCCAATGGCCAGCACTTCGAGGAAGCGAAAGACCTGCTCGGCGCTATCAACATCGATATACTTTTCTCGCCCGTGCCCTCCCCCGAAAAACAGGAATACATTGTGAAAAAAGGGGACGTCATTGCGCGAGTCGCGCAGAAGATGAAATCGACGCCGGAGCTAATCATGCGCACCAACAACATGAACGGCACCATGCTCCACATCGGAGAAAAATTGCTGATCTCGAATCCCGATTTTTCGATGCTCATTCAGACGAAACAGAAAATTATTGTACTGATCAACCATGGGCAGTTTTTCAAGCAATACCATGTCCAGGAATTGAAACTGCCGGCGAAGCAGCCCTCGCGTATCAACACTAAAGTGGCCGAGATTTTTGCCTGGAAAAACGGCAAACGCGTCGGGTTCGGCACCCGTGAATACCAAACCAGCACCCGCTGGATTCGTCTGGCCAACGCCGGCTACACCATCTATGCGATCCCGGACGCCTCCCATCCGAGTTCCGATCAGCCGCCCCCGCCACTTGGGCTTGGCATTTCCGCCGGCGATGCTGAAGAATTGAGCAGCCTTGTCAACGGCAAGACCCCTGTCACCATTACGGAGTAACATGAAGGAGCCGCAACCCCTCGACTTCGAAAAACCGATTGTGGAGCTGCAACGCCGTTTGCAAGAAATCCGGGAGCATTCCGACGAACATGCGCTCGATTTTGATGCCGAAGTTGAAGCAATGGAAGCGAAGATCGAAACGACGCGTCGCGAAATTTACGGCAACCTCGGTGCCTGGCAGCGGGTGCAGATCGCGCGACACACTCAGCGGCCGTTCGCGCTCGATTACGTCGAGCGTTGTTTCACGAATTGGAACGAGTTGCATGGCGACCGTTTGTTTGGCGATGACAAGGCCATGCCGTGCGGGATCGCGATGCTGGGCGAGCAACGCTGCATCCTGGTCACGAATCAGAAAGGGCGCAATACCAGGGAAAACGTGATGCGCAATTTCGGGTGTGCGCATCCGGAAGGTTATCGCAAGGCGTTGCGCCTGATGCAGCTCGCCGAAAAATTTAATCTGCCGGTGATTTCGCTCATCGATACGCCCGGCGCTTACCCCGGCATCGGTTCGGAAGAACGCCACATCGCCGAAGCGATCGCAGTCAATCTGCGTGAAATGATGAACCTGCGGGTGCCCATCCTTGCCGCCGTCATCGGCGAGGGCGGCTCGGGCGGCGCCCTTGGCATCGGTGTGGCCGATCACGTCATGATCTTGGAGAACGCCTACTATTCCGTCATCAGCCCCGAAGCCTGCTCCGCCATTTTGTGGAAGGATCGACGCCACGCCGCCGAAGCGGCCGAGGCACTTAAACTGACTGCGCACGATTTGATGAAACTCAACGTCGTCGATGAAATTGTGGCGGAGCCAGACGGCGGCGCTCACCGCGACCATGAGAAGGCGGCACAAATTCTGGGCGAGGCGTTGCGATCGAATCTTAAGCGCCTGCTCAAAACACCGATCGATCGGCTGCTAAAAAAGCGTTACGAGAAATTCCGTCGCCTCGGCAATTTTGCCGAACCGCCAAAGGGCAATGGCGCCACCGGCTGATCGAGCCGCTCGCTCGCCGCGCAGAACATGAAGGGCAGACTTGGCTTGGCGAAAATTTCGTTCTTGGGTCTTTCTCTCATGTCAGCGACCGCGGCCACCCCGCCGCTTCATTTCGACCAGGACACCGTGGGATTCGCGAACATGACCGTGTTCGAATACCAAAACGGCATCGCTCATCTGCGCCGGGGCGAGTCAGCGAAGCAAAAACGTTACACGCGGCGGTGTTTCGTGCTTTGCCGCACGACCATGCAATTTAAGAAATTCGCGCGCTTCGATCCGCACGCGCCGCCTTTGGACGATGGCGATCTCGCGAAACGAATTCGGCAGGTTACTTGCCGCGCCGCTTGGCGCGACCCCTTGCGCGATGAGCAACGCGTCGTTTTTCCGGGTTACGCAAACCTTCGTCAACTGAGTAAGGCGCGCGGTTTCGTTCTGCAGCGAAATATCGGGTACGGTTGGCCGACCTACTGGCGATTGGGAAACGCCCGGACATTTTTCGAACCGGGCACCGGGTATCAGGAAAGAACGCACGAAAAACTTACTGCCGTTCTGAATCGCGGCGATTTATTCGTTGGTTTTCTCACCACTCTGCCGCACCTGCGGATTAATCACGCCGTTCTTTTTTATGCAATGGAAGCGGGCCCAACGGGGATTGATCGCTACCTTGTTTACGATCCAAATCATCCGGAAGGACCACGCCACCTCTGGTGGTCGCAACGCGAACACTCGTTTGAATACGAGAAAGATTGGGACTTTGTCGGCGGGCGTGTTCGGGTTTATCAGATTTACGGCATGCCGTTGCAGTAAAAGGCTTCGGAGGGACGAGCTTCCGCTCGTCCCGGACGCGCAGAAGCGCGTCCCTCCGGTTCGCAATCGCGTTGCACTAGCGTGAATGCGCATAATCAAACGGCACCCGCTAATGCCAAGCGATGAGTAGCCGGCTTCGGCGCAATCGGCGGATAGAGGAAGCGCAACATCGGTCGTGCAAATTCCAGCCCCGCTCGACCAAGGCGGCGCATAAATTGCGTGCCTGCTCCCAACCGGGTTCGGCGGTGCCAGTATCGAGCCAGATCTTGAGCGGAAGCTTTCTATCAAGCGCCATCACTCCTCTCACGATTACCTCATCGTCCCACCAAACCGACGGCGACATTACCGCCAGGCGCGAGAAGACATTTGGAAACCAAAGCCCGAGCGTCATGACGAGGAGACCACCGAGCGATGTACCGCCAAGGCCAGTGAATTCCACTTCCGGCTTCGTCCGATACTTCGAATCGATGAATGGCCTTAATTCCTGGATCAAAAATTTCCCGTACTTTCGGGCCAGGCCGCGGCTGCGTTTTTTTCGTTTTGCTTTGCTCTCGATAATGCCGCGCGTCGGGGCGTATTCGTGAATGCGATCCGGGCCGGTATTCGCAATCGCCACGATAATGATCGGCTCAATTAATTTGCGGCGAATCAATCGTTGCGCGGTTTCATCCACACTCCATTCCACGCCGGCGAACGCAGTCGCGGCATCGAAAACATTCTGCCCATCCTGCAAATAGAGCACTGGATAACGACGCCGTAGGAAACGGCGATATCCTGGCGGTAAATAAACCAGAATATCGCGCCGGTTCCCGAGGGTGCGCGAAGGGAATTGCCGGTGGCGCTGAATATTCCCAGTGAGGGTGTGATGCGGCATCTTTGTGGCACAGGCATCTTGCCTGTGGGGCCAACAGGCATCTTGCCCGTTGATAAAGACTCGCGCAACGACTGGGACCGGCGCACCTGTGCGGTAGGCTAAAGTCCTTTTAACCGAACAGAATCCGGTCTATAAAAGCCGACCCGGTTTATGGAGGAACGTTACATCAAGTGGTGGACGCCATATTTGAGCCGCGAGTTTGAGATGCTGGTCTTCGGGAATGGCGGCGGTCTGCCTCTGATTATTTTTCCAACATCGTTTGGCAGTTATTACCAAAACAAGGATTTCGGCCTGATCGATTCCGTCGCTTGGTTCATTGATAACAACCGCGTCACCATTTATTGCCCCGACTCAATTGATCTCGACAGCTTCTACAACAAATCCATTCATCCCGCCGATCGCATTCGCACTCACATCGCTTATGAAAGTGTGATTGTGCGCGACGTCTTCGATTTTGCCCGGCGCGAAGGCAGCACTCATCGTGTTGGTGTTTGTGGTGCGAGTCTCGGCGCCTATCACGCGGCCAATATTGCTTTCAAACACGCCGATGCCGTCAGTCATCTAATCAGCCTGAGCGGCGTATTCGAGATCAGCGATTTCTTCGACGGCTATCACGACGACAACATTTATTTCAACAGCCCTTACGAATATCTGCCGAACATGCCTGACCCGTGGAAATACAACCACATGAACATCATTATCGGCACTGGCGAATGGGATAATACTCGCCACGAATCGATGCGGCTCTCTGGCATCTTGAATTCAAAAGGAATCCGCAATTGGCTGGATGACCGGAAATGGTGCGGGCACGAGTGGAAGTACTGGTGCGACATGCTGCCATATTATTTGTCGACGTTTTGACGGTCACTTTATGAAAAAAATCGGAATCTTATTTGGCCAAGAAAACTCCTTTCCCTGGGCGTTCATCGATCGCGTTAATCAAAAGACCGGCGGCAAAGATATCGTCGCAGAAGCGGTCCGGATCGACAAAGTGATTCAAGGCGAGCCATGCGGCTACGACGTGATTATCGATCGCATTTCGCAGGATGTGCCGTTCTATCGCGCCTTTCTGAAAAATGCCGCGCTCACCGGAACTGCCGTAGTCAACAATCCGTTTTGGTGGAGCGCGGACGAGAAATTTTTTAATAACGCGCTTGCTACAAAAATCGGGGTCGCCGTTCCGCGCACCGTGCTGCTGCCTTCACACGAAGTGCCGATCGACACCAATGCGAACTCATTCCGCAATTTGGCTTACCCACTCGATTGGGAGGCGATCTTCAACTACGTCGGCTGGCCGGCATTTTTCAAACCATTCGCGGGTGGAGGCTGGAAAAATGTGTACCGCCTTCACAATCCGGAGGAATTTTATCGCGCATACAGCGAAACTGGACAGCTCGTCATGATGCTGCAGGAAGAAGTGAAATTCGACATGTACTTTCGCTGCTATTCAATCGATCAGCGCAACGTGCGGATCATGCCCTACGATCCGCGGCATCCTTATCATTTGCGATATCAAACCGAGTGGCGAACCCCAAAGGAAGTATTGCAGAATGTCGAGCGCGGTGTTCTGCAGTTGAATCAATACCTCGGCTATGACCTGAATACCGTCGAGTTCGCCATCCGCGATGGCGTTCCGGTCGCGATCGATTTTTGTAATCCCGCACCGGACGCTGAAGTGACGTCGGTTGGTCAGGCGAATTTTGAATGGGTGGTCGAGGCCGTATCAGAGATGGCGATTCGCAAAGCGCGCGAGCATCAACCCGCTCGAGATAATCTGAGCTGGGGAAAATTTGTCCAAGCCGGGGCCACGCGGCGCGCCCTTGCCGATTTGAAGTAAGCCGGGAGCCGCGGCCGGCGACCGCGGCTACAAAATCGCTGGAGGGACGCGCGCTGTCGCGTCCCAAACATAAATGGGGACACGACATCGCACCTCTGAAGCGCATCGAATCGAGATGGGAAAGGGGATCCCGCGGAAGTTACCTTAAGGATTACGCGACGGGATCCCTCGACTTCCGCTCGGGATGACGTTAGCGCTGGCATTTTGGGCACCACGCGGTGGTCCGCCCGCCAATTGTCGCGCGACGCAAGACCGTTTTGTGTCGTGGACATATCCCGCCGGCGCGCCAGCGTTCATGAATTAACCAGGTCCGCGGCAACGTGGAATCATCTGGCCCAATAATGCGCAGCGATTCACGCGCGACGAACCGGGTTGAGCGAAAAAGCTCATTGCGCTCTCCAGCGCCTAATCTGCCCGCGCGTTTCGAGGGCAAGATTCTTGCGCGCCACAAGATTTCATCGGCCATCCAGTTGCCGATCCCGGAAAATCCCGATTGCATCAGGACGACAGCTTTAATTGGCGCCTTGGGGTGGCGATCGAGAAATCGATCGAGAAACTCGCGATTGAATTTAGCGGACACAATCTCCGGCACACCATTGTCCCACCATGTCGGTGCGGTTTTACCGTGATGAAATTGCACCCGGCCAAATTGGCGTGCATCGGTGAAGACGAGCGCGCGTTCACGCTGATACAAAACAAGATGATCATGCTTTTGCGGTCGAAAATCGGGGGACGCGGCTTGCATTTTCCCGCTCATGCCGAGATGCAGGCCGAGCCAATTCTCGTTAGAAAATCGGAAGAGCATCCGCTTGCCGCGCGCTTCCGAAGTCAACAAATGCGCTCCGGCGAGTTCTTTGCGCAAGGCGCGCGTGTTTGTTCCGCGAAAAATTCGCTTACCCGAATGCAGCGCGATTTTGATCACACGATGCCCGATCCCCGCATTCCACTGCCGCCGGAAATATTCCGCCTCTGCCAATTCAGGCATCGGTCAGCGTACGCGCAATGTGCCGGCATGAAAACCGTCATCCCGAGTCCGGCAGCTGCCGGATCGAGGAATGCCGCTGCGTAATCTTTAAGGCCCCTTCAACGGGATCCCTCGCTCCGAACTGGAGTTGCACTTTCGCTCGGGATGACACGCAATTTTGTTCGGATTCGATGCCACGGTTTTGCTCGCCTCTTCCCTCGTAGGGCTTTGCTCTGTAGAAGGGACATTGCTAAATTCACCCTCGATGGAAAAGGTCATCATTGTCGGGAGCGGCTGCGCCGGTTTGACCGCAGCGATTTATGCCGCTCGCGCCAACCTGAATCCGCTCGTGCTCGAAGGCGCCCAGCCCGGTGGACAACTTTCCACCACCACCATGGTCGAGAATTTTCCCGGATTCACTGACGGCATCGACGGCCCGCAGTTAATCATTAACATGCACGCGCAGGCGGAAAAATTCGGCGCTCGTTTTTCTTATGCCGAAGCGACCGGGTTCGAGCCGCTGAATTCGCACATTCGTCTGCAGGTTGACGAGAAGGAATGGCTGGCAACCGAATCACTCATCATCGCAAGCGGTGCCTCAGCGCGCTGGCTCGGGCTGGAGAACGAGGAGAAACTCATCGGCCATGGGCTGACATCATGCGCGACCTGTGATGGCGCGTTTTATCGCAACGTGCCGGTGGCGGTGGTGGGCGGCGGCGATTCCGCGGCTGAGGAGGCGCTTTTTCTCACCCGGTTCGCGTCCCGAATTTATCTCGTTCATCGACGCGACAAACTCCGCGCTTCCAAAATCATGGCCGATCGCGTGCTCGCGCACCCAAAGATCGAGCCGATCTGGAATACAGTGATTACGCGTTACATTCCGGACGAAAAAGGGGAGATGCGCGCAGTTGATTTGCGCAATGTCGTCACCCACGAAGAACGGGAATTGCCGGTGGCCTGCGTCTTTGTCGCCATCGGCCACGAGCCAAACGCGAAACCGTACAGCGGCAAGCTGGAGATGGACAAGGATGGTTACCTCATCACCAAACGACTGGTCGAAAGCAAACACCCGGGCGTCTTCATCGCCGGTGATGTAGCCGACCGCGTCTACAAACAAGCGGTCACCGCCGCTGGAGCCGGCTGCGCTGCGGCCATGGAAGCAGAGCGATATTTAAGCTCGCTAGAGAAGCATTAGCCGATTGCCGATTGTCGAATGGCGATTGCCAATGGAGAATCGTTGAAACTTTGCGACCTGACGCAGTTCTATTCGCCATTGAGCGGCGGAGTGAAACGCTATGTGCATGAAAAGATCGCGTACATTCAAGGCGCGACCACGGACGAACATGTGCTCGTCGTTCCAGGACCGAAAACGGAATGCGTCACGAGCGAACGCTCGCGAATTTATTTCATCCATTCTCCGCTCATTTCGAGAACATCTCATTACCGCGCCCTGATTAACCTGCGGGCGATCGAGCAAATTCTGGAACGTGAACGGCCGGACTTGATCGAGTCGGGTGACCCGTACCAGGTCGCATGGAAAGCGATTGCCAGCGGCGAAGCGCTGCGCATCCCGGTGGTCGGATTTTATCACTCGCATTTCCCGGAAGCGTACGTCCGCAGTGCCGCGAAATTTCTTGGTCAGACGGCGGGCGAGGCGATGATGGATTTCACCCGCCGTTATGTGCGCAATCTCTACAATTCATTCCAAGCCACACTGGTTCCATCCGCTCGTCTCGGCGCCGTGCTGACAGATTGGGGAGTAGAAAACGTCCGCGCGGTGAACCTCGGCGTGAATACCACTGTCTTTTCGGCCTTGCCCGATGACACCGCGGCAACGCGTGCGGAATTGGAACTGCCTGCATCACGCCGGCTCTTGCTCTACGTCGGCCGGCTGGCGAAGGAAAAAAATACCGGTTTGCTTTTCCGAGCCTTTGCCAAGTTGGACGGGAACGCGTCCCGGGATTTTCATCTCCTGGTCATTGGCGACGGACCAGAGCGTGGCGATCTGGCCGAGCTGCAAGCGCGCTGCCCAAATGTCACCTGGATGCGGTATTGCACCGACTCGGCTGATCTCGCCCGCTATTATCGCGCGGCCGATTTGTTCGTACATCCAGGGACGCAGGAAACTTTTGGCCTTGTCGCTTTGGAAAGTCAGGCCTGCGGGACTCCGGTGGTTGGCATTCGCGGCAGCTACATGGATAGGATTATTCTGCACGATCAGGAATCGTGGGCGGAGGAGGAGACGCCCGAATCCCTGGCTCGCACCATCGAAACCGCCTGCTCGCGCAACCTGCCACGACTGGGGGCGCGCGCCTCGCGGCTGGCTGAGGAACGCCTTTCATGGCCTCGGGTGTTCGAACGTTTATTTTACATTTATCGCGAAGTTTGCTTTAACTATAGGAAACAACGCTGAATGGACGACGCGCCGCAGTACTCAATTCGCAGTTATCAAGCGAGTGATCGCGGCGCTGTCCGTAAACTTTGCTGCGAGACCGGCTTTCTCGGCGATCCGATTGATCCGGTGTTTCAAGATCGCGAATTGTTCGCCGATTTTCTAACCACGTATTATACAGATCACGAACCGGAGTCTTCCTTCGTCCTGGAAATTGACGGAAAGATTCGTGGTTATCTGCTGGGCTCGCGCAAACCACTACAGCACCAGGTCTACGCTTTTGCGCAGACCGTATTGTTATTTTTTCGAGCGCTCCGCCGCTACCGCGGTTACAACGTGCGCTCGCGCAAATTCGTTCGCTGGGTCATTGGCCATGGCTGGCACGAAGTCCCCGCCGCGCCCAGATCGGTGCCGCATTTTCACATCAACCTGCTGCCGGACGCGCGAAAAGTTTCCACCACCCGAGCTCTTATGAGCTCGTACCTGAATTACCTTTATCGATTCGGCGAGCGCCGTGTTTATGGCCAGATCGTGACCTTTGAAAACCGTCGGGGCGAAAAGTTGTTCGAGCGCTACGGCTTCAAAGTATTGAATCGCGCGGAGATCACGAAATGGAAAGCGTTCTATCCGAAGTCGGTCTATCTCAGCACCGTGATCAAGACCCTCGAAACGGCCGGGCCACTTTCCGCTTACTCGCGCCGGCAAACATCAAGCGCGCCTGTGGTCCTGAGACCGTCCTGAGCAAACCGCTGTTCCAGGGTTAACTTTCGCGCTCGCCGCGAATGAATTGCTCGACGCAGCGATGCGCTTCGTCGTCGGTCATTTGCACCGGCGGACGTTTCGCAAAATAGGCTGAGGGCGAGTGGAGGGCGCCGCCGATGCCGCGGTCGAGCGCAAGTTTGCAGCAACGAATCGCGTCGATGACGATGCCAGCAGAATTAGGCGAGTCTTCGACCGACAGCTTGAGGTCGAGCTCCATCGGAATGTCGCCGAAGAGCCGCCCTTCAACCCGAATGAAACAGATCTTATTATCGCGCTGCCACGGTACGTAATCGCTTGGACCGATATGAATATTTTCGTCGGCCAGGCGTTCTCCCATGACCGATTGCACAGCTTCGGTCTTTGAAGTTTTCTTCGAGGTCAGTCGCGTTCGATTAAGCATGTTCAGAAAATCCGTGTTACCGCCGGTGTTCAGCTGATAGGTCCTGACCACCCTGACACCGCGCCTCCGGAAGAGATCGACAATAGTGCGGTGGAGCACAGTTGCGCCCATCTGAGCTTTGATGTCGTCCCCGATAACGGGTAAATTTTTATCGGCAAAACGCTTTGCCCAAACCGGATCGCTGGCGATGAAGACCGGAATGTTATTAACAAAGCCGAGACCGGCTTCTAGCGCGCAACTGGCGTAGAAACGCGTCGCCTGCTCCGAGCCAACCGGAAGATAATTGACCAGCATCTCGGCCGCAGAATCACGCAATTCTTCGATGATCTGCTCACGGGTGGATTCCTTCTCCAGGGGCAGGAAAGTGCGCAGTGGGTCCTGGTCGCGCATGTGCTCGGCAAAACTGTCGAAAACACAGCCCATTTTCACGATTGCGCCGGTGCGCTGAATTTTATCGCAAAAAATTTTCGTGCAGTTCGGAGGGGAAAAAATGGCTTTGCTAACGTCCAGGCCAACCTTGCGCCGGTCGATGTCAAAAGCGGCAACTATTTCGATGTCGTCCGGCCGGTATGAACCGATTTGCCGGTGCATCAATCCGATGCCGGTGCTGTTGACGGAGGAGCCGTCATAAAAATTGATGCCCTGGACAAGAGAGCTGGCGCAGTTTCCAACGCCGACAATGGCGATTCTTATTTTTCTCATTTCCAAATTGTTAAAGCTGAAAAACTACCTGAATTTGACTATTTGGAGCAAAGACACAAGTTAGGCCGCTTCAATCTTAATAGTTGCGCCTGCCTTGCAGCAGCTCCGAGTGTTGCAAGCGCCGAATGTGTCCGAAGTCGCGCCCGCTTGCAAGAACTGATATAAGGGGAAAAGTCACGGGCAATTCCTGGTGCAAGGAAAGCCCTCGCAAGGAGATATACGAAATGCGTTTGAAGTTCGCGGCCATCAGCATGGTGATCGCTGCCGCTTTGCCCGGTTTGCCGAAAGTCGTCGGGGCGGTCCCCGCGTACACCATCGAGCAAGCGGTCGCCGTCGCCCAGGAGCGCAACCCTGACATCTTGATTGCGCGCAAAAAGGTGGTGGGAGCACATGGCGATTTCATTGAAGCGCGTTCGGGCTTTTTGCCATCGCTAACCTCCAGCGGGTTGTACGACAAACGACAGACTCAAAGCGAGACGAACCTCCGGCAGGAAGATTACAATGCAATATTGCGCCTCGACCAGAACCTTTACACCGGCGGGGCAGTTACCAGCCAGGTGGCAATCGCCCGGTTGAACATCGACAAAGCAAACTACGAGCTTCAGGAAATTGCCAGCCGCGTGACGATGGATGTGCGAATCGCCTTCAACGAACTCCTGCTGAACCGGGCAAAGGTCCACGTGCGCGAAGAATCCGTGCGAGTTTTAGACGAGGAACTTAAGAACCAGCAGGAACAATTGAGCGCCGGCATTGTTGGTATATTCAACGTTCAACGAGCCGAGGTGGCCCTGGCCAACGAGCGTCCAGAACTCTTCAATGCACAGACTGAATTGAAAAACTCCTACCTACGATTAGCAGAACTTTTCGGCACCAACGTGCGCCCGGGAGCCCAGGCGGCGCCATTCGAGGTTTCGGGCGAATTGCAATATCGGCCCAATCATCCGGACCTAAACAACTGCCTGGCACGGGCTGATGCGAATCGGCCGGTTATCAAAGCCCGGCAGAAAGATATCGAGATCGAAGACCGCCAGTATGTTCTGGACCGGAGCGCGTCGCGCCCACATATCCGCGCTTTTTCCGGGTATGAAGTTTACAGTGAGCGCGACCCCGCCGTCGGTCCTGAATTTAACTATGGGGGTGTGGTGGGGATAAACGCTACGTGGAACATCTTCGACGGGTCCGCGACGAAAGGACGGATGCAGGCGACACGCGCCCGGCGCCAGGCAGCAGTGGAAGCTTTGGCGGCGGCGCGGCGAAGCGTTGCCTCAGAAGTGCGCAGTGCATTTTTCGATCTTCAACAAGCCGAGCGCGTACTCGAAACCGAGGCAAAAAACGTGCAGACGGCGGACGAGGCGCTAGAGATGGCCAAAGGCAATTTCGCTGCCGGATTGGGAACACAGCTCGACGTTCTGCAAGCCGCATCCGATGTAACCCGGACGCGCACCACTCGATTGAGCGCGATCTATTTGCACAACGTCGCTCTCGCCCGCCTGGCACACGCTTGTGCCAGTTTAGCGGAAGCGCTCGATTTCGGATCAGACATTAAAAACGGGAACATCAAAAACGACAGCGCAGCGCAGGCATCGGATGTAGCGAAGCCGCCAGAAAAATTAAGCCAGCGATGAAGGAGCGATTTGTTTTTCTGGGGAGCACAGGCGGCCGGCCTGTAACTCGCGGCAGCTTGCCGCGAACAGCGTGTGCCACCTCGCGCGTTAATGTTGCAGGGCATTCGGCCGGCGGCCGAATGCTACAGGCTGGCAGCCTGTGCTCCCAAGCACGCCATGCGCGACTCACAGGCACGGTGCTGACACCGAGCTTTTTTGTTGCGGTTTTGGTTGCGTTTCTAGCCCAGACAAGCGGCGCCATCACGCTGGAACGTGTCCTTCAAACCA
>QHRO01000307.1 GCA_003220155.1 Verrucomicrobiota bacterium
GATCGCTTTCCGCGCACCATCGGGATCGGCAAAGGTTTGACCGCTGAGCAAATCGGGCGCGATCGCGATGACCCCGTTCTCCGCCAGTTGATCGCACAAACCGCGGACCCAATCACTCAATCCAAAAATCTCGTGAATCACGAGCACAACCGCCGCCTTATCTTTCCGCTCTGGGTAAACAACGAACGCCTTGATTGTGCGATCGCCCGATTTGATCTCAGCCCACTCCGCATGCCGCGGCGAATTGTTGAGTCGCGCCTTCGCCCACTCCTGAGCCTGAGCCGGTGCGATCTCGAGCCAGGCGAGTACTATCGCGACCAGAAAGGTTGTGGCGGTGCTGAAGCGCGGTGGTTTCATACAACGATTTTTGGTTTTAACTTTTCAATGCTTCAACTCTTCAACGTCTCAACTCGCGTGCGACTTCTCGCCATCAGTGCATCAAGACTCCAACGTCCGGGCCCGTAGAAGAACATGAAGAAAAACACCCAGCAATAGAAGACGGCGAGCTCTCCCTTGTTCGAATACTGCGGGCCGGCGGTAGCGATCGGGAAAAACTTCGCCATCGCTGTGGTGGCAGAGGCAACATGAAACATGAAATACGCCACTGCGAACATGCCGCTACAAACGAAGGCAGCGAGCCGGGTGAGCAGTCCAAAAGCAATCAGAAAACCACCGATTAACTGGAGCCAGCCGCCTACCTGCGTCACCATTTTTTCCGAGCCGGGCATCCCGCCAAACATTCCGAGAACCAACTGCCCGCCATGACAGGCGAGCATTAACCCGACAATGAACCGCATCATGCAGTAAACCGGGTCTGCGTAACGATTAAGAGCGTTCATGGCGCGAGGCTGCGCTTTTCCTCCTCAGCCTGTCAAGCATCTCTCATCTTGTCGTCTTAATCGTATTCATAATCGTAATCACTATCATGTTGTAGCCGCGGTCGCCGACCGCGGCTGTTGCTGAGAACTGATAACCCGAAGTCCGCTTCGCCCGCCCGAATTTCCTTCCCGCCGGAGCCGGTCCTCAATAAAATGGCGGCAGTGGCGCCACCCATATTGCAAAGTTCTGGATCGCGTGACCACGGGCGGCAGCCTGTCTCAAGAAATAGACGAAAAATGTTCGCCTTTAATTACGAACTTTCTTCTAATACTTGTTAGGCGTTGCTCGCGCTGTGTCCTAAACCATTAAACAGGAAGCTTCAATAGATATGACAAACGAAACCCAGACTATTCCGCCCGATGACCTTCAACGGAAGCTAGCGCTTGCGCGACCAAACGAAGACCAAAAGCTGCCTCACGTTGGATTGGCGGGAGACACCTACACCATCCTTCTGACGGGCAAGGACACCGCCGGTCGCTACTGCCTCATAGACATGCTTGTCCCGCCGGGTGGCGGTCCTCCTCCACACCGCCACGACTTCGAGGAAGTGTTTACCCTTCTCGATGGCGAGATTGAGGTCACTTTCCGTGGCGCGAAATCCGTTGTGCGGGCCGGCGAGACAGCCAACATTCCGGCCAATGCACCACACCATTTTCGGAACGCCTCGGGGCGACCGGCGCGGCTGCTGTGCCTATGTTCACCAGCCGGGCAGGAAGAGTATTTTATGGCCGTTGGCGTTCCCGTCGCGAGTCGCACCGCTCCGCCCCCAAAACTCGACGAGGCCAGCCAAGCGGCGCTCAAAGCGAAAGCTGAAGCGCTCGCTTTACAATACCGCCTAACCAACCGATGGAGCGAACGGCCACCCGCTGTGCCTTCGCGTCTTGCGCGGCTCCAACCTCTCCACTTCTAGCAACGCTCGCTCTCGGTGGCCATCGCTCATCTTGTTCTCGTTAGGCAGCGCCCAGCGCCTTCACTTTGAGGTAGTTTGTGTGATCAGTCGAGCCCGGATGGAAATGGCAAGAAAGCTTGGATGCAGAAGGGCGCGGCGACGGCGCTGGACCCTGCCTAACGGAACGGAGTTGCTGTGCGTCAGGCGTTCGCCCGATCCGGCGAAGATTGCACGTGCATTGTCGACCGAGGATCGGCGCTTTCTTGCCGACGAGCTGGAGCGCATCACTCGCCTCCCGACGAACACGGATGAAGACATCAAGGCGTGGTACGCTGCGACTCAGCAGACGCAGCAGCGACTCAGGACGCGCTTCGCTGATGTTGCGTCCGTCGTGCCACACCGGCTATATCATTATTTCATCGATGCGGACATTCACCGCAAGGAGCC
Organism: Verrucomicrobiota bacterium; assembly: GCA_003220155.1. Lineage (GTDB taxonomy): Bacteria > Verrucomicrobiota > Verrucomicrobiia > Chthoniobacterales > UBA10450 > AV69. The sequence goes on from QHRO01000307.1 coordinate 2,216, forward strand.
ATCGTATCGCGCTGCCCAAGAAGAGCCTATCCTGGAGTTCATCAGATTGCTTCGTGAAGAGCCCACAAAGACCTAACCAATCGCTGGAGCCAACCGCTGGCCGTCGCGATGCGCAGATTTGATTTCATGAAACAGTTCTCGATGTTTGCCCCGCTCGCTCCCGCCAGCGGTGGCTCAGCTCCGTCTCGTTAGGCCTATGCGCTTGCTTATCCTCGGATTCCTGATCATCGCTTGCAGCTCAGCGTTCGCACATAGAATGAACATGTATGTGCGAACGGCGACGATCGTGGCTGCATGGATCGGCGGGTGGGCCTGGTTCTTTGTCGCGGGTATTGGCGGATTGGCTCTTCTCGTACACCAAGGACCTTTGCCCATAACGAACGGCTGGTTTGCAATGTTTTCAGGCATCGCAGCGTGCCCTCTCCTCGCATGGCTACTGAAAAGATACAGCGGTGTCGGTGTTTCAGCGCACGTGCAGTTTCTTGCTGCGCTGCTCATTTTGATTGCAGGGCGCATCTCGGTCGTGTTCGTGCTGCACCGGCCTTTTTTGCCCCAATGATCCCGCGACTTGTCGTTTCCGGCCGCGGCGATACATCATCAGAAAGTGCACGGTTGTGTCGCGCATTCCCCCGTGAACGGACCTAACCAAGCGATGCAGCTAACCGCGCCCCGTTCTGTTTCCCCGCTTTGCGTAGCTACAACCTTCAACCTGCAGCCACGCGCGCTGTCGGGCGCG
>QHRO01000205.1 GCA_003220155.1 Verrucomicrobiota bacterium
TAGACTGGGGCACCTGAACTTCCGGCAGCAGGTGGCGTAAGCGTTGTAGAACTCGAGACGGCCAACGGCAGCTTCCCCGCTCCAGTCCCAGCCGGTTGGTACGCCCACGCCGAAGTGTCAGGCATATGATAATCGTCGAGATTAAAGGGCACATTATTATCTATGGTTCCGGTTATTTGAGATGAACCAACAATGGTTCCTCCGTTTGTCGCCACATCCCCGTAAAGCATGCCTTTGACAGTTGCCGTGGAGCTGCCGATTTGGAGAGATCCATGACGTGAATCGGGATAACGTGGGTTAGTCGGATCATTCGCGACGAAGACATAGGGACCTTTTCGCGAGTCGTAGCTGTCGAGCATGGCGGCGGAGCCAAGGCCGTAGAAACTGGCAGACGCTTTAATCGCCGCGTCGAAGAAAGGTGTCACCGGGGTGACGATCTGCTCGATCCGTCGCGAGATTTGCGGGGTTGCTCCAATTGCTGCGGGATCATTCCTCGTTCCGAGCGGATCGTCCCAATCATTTCCATAGGTGGTAACGAAATGGTCATATCGAAAATCGATTTTGCGTAAGGTGCTATCGCCGTTGCCTCGGGCCGTGATATCCTGCATTGCTGTCGAACCCTTCGCCGCAAAGTGGCTATGACCATCATTGACAAGCGTGTCATCCATTCCGGTTCTCTTAAGGCCTGGAAGTGGCGTCGTCCCTTTGCTTCGAACACGATACCAGCTGTTGGCGTTTGGATCCGGATTTGCCCCAGGATGGAAAACTCCCGAGCTGTCGAAATAGCACGTTTCTACGACTGTCCGAGCCTTAAGGTTGTCGCTGCCGAAAGTGGTTACCGGACTCACGTGCGTGGTTCCGGAATTAGTCCATCCCATCCACGGGCTCGGGCTCGGGGTCGGGCTCATCCCGGGGACTGTCTTCCGTAGCTCGGCAAAGGCCATATCACCACCTGCTTCGGCGGCGGAGAGCGCTTCCTTCCATGCTCGCACCTGATTGGATGAAGTATTGAGGCGGGTGGTAGAATTGCGCAGAACATTAGCGCCGATAAGTGACACGACCAAAATCGCACCTAACACGCAGATCAAGACATTACCGGATTCGTTGCTGTTGCTCTTAATTTTCATTTTTCGTTGTTAGTTTCTAAAGGGAACGCCGCCGGTTTCTCAAGTAAGCTGTCGAATAAACAACTGTGCCGTTTCGGTCGGCCACGGAAATAGGCTTAAACGTAATCGCCGTGGTAGTGTACTCGGTATTAGCTAATTCTACGTCGACCGTTTCCGGGATTAGATTGTCAGTGCTCGAGGCAATCGTTGTCACGACGCCGTCTTCCGTCCGCAGAATGGAAGAGCCGCTTATTTGGTACACGACTGTACTAATCTGGTTGGTCGCGGTGGTACCATAATTTATGTTGTAATCGCCACTTGAGATAGCCAACTTTGGCGAGCGCGGAGTTCCTATGGTGGAAGGAGTTGCATCCGAGTCGCCCGCCTGAATAATATACCTGGGGATTTTCACCGTTACCGTTTGCTTGTCGACGGACGAGGTGACGCTAAATCCACGCCTCACATCTCGGGCGAGATAATCTACAATGCGGATTTGCTGCATGTGTGTCGCGAAATAGTTGTCCACCGAATTAAAACTCTTTTCTAGAGAGATTGACGAAGTCAGCGTGACACCCAGGATCGCGAAGGCAATGGCGATCGCGATCATCATTTCTATGAGAGTGAAAGCGTGATTCTTCGCGAGTATTTTGAGTTTCATTTCTTAGTGCCGTTTGAAATAATGCTGCTTGTCTGTTCGATTCGGCTGCGACCTCCCACGGTCATAGTCCAGGAGTCTTGGACGTCCACTTTGAGCAATCCCGTGCCAAGGTCCGTGGCTATCGAGTCAGTGGTGACCGTGCCGTTAGGTGCGCGTGTGAATTTGGTTACTCCGTTGGGTGTCGGATACTTGCTAATCGTGACTACCTCGGTTGCCTTCTTTGAAAAAGGTGCCGGATTAGCAGCCGTGTTCATCAGATTCTGCACAAACGAAGTGTTCGTCAGATCAGAGAAGGCCAGATTACGCAAAACCTCGCTCCGATCCTGAACGCTTTGCACGGCAGCGAGTGACTCTTTACTAGCGTCGATGCACCGCAAACAGACGGCGTTAAGCTCGAAAATCGAAGCGAAGAAGGTCGCGACCAAAACGACTGCGATGAGTGCCTCAGGCAGTGTACTAGCTGCGTTTGCGAGGCGCCGGTCATAAATTAGGAGATTTATTATAATTACTATAGCAGCGCTGGTGCCACGGAGGGCTGTGTCTAGCACTAGACACGTAAACACCAGAAAAAGTCGGACCTCGGAAATGCAAGACTACAAAAGGAAGCCATCCCCTAACCGATTGCATCCTCGAATCTTCTCCTCATTACGACTTTTCTGGGACGCTTCCTCGCCTCAATCGAGGGGTTGCAAAAAAAATGCGACACTTTCTTTCTTCGCAATGGATAAGTCGAAAAACGCGCGATCTTCTTGCTATCGCGTCCCAAATACGCGAAGTAGTCAGCTAAGCCGCGGCACTCCGCGGCCGCACATCGCGGGCTGTGGCTCAGCTTGGTAGAGCGCCTCGTTCGGGACGAGGAGGCCGTGGGTTCAAATCCCACCAGCCCGATTAAACGCGCGGGGTCAGGGCATGAACGAAACCGTCCTCACTACCATTGCGTTTACAGGGTTCACGGTCGCATTTTTTCACGCCGCGATTCCGACCCACTGGTTGCCCTTCGTGGCAGCGGGTCATGCACAACGCTGGAGTCATTCCAAAACACTCCTAATTACCGCATTAGCCAGCACCGGCATGTCCGCACAACTGCGCTACTCGGTTTAATCCTAACGATTTTTGGAGTGGCGCTGAGCTCGCGCATTGGCACGTGGTTCCCGCGAATAGCGGGAGCATTGCTACCGGACTCGGTCTATTCTACATCTGGCGGCAACTTTCCGGCCACGGTGGAAACGAGCATGAGCATAAACATCAGCATGAACTGAAGGAATCGCTGGCGCATTTTCGTGCCCCGGATATTTCGGGTACCCGCACCTCCGACTGGGGTCGCAATTGGCAGCCTGTTTGCCATGCCTACCTTCTCACCCTGTGAAGCGTTTCTGCCGATTTACGTTTCAGGAATTCGCTTCGGCTGGGGCGGCTTTGCCCTGCTAACCCTTATTCTTTCCTCCGCCGCCGTTGCAGGAATGTTGGTTTTCACCTCTCTGGCCCTGCTCCGAATTCGCAGCATCGGACTTGGTTGCTTTGAACGCTATGAAAGCCTGGTGACGGGATCGCTGCTATTATTAGTTGGCGTGATGGTGCTTCTTTTCGAAAAAGTGACCGCGCGATTTGATTACCGAAACTGTTTGCCATCCTACGCAAGCAATGCTTGCGTTTCGCCTCACTGCCACGCCAAATTAATCCTTCCGCTATGGGTTCTCTCAAAAAAAGACGCAAAGCGAAAATCTCCAAGCACAAACGCCGCAAGCGAATGAAGGAGAATCGCCATAAGAAGCGTCTGCGTTACAAGTCGTAACGGCGACTACGCAGGTTTGCCTCGGCAGACCGGCACGGTAGATTCAGGCAGGATGATGATTGTGCGCAAGCAGGGAGCTTATCTTGCGCTGCTTCTGCTGGTATGCGGCATCGGAAAAATCTCATCCGCGCGGACACTATCTACGCGATCGCAAAAGGCAACGGCGGCGCACGCGGCACCGAAGCGAGCCGATGTAATCGATGATTCGCTGACCCTACCTCCTGCGCGAGATTTGAATCTGAGCATCGAGGGTGAACACAAGGCCGAGGCCCTCGCCCATTTCGTCGAAGGAATCGATTTTGAGGAGAATGGCGAAATGGAAAAAGCTCTCGAAGCTTATCGTCAGGTTCTAAATGTCGATCCCGGGCAGACCGAACTGGCGGTTCGCGTCGCGGCGTTGCTGACGCGGGACGATGATTATCCGAGCGCCATTGATGTCTTAAAGGACGCAGTCAAGGTGCATCCGAAAGCGCCCGAGCCTTATCTGGAGCTGGCTTTTATCTACGCCAAGTATTTGAAGAAAGTCGATCAGGCGATTGAATTCGCCAACAAAGCCATCGGACTGGATCCTCTGAGAATTGATGGCTACCAGCGACTGTTTGAGATTCATCTCACCGCTGGCGATGAAAAAAGGGCGATCGAAACTCTCGATCGCGCCGCCAAATTGCCAAGCGACGATCCGATTTTCTGGGCAAGGCTTGGCCGCCTTTACGGCTCCGTCATTTTGAAACCAGATGCCAAGCCGGTTCCGGAGCAAATAGCGCGTCTGAACGACGTTTTTAAGAAGGCGGCCGCGAAAGGGCAAAACGATGCTGCCGTTTTGAAGGAGGTGGGGGATTACTTCGCCTCCACCCAACAGATCAAGGAAGCGCTTCCGTTTTATTTGCGCGTGCTTGAGTTGCAACCTGACGACGCCAATGCCCGCGAAAAACTGGCGACCGGATTTGTGTTAACAAATCAGCGGGCACGCGCCGTGGAAACACTTGAAGCGATTATCCAGGAACACCCTGAAAAATATCAGCCCTACGAGTTGTTAGCCCAATTGCACGATGATGAAGCGCGCGCGCTGCTTCGGGACAATCAAACCGACCCGGCGAACGCGGAATTCAAGAAGGCGGCACAGAACTATGAACAAAGCCTGCTTATTAATCCAAATCACGCGGCCACATATTTACGGCTCGCGGAACTATTGCTGGCGCCGCTGAAACAGAGTGAGCGCGCCGTTCCGATTTTGACAGAAGGGCGCCGGCGTTATCCCGATGCTCCCGAATTCGCCTACTATCTCGCGATTGCCCTGCGCGAGTCGAAAAAAGCGAAAGAGGCGGTGGTCATGTTCGAAGAAGCGCTCAACGAAGCGCAGAATGCGCAGGCTGATTTTCTGAAACCACGTTTTTACATTGAATATGGCGCCGCGGCGGAAGAGGCCAGTCTCTATGATAAAGCGGCGGAACTTTTCCACAAAGCCATCGCGATGGATCCCGCCAATGCGGCCGAGCCTTATAATTACCTTGGCTACATGTGGGCCGAACAGAACAGTCACCTCGACGAAGCAGAAGACGCAATCAAGCGCGCGCTTCAACTCGACCCCGACAACGGCGCTTACCTCGATAGCATGGCCTGGGTGCAATACCGTCAGGGAAAATACGATCAAGCCCTGGAAAATTTAAAGCGAGCCGTTGAAAATTTGCCGCGCGAAGACGCCGTCGTTTTCGAACACCTTGGCGACGTCTATTCGAAGTTGAACCGTGTCTCCCAAGCACTCGAATCCTGGCAGAAGGCAAAAACACTCGACCCATCGAATAAAAATCTCGCGGCAAAAATCGACGCCCAAAAAACCCGTGTCAGCAAAACCAATCCAACTGGAGCGAAACCATGAGTGACTCTGGCGGCACGCGTTACCCGGCAGAATGGCAACGCAAGGCCATCTGGGCTGCGGTCAGCGCGCTCGCCATTAGCTTCCTCATTTTCGTATTCGTCGCAACGGTCTGGATCATGGCGAACGTGATCAGCTTTCTGCAGCCGATTTTAATTCCGGTCGCGATCGCGGCCATTCTTGCTTATTTGCTTGACCCGGTTGTCACGCGGATGGCCGCCAACGGTCTTGGTCGCACGAAATCGATCATGCTGCTTTTTGCTATTGCCGGGCTCGCGCTTGTCGCCATCGGCACCTGGCTGGTACCGGCAATTGGAATGCAGAGCTCGAACTTGGTGAAGGAATTACCCCAATACACCGTCAAGGCGCGCGATAAAATTGTCGATGCAATTTATCGCTACGAACGGACTTTTGGCAGCACTGACAAAACGCGAGCGAAAGCCACCAGTGGGATCGTAAATTGGTTGCTCGGCTCAACTCCGGCCCCGATACCGAAACCGAGCCCGAAGCCTACTGCAACCGCTGCGCCGGAGGAGGCTCTTCCGATTCCTTCATCATCGGCCACCCCGCCATTGGAAGAAATCGCCCCCGCTCCCTCTAAATTGACCGATGCGGAGCGCGGCCGTCTTCAGGAGTTAGTGGAAAAACAGCTGCCCAACCTTGAAAAACAACTACCCAACCTCAGCGAGAAGATCTGGGCGATCATTAAGAAAAGCATTGGCGGATTTCTCGGCGTCACCGGTTTTCTTTTGAGTCTGATCCTGGTGCCGATTTATTTGTTCTTCCTTCTTAAACAACGGCCCGCCATTCAGCGTCGCTGGAAAGAATACCTGCCGCTTCGTAATTCACCGCTCAAAAACGAAGTCGCCGACGTTCTCCTGCAGATCAACAGCTACATCATCGCCTATTTTCGTGGGCAACTCCTCGTCTGCCTCGTCGATGGCATTTTGATTGGCACGACTCTTTCGTTCCTTCCGCCGCCAGGATTAAATTTTGCCGTCCTCATCGGTTGCCTTGTTGCCGTTCTCACCATGGTTCCGTACATCGGGATCATCGTTTGCTGGATTCCAGCCGTTTTGATCGCCGTCGCGCAATGGGGCGACTTCACTCACCCATTGCTTGTTACGTTAATCTTCATCGTCGTGCAAAATCTCGAGGGCTTATTTTACGCGCCGCGCATTGTTGGCAATTCGGTCGGGCTTCACCCGATGACCGTGATTGTTTCGATTTTCGTCTGGGGCTTGCTCATTGGGGGTTTGCTCGGTCCAATTTTGGCCGTGCCCTTGACGGCGACGATCAAAGTATTGCTCGCACGTTATGTTTGGGGTGAGCGTCTGCGCGAGGAAGCGATTGAAGCGATCGAGGAAGTCCCGGTCGTGGCAGAAGAGGAAGCCGCGGTCGAAACGGCGCGCGCTTGAACGGCAATCTTGGTTAAAGGGAACCGCACGTTGTCGTAGAAACACAATGACAGATCCGGTAATTCACCAGCTTCGGCGACAGACAAACAAAACTGCTTCGGTGGGTCAGACCCGTTCTGTCCGCGGCGGTCTAATCGTTCTGGCGGTCATTGCCGGATTCGCACTCGGACTGCTTGTTTTCACCATTGGTCCAAAACTCGCTAATTCCTGGCGAGAATCGCGCTGGCTTCGACAGGCCGAAGCGAATCTGAAACAGGGAAATTTTAATGGCGCGAATGATGCCGCGCAAAAGGCGTTACAGATCAATCATGATTCTTTTCCGGCCTATCAAATTCTGGCCGAAGCAACCGAGAAACAAAATCGCGCTGAAACCGTGGTCTGGCGCGCGGAAATCGCGCGCTTGCGGCCGCGCGACATTGATAGCCAGCTCAACCTCGCCTCGGCCGCTTTGCGTTTCGGTCAGCTCGATGCAGCCCGCAAAGCGCTCGAGAGCGTGCCGAAGGAGAATCGCGAAAGCGCGCCTTATCATGTCGTTGCCGGATGGTTGGCGCGTGCGCAGGGCGATGAAGCAGGCCAGGAGCGCCATTTCGCCGCAGCTTTGGCAAAGGAACCGGGCAACGAAACCTATCAATACAACCTCGCCGCGGTTCGGATCAAATCGCCCGATCCGCAGAAAAACACGTGGGCACGCGCAACCCTCGAGCATCTGGTCAAAAGCGCTCCGTTTCGCGCCGGTTCCCTTCGCGCTTTGCTAAATGACGCGATCCAGCACAGCAACCTCGAGGCAGCCGACCGCTTCGCGCAAGAACTGCAATTGAGCCCGCAGGTCACTTTTTCCGACGACCTGCTTTGCTTGGATTTTTACAAAAAGCTAGATAAAAAAAAACTGGCGACGTTGCTCGAGAAAGTGAAACCCCTGGCGACGCGACAACTCGACGATCTCGCCGCGTTGATGGCATGGATGAATGGCAATGGCATGAGCGCCGAAGTCCTGCGTTGGATGGAGAAGTTGCCACCCGAAAAAACCGCTAATCCTCCGCCGGCAATAGAAGTTGCCGCTGCTTTTACTGCACAAAAAAATTGGTCGCGCCTTCGCCGTTGGACGAAGGGCAGTAACTGGGGCGACTCTGAATATTTACGGCTCGCCTATCAGGCATATGCGAAACAGCAGTCTCGACAGGAAGGCACCGATGCGGAATCTGCTTCTCTCTGGCACGATGCCGAGCGCGCCTGCGAAGAGTATCCCGAGCGTGAAATTCGCCTGGCTCGTCTCGCCACGAAATGGAATCTACCGACCCAAGCGGAGCAGCTTTGGTTGCGCGTCGCTCATAATCCATTGAGTCGTCGTGAAGCGCTCGATGCCTTGTTTGAGATTTATCGGGCCAACAATGATCTCCCTAATCTCTATCTCACCGCCATGCGTCTGCATGAAACTTCTCCGGAAGAACCGCTGATTGCAGCGGAATATGCCCGTCTATCCATGATCCTCGATCGCAACCCCAGCGAAGGTCAGCGCGTTGCCAAAGAGGCCTTCGATCAAGCGCCGACCGAGCCACCCTGCGTAGTTGCCCAGGCGCTTTCTTTGAATTCGCAAGGTCGAACCGCCGATGGAGTCGCGGTCTTGCAAAAACTCGCGCCGGAGAAATTGCACGACGCCCGCGTCGCCCTCTACCTCGCCGTGCTCTTGCTTGACGACGGCAAAGCAGATGCCGCTCATGAATTCATTGACGCCGCCAATTCCGGCTTCGTTTTCCCCGAAGAGAAGAAACTTTTGCAGGAAGCGTTGCAGAAACAGTCTAGTTCCACGTCGTCAACGCCGACACCTTCGCCGACGATCTCACCCTCGCCCCCCAATTCTTCACCGCGTTAATCGAATCGCACCGGTTCGTGTTGTTGGCTGCTCGTACTTTCTGAGGAACTTTTACACCGCCGCAGTGTTTCCAGTTTGTATAGCTTAGGGATCAAAGGGAACGCCGGGAGCCTGATGCTTCCGGCGTTTATTCTTTACGGCGCGAGTAATTTCCACCGCTCGACTTCGCTTGCCGTCGTCGTCGGACGAGCACATCGCATCGCACAAATCGAGGTGAAACAAACTTCGCGAAATGGCAGCCGTATTTTATCGGCTAATCTTTGCTTGGTCTCTGGCGGCAATTTTGCATAAAGCAAACTTAGGTGTGGATCGATAAGGTAACGGTCCCCCGCCCCGGTCGCTTTCCAGATCGCATCGCCTAGCTGTTGCAATGTAGTATTTGTTGCGAATTGGACGAAAAGCGTCTTCGTAAATTGTTCGCCGAATCGAATACTATGAATCGTTAGCTCGATTTTAACCGGTAGAAGTTTGCGCAAGACGTCGAGCGGAGGCCGCGAACTTTCCGGTGCGACAAAAATCGTTACGTGCGGTTCGAACAATGGAGCGCCAAATCGCCTCGCCTGCACCCTAATTTCGCGCGACAACACTGCGCGCGCCGCCGTTTCCGGCAGCAACCAATAAGCAACTGCTTGTGCCTTCCTTGCCATTTGATCTGGCGCCACCTTCCCAGTCATCCCGAGCGAAGTCGAGGGATCCCGCGGAAGTTACCTTAGAAGCTTCCCCACGGGATCCGTCGGCTTACACTGGGATGACAAAAACGAGCACCCCATTATCCTCTTCCTATGCCCACAAATGTCCTAGGCACCGAGCTGCAATGTTGCTGCCGCGATCCACTCACCGGCTTCTATCGCGACGGCTACTGTCGCACCGGGCCCGGCGACGTTGGGTTGCACACCGTTTGCGCGCAAGTGACTCGCGACTTTCTCGATTTTTCGGTGCTGCAGGGAAACGACCTGGTCACACCGCACCCAGAGTGGGAATTTCCCGGGCTTGAGCCGGGTGACAAATGGTGCGTCTGCGTGACGCGTTGGAAAGAAGCATTGGGCCGCGGCGTCGCCTGCCCGGTTGATCTCGAGGCAACTCACGCCTCCGCGCTAGAGTTTGTCACCCTCGAAGAATTACAATCCCACGCGTTGAAATAATCGCGTTCACCGGCACCGTTAGCGCGTTTTGAAATTACCCTTCAGCCTCTTTCTGGCGCTGCGTTATCTAAAACCGAAGCGCACATTTCTTTCCATTATCACGCTGATTTCCGTGCTGGGCGTTATGCTCGGTGTCACCGTCCTCATCCTCGTGATCTCGGTAATGACGGGGTTTGACCGCGAACTGCGTCAGAAGGTGATCGATTTCGACGCTCACATTCTGGTTACCAGTGAAACCACCCTAAATAATTGGCGGGAGTTGACAGAGAAAATTCGAGCAATACCCCGCGTTGTTGCGACTGCGCCTTATGTTCAAGGGCCGGTGATTGTCGAACACGACGAGCAGCGACTCGCCCCTTTAATCCGGGGTATTGATCCAGAGCAGGAAGAAAAAGTCGTTTCCCTGCAAAAATTCGTAAAATGGGGAACGCTCGATCTCACCAGCGATACCACCGTACTCGGGGTCGAGCTGGCGCGACAATTAAATGTGCGCGTCGGCGACAAGGTGACAGTCTATTCGCCGGGCAACCTCTCAATCGTCCTCGATCGCATAAAGAAACTCGAGAACGCCACGGGCGAGGAAGAAAAAAAAGCGATCGAAGAATTGCGCGAAGTCGTGCTGCCAAAGGATCTGACAGTGACCGGAATCTTCGAGACCGGCCATTATGTGCACGATTCGCAGTATCTGCTAGTGCCGCTTTTCATCGGGCAGGAGCTTTACGGGTTAGGCGACGCCCTTCATGGAATCACGGTTAAAACCGAAGACCCTTATGATGTCGATGAAGTGAAAGCGCAGATCGAAAAATTCCTCGAAGTCCCCCAGTCCGCGCGGACCTGGATCGATATGAACCACCAGATTTTCGAGGCAATCCGGCTCGAGCGTAATGTGATGTTCTTTCTCCTCTTCTTCATCGTCGTCGTCGCCGCCTTCGGCATCATGAGCACGCTGATTACGGTGACGGTGCAGAAACGGCGCGAAATCGGAATTATGAAGGCACTTGGCGCGAACATTGCGCAAATCGTCTGGGTTTTTCTGGGACAAGGAATGGTCGTTGGATTTTTCGGGACCCTAACGGGACTTGGACTCGGGATGGCTCTGATCCGTTATCGTAACGAATTTAGTCAATGGCTGGCCAACACTCTTCACATCGAAATCTTTCCGCGCGAAGTTTACCAATTTTCATCGATTCCGGCGGAAGTGATTCCGCGTGACGTAACCCTGATTTGTCTGAGCGCGTTTTTGATTTGCTCAATCGCTGCGCTCATTCCGGCATATTTCGCCGCGCGCCTGGATCCGGTTAGGGCATTGCGCTTCGAGTAATTTTAGCACAGCCATCTTGGCTGTGGAGCCAACAGGCATCTTGCCCGTTGATGGCACTGCTTGGCAGCTACACTATCCGGTAACAAAAGAAAAAGGCGGCGCCCTGCCGAACACCGCCCTCCCCTCGCTGCGATATACGCCGTTATTTCCCCTTGGCTTCGTGCAATTCTTTCATTGCGTTGTGCAGGTCTTCATGTGCCTTGATGATGGCATCGAGCTTGGTCTGCTGCTCCGGCGTAAGCAACGGACGAATCTGCGTGATCGAAGCATCGATCACCGCCTTGGCCTTCGTCATCGCCTCCTGATGGATCGCCTGTAGCTGCGGTTTCGCCTGATCCACGATGGGCTGCACCTTCGCCTTTTGCGCATCCGTCAGGTTAAGAGTTGAACTCATTTCCTCGAGTGGATTCATATGCCAGCCTCCGTGCGGCCCGCCTGGAGGTTGCGCCTGCGCCAAGCCAAAAGCGCCGAGCGCGATTGCTGCAATTACTGTCAATGTTTGTTTCATGTTTTTGTAAGTTTGCGGCGCATGATTGCGCCTTTGCTGACTATTGACCGCGGACCCCACGCTGCGGTTACAAAAAAATCTGATCAGCCCAAGCATAGGCGCCTGCCACGCCATAGTTTTATGCGAAGGCTGGGAGGAATCCCGGGGCGAAACCTTGAGCTAACTTCTACGCGGTCCATCGACTCCGAGCCGGCTTTCGCTCGAGATGATACTTTTTTGTAACCGGAACGGCTTGATTCCGGTCACGTTCTTTGGTGTGGATACCTTTCTCTACGCATGGATGACGATGAGCACGCTCGCGCATTGGTCGATCGCGCGCGCGGCGGTGACGACAACGCCGCCCGCGAACTCATCCGCCAATTGTATCCGTTGGTGGCGAAGATTGTGCGCGGCTATCAGCCGCGCCGCACTGCCGAAGAGGATTTAGCGCAAATGATTTTCGTAAAGGTTTTCCAAAACCTGGCCCAATATTCGGGCAAGGTACCAATCTCGCATTGGGTTTCGCGCATTGCGGTAAACACCTGCCGCAATCAGTTGATGGCGGAAAAAGCGCGCCCGGAGCTGCGTCATGCCGATCTGAGTGAAGAGCAGGCTGCGATGCGGAAACTCGCCGCGCGCGATCTGGTGGAAAAGTTGCTCGCCATGTTAAAACCAGTGGAGCGGCTGGTTATCGATATGCTTTATCTCCAAGAACGCAGCGTGGCCGAAGTGCAAAAGCTCACCGGTTGGACCGCTGCCACCATTAAAGTAAGAGCCTTTCGCGCGCGCCAGAAGTTGCGCAAACAAATCGGAGGCTTGCTGTGAAAAATCGAGACGAAATCTTGGA
>QHRO01000206.1 GCA_003220155.1 Verrucomicrobiota bacterium
GCAATTGCAGAAACAGGTGGAAGCTCTTTCCGCCGGCCTGCAAAAGGTGAACGCCAAAGTTGAGATGAGCAAGCCAGAACTGCAACTGACGGCGAACGAGCAGACGAGAACATTTGTAGCCACGCGCCTGTCACCAGGCCGTGGCTACCGCGAGGCCAATAAAGATGGCGCCTTTAATCCTCTGTTTGCGCGTTGCAATACAGGAGCACCATTAGATGAAAACCAGGGTAATTAAATTGCTTGCCGCGCTGTTGGCGGTTTCGTCCGGCTCGGCGTTCGCCGCTCCGAATCTCGATGCTACCGGAAGCGGCTTCGATGGATTGTCACCGTCCTCAGGTCCATTTGGCCGGACCAACCTGACGCCTCTGACCACCGTGGATCCTAACGGTGGGTTTAAAGTCAGTATCTCGGCCAACGGGCAACGGATCGAGCAAGTCGACGCATCGCATAGCTTTGATTTTGTCGCTACTCTGAACGGCAATGGCACTGCCAATTTCGGCAGCCTCGGCGGTTCTTTCTCGTTTCTGCTTCAGGCGAAGCCCGAGTCCATCGCTACTCAGTCCGGCACCGTCTATAACTACGGACATTCCGAATTGGTCTCGCACATGCGCCTGACGTTTAACGACAGTGGAATCGTAAACTCCGGCACGCTGCCTGCCGGTAGTCCGGTCACAATGCGTTTTATCATTATCAATCGTGGCGGCGGCTCGGTCAGCGAACCAGCTGGTTTGGGTTCAAACAACCCTCACTACAACGATTACTTCTCCGGCGCCAATTCCAACGGATACGTGAATCTATTTGACGAGAACTCGCTCGCTCACATTGACGACGCACTTTTCTTCGAAAATCAGATTACCGTTATTCCTTTCAACAGCGCTGTCGGTCATCGTGTCGATCTCACTGCTGTGTACAGCATCGACGGCATCGGTTGTGCGGGCCTCGATGACCAAATACCGGGCGTCAATCCATTCTACCAGGAGGTACAAGGACAATTCGATGCCGATACTACGGTCTACGTGCAAGGTCCGCCTGGCGTCTCCTTCACGGCGGATACCGGACACGCTTACGCGCCTGATACCACTGTGCCACGTTTGCTGGGCAATATCTCCACGCGCGGCTTTGTCGGCACGGGCGCTAACGTCATGATCGGCGGATTATCATCAAAGGCACCACGCCAAAGCAGGTGTTGCTGCGCGCGCTTGGGCCTACCCTTGGACAGGCACCCTTCAATCTGCCTGGCGCTCTGCCGGATCCAGTCCTTGAATTGCATGCGAGCAATGGCAGTCTCATTGCTTCTAACGACAATTGGGCAACTGCTTCCAATGCGGCCCAGATCACCGCATCTGGTTTTGCCCCGCCGAATTCGGCAGAGTGTGCGATTCTCACCACGCTCGGTCCCGACAATTACACCGTCATTGTGCGCGGAGTGAATAACTCGACTGGAGTTGCTCTGGTGGAGTGCTACGATTCCGACGGAAGCAGCGCCAGTGAGCTCGGCAACATCTCGACTCGTGGTTTCGTTCAAACCGGGGACAAGGTTTTGATTGCCGGCATTATTGTAAAAGGGCCAGCCAACAAAGATGTGATCATCCGCGGACTCGGTCCAACGCTAGGCCAGGCTCCTTTCAACGTTCCAAACGTGCTCGCGAACCCGGTACTGGATCTTCGTGATGCCAACGGCGTTCTTTTGGTTAGCAACGATAACTGGGGTAGCGCTGCAAATAAGCAGGCCATAATCACAAGTGGGCTCGCACCACCCAATGCAGCTGAGTCAGCTATTCTTGTTACTCTGGCACCGGGCAACTACACCGCCATTCTCGGCGGAGTAAACAACACCATTGGTAACGCGTTGGTGGAAGCGTACGGAGTGAACTAGCACCACAGTTCCATCCAAATGAGCGATCAGTTGATGCTGCTGATGCTTCGCCGCCGACGGCTAATAGTTAAGGGCCTGATCACGATCACCAACCACCACCTTGTTAGTACCGCCCCGCGCGCTCAAGCAACGGCTGCCACCACGATTGATTGTCGATATACCACTGGATCGTTTCGGCCAGGCCTTCCTCGAAATTGTTGCGCGGTTTCCAGTTCAACTCACGCTGACTGAAGGAGGAATCGATGGCGTAACGACGGTCATGCCCCAATCTATCCGTCACAAAAGAGATAAGACTCTCTGGTTTGCCCAGCCGGCAGTAACAACATCATGATCGGCGCGGGCGTGGTCGGCGCAGCGGGCGATGCCAACAAGATCCGCATTGGCAAAAACGGCACACAGACTACCACCTATATCGCCGGCATCTACAGCAAAGGCGTGGCCAGTGCCAGTGGCGTTGCGGTGAAGATCGATTCCGCCGGCAAGCTCGGCACGGTCCTCTCCTCGGCACGCTAGAAGGAAGCAATCAAGCCGATGGACAAAGCGAGTGAACCTATCCTGGCACTTAAGCCAGTCACTTTTCGATATAAGGAAGAGCTAGATCCCGATCACATCCCGCAATTCGGCCTCATCGCCGAAGAGGTAGAGAAGATGAATCCTGATCTGGTGGTGCGCGATGAGAGCGGCAAGGCAATGACGGTCCGTTATGACGCGGTCAACGCGATGTTACTAAACGAGTTCTTGAAAGAACATAACGAGGTGGAGCGGTTGAAAGCGGGTGTAGCACAACAGCAAAAGCAAATCGAAGCGCTTACCGCCAGCCTGCGTGAACTGGCCAATCAGATGGGCAAGTCGGCGCTGTGATCACGGGCTGAAGATCGCCAAAGCCCCATCCACGCTTCGTCGAAGCTTGTAAATTTGTCTCGACAATTCGTCAAGGAATTCGGCAAAATGACTTATCCGAAACACCATGAATCGAGCCGGGGCGATATTATCCCGGTAGCTCGCCTCTTCCCGATTCAGGTACAACCCAACAAAACGAATTACCGGAGAAGGAAATCGCTTCTATGTCTCACTCCATTCTGAATCAAACTCTCGGGCTTATTGCTCGGTGGACACTGCGCTTCGTGATCGGTACAGTGATACTAGCCGAATACGCCAGAGCGACCGACCGGGGCGCCGAGAATACATCCGATGGTGCATTTGCTCTTTACGACCTCAACACCGGTTTTGCCAATACGGGGATCGGATACGACAGTCTCCGGTTTTTGCAAGGCGGCTATTGGAATACCGCCGTCGGAGCGCAAGCGCTCGATCAAAACGTAAATGGCAATACCAACACTGCCGTCGGTTACCAGGCACTCTATAGCGAGACATCGAATGGTGAAACAGCAATCGGATATAAGGCCCTTTATAGCAACACATCAGGCGTCAACAATACTGCTACCGGTATTCTAACGCTCTTTAACAATACAACCGGAAATGATAACACGGCCATCGGCGCAGCTGCGCTTGGTGGAAATGGAAGTAGAAACACTGCTACGGGTCACGACGCGCTGACCAGCAATTCAAGCGGCAGCGACAACACCGCTACCGGGCAGAGCGCGCTTTTGGCCAACAACACTGGCTCTCAAAATACCGCAACTGGCGTCGGTGCGCTCTTTTACAACACCACCAGCAGTAACACGGCTACGGGTTACCAAGCACTTTATAAAAATACCAATGGTGGTCCCAATACGGCAACGGGCTACCAATCGCTCTATCGCAACGCAACCGGGGGACACAACACCGCCCATGGTCATCTCGCGCTCTACAGCAACACCGTCAGCAACAACACCGCCATCGGTTCTGAAACGCTGTATAACAACAACACCGGCGACAGCAACACGGCAGGCGGCGCTTTTGCGCTCTTTTTCAATACAGCTGGCAACGATAACACCGCAGTCGGCGTCAGCGCCCTTCGCAGCGACACTGGCGATAACGATACCGCCGTTGGCTTCCAGGCACTCGTCAATAGTACCGGCTCAAACAATGTGGGCCTGGGCTACGATGCCGGTTACAACCTTACCACGGGTAGCAACAATATCCTTATTGGCGCAGGCGTGCTTGGGAACTCCGCAGATGCCAACGTCACTCGGATCGGTAAGACCACTCAGAAAAAGGTCTTTATTGGCGGTATCTACAACAAGACCGTCGCCAGTGGAGCCGGTGTAATCGTTAACTCCAGCGGGCAGCTTGGAACGGTTCAGTCATCAGCTCGCTACAAGGACGACATCAAACCGATGGACAAAACGAGTGAAGCTATCCTGGCGCTTAAGCCGGTCACTTTTCGATATAAGGAAGAGCTCGATCCCGATCACATCCCGCAGTTCGGCCTGATTGCGGAGGAAGTAGAACAGGTGAATCCTGACTTAGTTGTGCGTGATGAGGACGACAAAGTCAACACGGTCCGTTACGAAGCAGTCAATGCGATGTTACTCAATGAGTTCTTAAAAGAGCATCGGAGGGTGCAGGAGCTCGAAGCCACTGTCGTGCGACAGGAGAAAAAAATCGACGCCCTCACTGCGACAGTCCAGAAAGTCGGTAATCAGCTCGGCCTAAGCAAGTCCATGCGACGAGTGGCCGATAGCCAATAAGCACTGGCTGACGATGGATGTTTGACGCGGAATAATGCTCTCAATATCGCCCCGTCCGCTCGAGCAACGGTTGCCACCACAACGGGTTGGCCAGGTACCATTCGATGGTTTCGTTGAGGCCTTGTTCGAAGTTATGGCGCGGTTTCCATTTCAATTCGCTTTGGACGAATGCTGAATCGATCGCATAACGGCGATCGTGACCGAGCCGATCCTCCACGAACGAAATCAGGCTCTCGGGCTTTGCTAACCTTTTGAGAATTCTCTTCGCGACGTCCAAGTTTACCATCTCACTGTTGCCGCCGAAATTATAAATCGCTCCTGGTTTGCCTTCGAAAAGCGCCGCAACCACAGCCGCGCAATGATCCTGCACATGGATCCAATCGCGGACGTTCATCCCATCGCCGTAAACCGGCAGCGGTTCATCACGCATGGCTTTAGTGATCATCAGCGGGATAAACTTTTCGGGGAATTGATAAGGTCCGTAGTTGTTCGAACAGCGTGTCACGACCACTTCCTGGCCATATGTTTTGAAGCAAGCCAGCGCGAGAAGATCGGCTCCGGCTTTGCTCGAGGAGTAAGGCGAACTCGGGTCGAGCGGCGATTGTTCAGTAAATTTTCCGGTCGCGCCTAACGAACCGTAAACTTCGTCGGTCGAGATTTGAACAAAGCGTTGCACCCCGTGCCGGCGGGCGCAATCGAGCATCACACTGGTACCAATCACGTTGGTGTGAATGAAATTTTGCGGGGAATTAATGCTGCGATCGACATGGGATTCGGCAGCGAAATTAATGATGGCGTAGAACTGGTGCTCGGTCATGAGCTCATCCATCTGATCGGCATTGGCGATGTCGGCCTTGAAGAATTCGTAGCGATCGCCGTGCTCCTCGGCCACGCCCTCGAGGTTGGCGAGGTTGCCGGCGTAGGTCAGGACATCGACATTCGTGAGGTAAGCCGGCTTGTAATGTTTCAGAATGTAGCGAATAAAGTTGCTGCCAATGAAACCGCAGCCGCCCGTTACCAATATGCGCATCGCTTCGCGTACTAGCAGCGGTCGCAAAGGGGCGCGAGCGGATTTTTCCTCGGCCTCGCCGGATGCCGCTCAAACCATCCTCAATGCGCTGGAAAGCGACTGGATGTTCTGGGGCATTCTCGGTTTGGCCGCAGCCTTACGTATTCTTTTTCTCGGAATAAAACCGCCACATTTCGACGAGGGAATCAACGGCTGGTTCGTCGATCAAATGGTCAAGGATGGGTTCTATCGATATGACCCGACCAACTATCACGGCCCGCTTCACTTCTACATCCTGTTTTTATCTCAAACCTTGTTCGGCCGGAATCTGTACGCCCTTCGGCTCCCGGTGGTTCTGGCCAGCATTGGATCGGTCTGGCTGGCGTTGAAATACGATCGCCTTATCCCGCGGCCAGTCGCCCGCCTGGCCGCGCTGGCGATGGCTGTGTCGCCCGGTTTCATTTTTTATGGCCGTTATTCCATTCATGAGGCATGGCTGCTTCTCTTTTCCATGATGTTCATCTTCGGACTACTCGGTCTCTGGCGGGAAGGAACGCTGAACTATCTCTGGTTTACGGGAATGGGTATCAGCGGCATGATCCTGACCAAGGAAACTTACATTATACATCTTGGTTGCGCGCTGATTGCGCTGCCGCTGGCTTACGTATCTACCTTAATCATCCCGGCCGAAGGTTCCAAGCCCGCGCCGCAAAAATGGAATGCAATCGATCTCGTTGTTGTTTGCCTGACGGGAATTGGGGCGATTGTTTTCTTTTACTCCGGCACGTTCTTCCACTGGAACGGGCTAAAAGATTTGTTTAAGACATTCCACGCCTGGTTCGAAACTGGCAGCACTGGCCATGGCCATGAAAAAGCCTGGTATTACTGGCTTAATTTAATTGCGCGCTACGAGTGGCCCGCCTGCGCGGGATTGATTCTGTGCGCCTTTTCCTTGCTTTTCCGAAATTTTTCTCTGCGCTTTCTTGCAATCCTTGGCGTCGGCACGTTCGCGGCTTACAGTATCATCGCCTATAAAACGCCTTGGTGCATCATTAGCATCATCTGGCCCTTGTTCTTCACCTTCGGCGCTTTTGTTGTCATCGTGCCCAGAGCACGCCTCATCCTTTCAACCACAATTGCCTCGATTCTGCTTCTGGCATCGTTCGGCTACGCCATCTCGCTCAACTATTTCCGTTGCACCACCTTTGCCGAAGCCAACTGGAATTCAAACCGACCGCTCACGACCAATCTTGGTGAATTTTTCGCGTCAGAACCGTACGTTTATGTCCAGACCTACAATGATATCTATAAACTAACTACGCCGCTACTGGAACTAGCGCACGCCGACCCGAGGTTCTACCATCTCGTCGGCCATATCCTACGCCCGAGTCCATACCCGTTGCCCTGGATCCTGGGCGACTTCCCACGCGTCGGCTACTACGAGCACGACAATAATCCGCCGGACCTCGACGCCGATTTCCTTCTCGTCGAAGAAAGCAAGATTCCTGTGGTCGAGCAAAAATTGCGAGACACTTACTATACCGATCCATTGACCGTCCGGCCGTACCAGGACACGTCGAAACTATATCTGCGCGCCAGCGTTTTTCGGGATTTCTTCCCGGGGAGATTGCCGGATTTCATCGGCCCCGGCAAACAATAACGCTTCTGCAATGCGCCTGTTGTCGGCCGGTCTCATCTACGTGGCAGTTTCCACCGTGGCAGCACTGTTGCTTGGCGAGAATGCTGGCGGGCTGAATTGGAGTATTTCATTTGTTTCCCTCATTGTCGGAGCAACCGTCGGAATTGCTCTTTTTTTTCTAATCGCCCCTACGCCCGTCCGGCTCGGACCTTCAGCACAATCTCCTGTTGCAGCTGCAGGTGATCATCCCCTGGCAAGGTATCGGCCGATTTGGCTCTGCCTGGTTGGATTTGTTTTCGCGATTTTCGCGTTTCGCTCCTTTTGTTGGCTCTTTTACTTCGAAGGGGGGAATATTGACATTCAATCCCCTTTCAATCTCGGCGACCTCGGGCTGCATCTTACCTATATCAAGACTTTTGCCAACGGCGTCTCGCTCTGGCCGGACAGCCCGATCTACGTTTTCAGTAAGCTCCGTTATCCCGTCGGCATTGAT
This sequence comes from Verrucomicrobiota bacterium, assembly GCA_003220155.1. Taxonomy (GTDB): domain Bacteria; phylum Verrucomicrobiota; class Verrucomicrobiia; order Chthoniobacterales; family UBA10450; genus AV69. Next base: position 7,651 of record QHRO01000206.1, read on the forward strand.
TTATTCAATGGCATTCTAACGAATCTTGGATTTGACCTTCGGCCTCAACTTGCAGCCACCGGACTTCTGGCTTCGCTTGCCACCTTTTACGCTTTGTATCGCTGGGGCGGCACCTTCACCGTTGCTGGATTCCTTTTCAACGGCGGGATCGCTGGCTACGCATTCCTCCAGACGCATCAGTTTCTCGACTATCAAGGAACGTCGCATGTCTCGTGGAAAAGCATTCCGCTAACGATGTTTGTTACTCAGCGCGGCCTTCTTTACGCCATCCCCGCCGGTCTTCTTCTTCTTCGGCAATGGCGGGTCAAGTATGGACCCGATTCAGACCAAGAGAACCAGCTGCTGCCTGTATGGGCGGAATACATTCTCTACGCGACCATGCCCCTGTTTCATATCCACACCTTTATCGCCTTGAGCATTGTCCTTCTGGTTCTGTTTTTGACCCGGCCCGCTTCCAGATCGCCGCTCCTCAAACTCGTTGCCGCTGCTGTTCTCCCAGGTGTGATTTTCGTTTGGCTTACCACCGATAAGATGCACGCCGGCTCAATTCTCCAATGGCACCTGGGCTGGACGCAAAATGTTGGCGAACTTGGAATGCCATTTTTCTGGTTCTGGTTGTTTAACTTCGGCGTCTTTCTGCCGCTCGCAATCGCGTTGGTCGGAATTGTCGCACGGCAGGAATGGAACGAACTTTTCGGCCGACAATCTTCTGCACGGCAGCCGAAAAAGCTCGGTCCCGACCTGACAAGCCCGATCATCCGTCGTGCCCACAACTTTGAGCTATCGATTAACGCCGCCTATCTCGCTGCCGCAGTCTTAATCTTCCTGCTGACCATATCGGTCAAAACTGCACCATGGGAATGGGACAACATTAAGCTACTTATCTGGGCCTACTTTATTACCCTGCCCATTCTTTGGAATCGTATGTTAATTAGTTGGCCGTTTTCGGCGCAAGTTGGAGCTTGCCTCGTTCTGTTCTTCTCCGGTTTCGTGAGTCTAATCGGGGGGCTGGCTGCAGGCCGGCCGGGCTACCAGTTCGCCAACCGATCCGAAATCGATTTCGTTGCCGCCGCCGTTCGCCGGTTCCCGGTCGAAGCACGCTTCGCTGGTTTTCCCACCTATAATCATCCACTGCTGCTTAGCGGCCGAAAGATGGTTTGTGGATACGCGGGACACTTATGGACGCAGGGGATCGCTGACTACGCGGCAGTTGAAAGCCAACTCAACAATCTGATGTTAGGTCAGGGAGACTGGAAAAAGAGCGCCCGCGAGCTACAGGTGCGCTATCTATTTTGGGGAAACCTGGAGAAGACGAATTATGGCAACAGTACCCGCCCGTGGGAGAAACAACTGCCGCTCGTCGCCCAGGGTAGTTGGGGAAATATCTATGATTTCGGTTCGGACGCAAAACGCTACTAACTCAGAAGAAGACCACCGGACCACGGACTACTGACCGCGCACTTCTGACCTCTGATCTCTGATTTCTAGCTCCTCACCCATTCACAAAGTAAGCAAACTTCCAACTACCATTCACGCGCCGGATACCGGCACGATAGCCATCGTAGTTTAATGATGGATCGGCGAACTGCGGCGGAGCTACCATATAGTCTTGCTTCTTCACGAACGTTTCTGAAAGGATACCTTCGAGCTCTGGCCAAAGGTTATTCTCATCCCAATATTGGAAGACGCCTTCTCCGGATTTTTCCGGATTCAAACTATAGCCGAAGTCTGCCGTCATCATTGAGGCAATGGTATTCATATCGTGCGCCGCAACCGCTTTACGCAAGCGTGAGATAAAGCCATCAAAGTCAACATCGGTCGCCTCCTGGGTCGGTTTCACTTTTGCTGGTTTCTTTTCGTGGGCGGCCGTCTTCTTGGGTGGGGTTTTACAACCGCCTGCCGCGAGGCCAAACAATAAT
>QHRO01000207.1:0-9807 GCA_003220155.1 Verrucomicrobiota bacterium
CGCGGCGCATAAGTAATAATCTCTCCCAGCCCGCTCAATGGCGAATACTCTGTCGTCCAGCTGCCATCATCGCTGGCAAAACGGATTCTGGCTGGCTCGCATACGCCCGACTCCCAAAAGATCCACTCCGCTGGCACCTTTTTAGATAGTGCGGCCGGCAACTCGAGCTGCCATTTCTCCCGGCGCGTAATAGGCATGGTATCGATCGGTTCGTGTGGTTCCGTTTTCAAAAATGCCGCTGGTTGCAAAGTGATAAAAGCATCATTCCAGACAATTAAGTAGGCACGGTGTTCAGCCAGACTCCGCTCATGTGCCTGACGCACGAGCTCATTAAAACGATCTAGCGATCGATGAAGCCGCTTGTCCGCCAGCACGCCATTCAAACTGGGCACCGCCAAAGTAAGCAAGAGCAGTAGAATAAAGACCGCGATTACTATTTCGACCAAGGTAAACCCGCGCTGGCGCTGCATCCCCGAAAGTTACGACTTAGCCGCAAAATCACAATGCGCCAATCAGATATGGGGTAATGGAGTAATGGAAAGCGGCAGATGACTGGCTCCGCAGAGCGTCGCCCTACCAAGAAATCGATGCGCAGGCAAAATGGTAGGGCGAGACTCCGTCGAGCCGATCTCGCCAAATTGCCAAAGCGGTGCAAACGGGGCGACAGCTTTTGGAATGCGGCAGCCCCCTGCCGCTTTGTCGGCTGCGGTGCACATGGGCTGCAGTCTTGAAGTGATCGAGAGACGACCGCCGTTATCTTTACTCCATTACCCCACCTCTGCTGGCGGACAACGAGCCGCTAAAAAATGGCAACCGAGCGACAGCGTATCGAAGTTCAATGTGTTAAGTTTGTTATATGCCTAGCACGCTTGCACGCGAAGTTTGCCAGCAGCCTAAGGCAAATGTACTCCCGCGAGCCACGCCGGAAAATCGCAGTTCACGCACTCTAGTCGTTCGCGTCAGCTTATTGTTTGCCGCACTCTTTGTCATCGCGATTTTCGTCTGGCAAGGGATCGCTGCCCACGGTGCGCCCGATCCGTTGCAAGCGCACACTACCGCCACCGTCGCCTCGCTCGATATCGGTGTTCTCGTATTCCGCGAGGGACTCGAATGCATTCTCGTTCTCGCTGCCGTCACCGCCAGCATGACTGGTTCGCGGCGCAATTATCGCAAACCGGTAATGTCGGGAGCGGCGATCGCTTTCCTCGCCACCCTTGTGACCTGGTTCGTCGCGGTCGGAATCATGAAGCAGTTGAGCGAGAACGTTCCGGCCCTGCATTTGCAAGCCGCGACCGGACTGCTCGCAGTGATCGTTCTGCTTGTGATCATGAATTGGTTCTTCCACAAAATTTACTGGGGCGGCTGGATTCGGGCCCATAATCGCCGGCGCAAATCGCTGCTTGACTCCGCAGCCGGCAATTCGCGTCTGCGCTGGGGATTGATTCTGCTCGGATTCACTTCCCTCTATCGCGAGGGATTCGAAGTGGTCCTTTTCCTCCAGAGTTATCATCTGCGACTAGGCGGCGCAGTTGTGCTCAAAGGAACGCTGCTCGGTCTCGTCCTAACCGGGATGGTCGCGCTCCTGACCTTCGTTCTGCAACAGCGTTTGCCTTATCGCAAAATGTTGATTACCACCGGCATTCTGCTCGGCGTCGTCTTACTAGTAATGGTTGGAGAGCAAGCTCAGGAAATGCAGCTTGCTAACTGGATCTCGACGACACCGATTCCCTGGCTCGCGCATTCCCTTCCGGCTTGGATGAGTCTGTGGTTTGCTGTTTTCCCAACTTACGAAACCATGGCCGCACAATTTCTCGCAGCTCTTCTCGTCATCGGTTCCTATTATGCCGCGAAACGTCTCGGCACCGTCCCACTCGCCGGCACCGACTCGGTTGAGGAAGCGAATCGCGTCAGCATCGACACCGGAATGGCGAAACCGCTCCAAGCCGTGCGGTAATCGCCCGTTGCGAAGTTATCGAGATGACGGATGACCGCGACTCTGTAGCCACGGCGCTCTGTTGCCGTGAAACGCCCGTCCAGCTTGGACCTGAATTTTGCGGCGAACAGTGAAGTCGGCTCTTTGCGCAATTTGCGCGGTTCTTCTTCCATCAACCTGCTTCGCCGGTGCGCGCCATTTCACTTTTATCTACGAAGCGCCCACATCCCCGCCGGGCTCCTTTGAAATCGAAAACTATGCCACCACACGGTTTGCCAATGGTTTTACCGACGCCGTCTTTCGCAACGAGCTCGAGATCGGAATTACCGATCACTTCCAAGCCAGCATCTATTTTGCGAACTGGGATTATACAAGCAGCCGCGAGAATCGTGGCGCGCATTATGACAGTTCCTCACTCGAGCTAATCTACAACCTCACTAATCCGGTTACCGATCCGGTCGGAGTTTCCCTTTACCAGGAAATCAGCGCTGGCCGGCGGGCATTTGAATCGGAAACAAAACTCATCGCGCAAAAGAACTTCAGTCCGCTCATTCTCGCTTACAACTTAACTCTGGAGGCGGAATGGGAAGATAAAGGCTTGCGCGAACATGACGGTGAGATCCAACAAGCTTTCGGCGCGAGCTACGAAATTAGCCCGAGAATTTCAGTGGGAGCAGAGATGCTACACGAGATTTTATTACCGGCCTGGCATAGCGCGGAAGCGGAAAACAATTTCTTCCTCGGTCCAAATGCCTCCTATCGCGGCGATCGCTGGTTCGCTACCGTAACCGCCCTTGCTCAAACCACCCGCACCGAAGGCGAACCTCATTATCAAGTGCGCCTCATCTTCGGAGTCAGCTTGTGAATCCATTCTTCAAGCCGACGCCAGCGCCGGACCGCCGCTACAGTCGAGCCGTGGTTACAATTTTCGTGCATCGTTCTCGTTGGGCACGTCAGGTTGTATCGGCCATCATCATCCTGTTTATCGTTAGCTGCGCGAACTTTGCCCCGCCGCCTGCAATTACTCCAGCCTTAATTGCAAATGCGCGCCCCGATCACGCAAGCGCAAACGATCTCGCAACCGGCCGCAAGTTGTTCGTTTCCCGCTGTCTCGAATGTCACACCCTGCCCTCGGTGACGAAGCATTCGCCGGATGAATGGCCAACACTCGTTAGCCGAATGTCAGGCCGTGCCAATCTGTCCGCCTCGGATCAATGCGCTATCATTGCCTACCTGCGCGCCGCGTCAACTACACACCACTAATTTGTCATCCTGAGCGAAATCGAAGGATCTCTTACTTATTCCGAAACGCCAGGGATATATCGAATTGATGCCCGAAAACGGCCCGGCGCCAATGATTCAACGCGATTCAAGCTTAACGAAGCCGACCACTCCCTTGCATCGGCGAAATGGAAGGCGAGATCGACGCTCTCGTTCGGGAATTCGTCGCGATTCCGCAGCCAGGACAGATTATCCCCAAAATACAATCGATTCACTCTGTCCAATAATCAGAAGTGTTTCGACTTCGCTATCGCCTCAACAGCTTTCGTTTCCTTGGTTTCCTTCTGTTCATCACATCCGTGCGATCGGCGTAATCCGCGGTTCGGCGTAATTGACGTGTAACGCGTTTGCAGTTGAAGCCTGCGCGTAAGTCTGGAACTTACGCGCCATGAATTCGCGTGGTCTTTGTTGTTTCTTTGCTTTTCTTGTTGCGCTAGCCGGGGCGGTGTGCGCTGCGCCATCGTCGTCGCCGAGCGCGTCCCCCAGTCCAGCGCCGCAAATCGATCCGAAACTTTTTTCCGGAATGCAATGGCGGCAGGTCGGGCCGTTTCGCGGTGGACGCGCACTGGCGATCGAAGGCGTGCCGGGCGAGCCCAACACCTGGTACTTCGGCGCGGTGGCGGGCGGGGTTTGGAAAACAGTTGACGGCGGAGCGAACTGGACGCCGCTCTTTGATAAACAGGATATTTCGTCCATTGGCGCGATCGCAGTTGCGCCTTCCGATCACAACACCATTTACGTGGGCACCGGTGAGGCGGCCATTCGCGGCAATACCACTTACGGCACCGGGGTTTACAAATCGGTCGATGCCGGAAAGAACTGGAAAAACATCGGGCTGCGTGACACAAGCCAGATCGGCGCGCTCATCGTTCATCCGAAAAATCCCGACATTGTGCTCGTAGCCGCACTTGGTCACGCTTTCGGTCCAAATGCGGAACGGGGAATTTTCCGGACGAGCGATGGTGGCAAGACTTGGACGAAAGTTCTCTCGAAAGATGAGAATACCGGCGGGATCGATGTCGTGTTCGATCCGCATAATCCCAACGTCGTCTTCGCTTCGCTCTGGCAGGCGCGAAGACAGCCGTGGTTCTTCTCCAGCGGCGGCCCGGGCAGCGGTCTCTACAAATCGGAAGATAACGGCGTCTCTTGGAAACAACTAACGGGAAATGGACTACCGGATGGTATCCTCGGGAGAATTGGGATCAGCGTTTCGGGCGCGGACTCGAATCGCGTCTATGCCATCATCGAAGCAAAGGAAGGCGGGATTTTCCGCTCCGATGATGGAGGCGAAAAATGGACCAAGGTCAACGACGACGGTCGGTTCCGTCAGCGCGCCTGGTATTTCAGCAAGGTTTATGCAGACCCGAAGTCAGTTGACACGGTCTACGTGCTAAACACAGGCGCATTCAAATCGGTCGACGGCGCAAAGACATTCAATCTCTTGCCGGCGCGTCATGGCGATCATCACGGACTCTGGATTGATCCGCAAAATCCGAATCGGGTCGGCAACGTCAATGACGGCGGCGCCAGCATCTCGATGGATGGCGGCAAGACCTGGACGACACAAAATAACCAGCCGACGGCGCAGTTTTATCACGTCGCGACTGACAACGCTTATCCGTATCACATTTACGGCGCGCAGCAGGACAACTCGAATGTTGGGATCGCGAGCCGGAGCGAATCGGGTGTCATCACGGCGCAGGATTGGTTTGTTGCCGGGGGCGGCGAGTGCGGCTTCGTCGTGCCTGATCCGCGCGACTGGCACATTATTTATTCCAACAGCGAAGGCTACGTCGTTCGCTACGATAAGAACAAGGAAGAAGGACAGGACGTCAGTGTGTGGCCGATGGACCATTCCGGCCACGGCGCGGTCGATCTTCTGCATCGTTTCCAATGGGTCACGCCGCTCCTTCTTTCACCGCATAATCCAGATGTGCTCTACACCGCGGCGGAATGCGTTTTTAAATCGACCGATCACGGCATGAGCTGGACCCAGATCAGCAATGACCTGACGAAGAATGATAAATCGAAACAGCAGCCAAGTGGCGGCCCGCTCACCAATGACATCACGAGCGTGGAATATTACGACACGGTTTTCGCACTGGCCGAATCCCCGAAAAAACAGGGAACGATCTGGGCCGGGACGGATGACGGACTTGTGCATGTCACGACCGACGACGGCAAAAACTGGGCGAACGTTACGCCAAAGATGCCGGAATGGAGCACGGTCTCGATCATCGACCCTTCGCCGCACGACGCCACCACGGCTTATGTCGGGGTCGACCGTCATCGGCTGGATGATTTCAAGCCCTACATTTTCAAAACGACGGATTTGGGAAAGAGCTGGAGCACAGTCACCAACGGAATTCCAGAGGGCGCATACGTCCGCAGTGTGAGAGAGGATCCGAAACGCAAAGGGTTGCTTTACGCCGGCACCGAACTTGGCGTCTACTTCTCGTTGGACGATGGCGCGCATTGGCAACCATTGCAATTGAATCTGCCGCAATCGCCCATTCACGATCTGGTAGTCAAGGACGACGATCTCGTCGTGGCCACACATGGCCGCTCCTTCTGGGTGCTGGATAACTTGACGCCCTTGCGCCAGCTCAACGCCCAAAACTCGTCCTCCGAGATGCTGCTGTATCAACCGCAGACGGCGGTGCGGTTGCATTACCCGGAGGAAATCGACAAGCGGCAGCCGGCCGGTGACAACCCGCCCATGGGCGCAATGATCGATTATTACTTCAAAAGCGCGCCCAAGGATGAAGTAACTCTGGATATTCTCGATGCCCAGGGAAAACTCGTACGCCATCTCTCGAGCAAGGAGAAAAAGGAAAATGAGCAGCCGCCAGAATGGCCCGACCGGGTGGAAGCGCCCAAGACAATTCCGGCGAATGAGGGAATGAATCGGTTCGCCTGGGATTTGCGCTACAACGAGCCGATCCAAATTCCGGGGGCATTTTACTCGGGCAACCCGCCACGCGGAGCGCTGGCCTTGCCCGGCGACTATCAGGTGAAACTAACGGCAATTGGGAAAACGCAAACGGCGATGCTCCACCTCGTGATCGATCCGCGCACTAAAGATCACGAGAGAGAATTAGCGAAGCAATTTGAGCTTTCGACCCAGGTGAACAAGCGCATTTCCGAGTTACACCAGGCAGTCAACGAAGTTCGAGAGGTAAAATCGCAAATCCAGGCGTTGCGCACGAAGTTCGGCGACGATCCCAAAGTAAAGCCTGCGTTGGATGCGGCGGACGGAATGGAACACAAAATGTCGGACGTGGAGCAGCAGTTGATTCAGGTGAACATGAAAGGGTCGGAAGGAAATCTGGCGTTTCCAAATATGCTCAACGAAGCGTTCGACACTTTCAGCCATTCAGTTGATGCGGGCGATCGCGAGCCGACCAAGCCGCAAATGGATGTGTTCGCATCGTTGAGCGGGCGGCTCGATGAGCAGTTGAAAAAGTGGAATGCGATCAAGCAGGATGATCTGCCGAAAGTCACCGCGCTGATCAAGGAGGCGGATTTGCCCGCGCTCGTTATCAAGGAAAACAAGGAAGGGCGATCTCCAGATCGCCCCGGTGGACTGTAGACCGCCGTTCCTTGAAACTTCCCTACGATTTATCGACGCTGTATTTGCCGGGGCCGATGAAGGAAAGACAAATAAGAACGATGACGGCTTCGATCGGAATAATTATCGAATAAAGACCGTGCTCGTGGTGCGCGACAGCAATGGCGTTTACCAGCGCAACTAGAAAGGCGAGGAGAATGCCGATGCGAAAGGCAAATCCGAGCATCATGAAAATTCCGCCGATACATCCGGTGAGCGCTCCCAGAAACCCCCACCAATCAAGATGCGAATGAAAGTTAAAGACGCGCATCGCGCTACCGAATTGCCACCAACGATGTTCTCCGGAGAGAAGAACGGGGCCGCAAATTAAAATGAAGATGAGACCGACGCTCGCCCGCAAAAGCAGGAGACCGGCTTCGCGATATTTTCCAAGAAACTTTAACACGCCGTGATGCTGGCCGAGCACGGATGAAATTTCAATGACGAAGCACGAATGACGAATGAAACCCAAATGCTTAAATGATAGAATCAGCAATCGGTGCTTTCCATCGTCATTCGGGTTTCGTCATTCCTTCGAGCTTCGTCATTCGTCATTCGTCATTGAAAACAATGTTTCACCACCTTCTCTTGTCGGAGCACTTTAGTAATTTTCCTCATGGCTAAAATTGACAGGGCAGTCCTTCTCGCCGCCGGTCGCGGCACGCGGATGCGAGAGCTAACGGCCGAGCTTCCGAAACCGATGATCAAAGTGCGGGGAAAACCAATTCTCCTGCATATCGTTGAAGGATTACAGGCGGCAGGAATTAAAGGCTTTTTGATCATTGTCGGTTATCACGGCGACGCCGTTCGAGAATATTTTGGCGATGGCACCTGCTTCGGTTTGCAAATTCGATACGCGACGCAAGTCGTGCAGGATGGAACCGGACGCGTGGTCGATCTGGCCCGGCATTTCGTCGGTCAATCGCCTTTTATATTGAGTTACGGCGATATTCTGGTCGATCCGGTGAACTATAAATCGATTGTCGATCTGGCGAACGATGTCGAGGCGATCGTGAGCGTGAAACAAAACGAAGATGTGAGCAAAGGCGGTGCGGTTTTTGTTAACGAGCGGATGGAAGTGACCGACATCCGCGAGAAATCGCAGCCGGATGAAGCGACGAGCCCGTGGTACAACGCCGGAATTTATGCATTCCGGCCGAGCATTTTTGATTGGACTGCAAAGCTGCAGCCTTCCCCTCGCGGTGAGTATGAACTAACCGATGCAATCCGCGACCTGGCGCAGTCCGGAGGAAAAGTGCAAGCGTTTGAGCTCAGCGGAGAATGGGCTGATGTGCGCGATCCCGAGATCCTGGCGCAGTTAAATCGGCTGTAGCGGCACTCTATGAGCGCCGTTGTATTTCAGGCTCGGCGATCACAAACCGCCGCTACACAAGCGCCGACTGTAGAGGCAGCCGTGTCGGCTTGCTTTGGAGAAATGCAGGCAACACGCCTGCCCCCACAATGACCGCGGTTCAGCGATGCCTTATTTCAATTCGACGGGTTTCTTCGCCTTCTCCATGACCGTCTCGAAACGTGGATCGTCGCGCAACGGATCCCACCAAGGATGCAGCTTTAGTTGACCATAAGAGACCGGGCCATAAAGCGGTAAAAGTTCTTCGAGCTGTTTGATTGCGCGATCCTTCTCTCCAACCCAAGTATAGGTGATGGCCAGGTTTCGCAATATTTCCGCCCCTGTCATTGCATCTTTTGTTACTGGCAACAGCTCGGCCGCGCGGCGACCTTCATTTAAAGCATCTTCCTTTCGGCCCCGTGCGGCATCGCTCATTGCCAGAACGCTCAAAGCTTCAGCGTAGTCGGGCTGTTCACGTAGGGCCTTTTCCATTTCGCTCCCTGTGCTACTAAACGCGCTGTCGGAACCAATTACGTTACCTTGAGCGCGGGCCACCAACCCTTCACAAAAGGACCGAGGCATTCGTACGTTGAAGGGAATGATTCCGATTTCCGGTATGGAAGCCAAAGCGCTCATGATCTCTGCTTCATTGCGCCGGCAAAGCGCAACGTAAAGCCATTGATCAGCGATCGCGTCCACGGCGCTTGGATCTTCGAGCAGAATAGTCTGAATAGTCTCGTGAACGGGTTGGACGTCGGCGTGCGATTCCAGATCCACGAGCGCGCGGGCCACGCGTGTGTTGGCATCGCCGGGAGTAGCGACTAGACCGCGATCCAGCAAACGCGCCATGTCTGAAAAGCGTCGCAGTAACCAATATGTCTGAGCCGCCTGTTGTATTATCCAAGTAGACCGCGGATCGAGTTCGACTGCGCGTTCGAAATTGGCCGTGCATTGTTCCCATTCCGCACGCCTTCGCGCGATAAAAGCGGGCAGCGAGAAGACAGATGGGTCGTTCGGCAAGCCGGGCTGAGCAATGGCAAGTTCGGCGAACGCTCCCTGGTAATCGCGATGACAGTGATAAGCAAGCCAAGCCGCGGCGAGATGCGGCTCAGACCCGTGGGGCTGAAGCTGTAAGGCAATGCTCAGAGCCTGTTTGGCTAGCGCAACACGGCCAGGAGTGTGATCCGCTCCAAGCCAGTACATATAGGCATGGGACCGGGCGAGGAGACAATGAGCAACCAGGAACTTCGGGTCATGCGCCACGGCCTGTTCCAGCAGCCGTATTGCTTGCCGAATGGTTTCGGGGCTGCGCGCGTCGAAGGTCATCATCTCATAAAACTTTTTTGCGCGCAGATACCGGTCGTACGCGACAAGATTCGATGTGGGAGGCTGCTCAATGGCAGCTTTCTCAGCGGGCGACAGCGTCGCCTGAAGCTGATCCGCGATTGCCTTGGCTATGTCTGTCTGAATCGCAAAAACATCATCGAGTGGCCGATCGTACCGTTCCGCCCAGATATGCCGGTCACTCCTCGCATCAATTAACTGCGCTCTCACGCGAACGCGATTGCCGGCCGGTTGGACGCTGCCTTCAACAATGTGCGCGACACCGAGTTCATCGGCGATCTCGCGCAG
>QHRO01000207.1:9948-23628 GCA_003220155.1 Verrucomicrobiota bacterium
CTTTTCTCCGGCGCGTCCGCGTCGCTCGTTCCTCGCGCGGACTTTCCGTCGGAATTTGTCGTTTCGCCCGCAAATTTCTGCGGCAGTTGCGAGTTACCCAATTCGGAACTGTAGAGATTGACAATGCCAAGCTTGGCCCCGTGCTTCACCTCGACTTGACCAAGATCATGCAGCAACGGCTGCCAAAGGCGGTCTTGCGCCAAATCATCTGCCACACGTTTCGAGACCAGAATGTGGCCAGCGTCCCCGCAACTCATCACCCGCTGCGCAATGTTAATGCCGGCTCCGGCGACGTTGGTTCGGTCATTAACGTCCTTGATTTGATCGACAGGTCCGCTGTGGACTCCCATGCGCAGCTGAATTTGGGGATGATTTCTTAATCCACGCGCTATTTCCATCGCGCATTGCACTGGTTCTTCCGGCGTCTGAAAAAAGACCAGCGCCATCCCGTCACCGGCCGGAATACGGATCAGTTTACCTGCGGCGTCGCTTTTTCGAACCTGCGGAGTTTTGCGGACGATCTGGTTCAGTTGTTCGATCAACGCGCGCTGTTCGTTGACCAACAATTTGGAGTAACCGACTACATCGATGAACAGCACGTGCGCGATTTCGAGGTGCGGATCGGATTTGAGCTTGGCCGGCATTCTCTAAAGCTTGGTCTTACACTAATAACTTCGTTTCCGGACACAATGTCAGCCGAGTGGCAAGCGGGGCGCTCGCCTACAATTCCACTAGGAACGCCTAATTTGCAGCGAGGCAGGGAATCGTGATCGGTGATCAATGATCGGAATACGCAACTGTTCACTGATCACTATTCACTGATCACAGCGTCATCGCCCCCTTCTTCCCCAATCTCTTCTTCGATCTCGCGCCGCCAGCGTTTCGAGACCCATGGGCGTAGGAATCCGTAAAGGAGATAAATCAGAAACAAAACTGCCGGCATCCATTCGTAGTTCAAGGCGGTGAAGAACATAATGAGAATGATGGCGGCAAATCGCGGAAGCGATCGCGTCGTGCGCCAGGTGATGGCTTTGAAACTCGGATAGCTCAGGCGGCTGAACATCATGATGGAAAGAAAAAGCATCAGCGGCGGAAGCACCCATTTCCAGCGACCGATCTCATGGTCGCGCTCACCCAGCCACCAAAGCATGAAGAGTGTAATCGATGCGATTAATCCGGCGGCAGCGGGAATGGGAAAACCGGTGAAGGCTTTTCCGTCCCCGGCTCCGCCAGCAGCGGAGACGCAATTGTAGCGCGCCAACCTCAGCGCGCCGCAAACCAAATAAACAAAGGCGACGAGCCAGCCGAGGCGCGGAAAATCAATCAATACAATCCGGTAAACCATTAGCGCGGGCGCGACACCAAAGGAGACAATATCGGCGAGGGAATCGAATTCGCGGCCAAAGGCACTGTCCTTTCCTCCCAGACGGGCCAGTCGGCCGTCGAGGACATCGAAGATGCACGCGCCGAGAATGAACCAGACGGCGGCGTGAAAAAGGGTCGCCGCCTCATCCGGACTGGACCATTGAATGAGCGCGCCCTGCACGATTTTGAGCGTGGCCGCGAACCCGCAGAACAAATTGCCCGCCGTCATCAGGTTGGGCAGCAGATAAATCTTTGGATTGTGCTCGTTCATTCCGGCAACCGCGCAATCACGCTGGCGCCGCCCTTTACGTGATCGCCTACTTTGACCAAAATTTCGGCGTCGAGCGGCAAATATACTTCAGTCCGCGATCCAAATCGAATCATCCCGAAGCGTTGGCCGCGTCTCAGTTCATCGCCCACTTTCGCCCAGCCGACGATACGTCGCGCGATCGCGCCGGTTAATTGTCGCACCACGATGGTGGCGCGCGGATTTTGAAAGGCCCACGTCATCGCTTCGTTTTTTTCCGAGCATTCGGGCCGGCGCGCATCAAAAAAAAAGCCTTTGCGATGTTGTTGAAAAGCAATACGGCCGCCAACGGGCGCGCGATTGGTGTGCACATCAAAGATGGAAAGGAAGATGCCGATGCGTTTAGTTCGCGCTTTCAGAAATTCCTCTTCGTCGATTTCCTGAATGTCGGCAATGGTGCCATCTGCCGCTGCGACGACAGCGCATTGATCGGCGGGATCGGGGCGGTTTGGATCGCGAAAAAAAGCGATGGTGTAGAGAATCAGCGCGACAAAAAAAAGCGCGAGCCACCACGAAATCAGCGCACTCCCGATCGCCAGGATAAGCAAAATGGCAAAGATCCAGCGTCCTTCGAAGAGGGTTTGAAAGCGCATAATTTCGCGGTCATTTTCCGGCCCAAAAAAGGCGCGGTCAAGCCTGCCAAAACCGAGCCGGAGAAAACCGAGCAGCGACCACAATAGGCTGGTTTTTTCCGTTCCCCAAGCTCAACGCCTAGGGCTTGCCGGGGCGAAATTTTACCAGATATTTGTTGTGACAGGCCCGTTTTCCGCTACCATATTTATCTGTGGTCGCGCGACCATCTTCTATGCCGAAAACCGACGACGATTTGCCCGTGAAATCTGTCTCGTCGGTGCGCCCTGCTGGCATCGCCACCAACCAAAAGTACGACGCTGCCCAGATCGATAAGCTCGAAGGACTTGAAGCGGTTCGGAAGCGACCCGGTATGTACATCGGCGATCCCGATGAGCGCGGCTTGCATCACATGGTTTTCGAGGTTGTCGATAATTCGATCGACGAACATCTGGCCGGATTTTGCGACAAGATTGAAGTAATGGTGCACGTCGATGGAAGTGTTTCGGTACGCGACAATGGCCGCGGCATTCCAGTCGATATTCATCCGAAATGGAAAATGCCGGCGGTGGAGCTGGTACTGACCAATTTGCACGCTGGCGGAAAATTCGGTCAGGGGGCATACAAATATTCCGGCGGCTTGCATGGCGTCGGCGCGAAATGCACCAACGCCCTCTCGGATTGGTTCAAGGTCGAAGTCACACGCGAGGGCAGGGTCTATCACATGGCGTTCGAGCGTGGCAAAACCACCGAAAAGCTCAGTGTTATCGGCGAGATCAAAAACAAAAAGAACACCGGCACGCTGATTACATTTTTGCCCGACCCGACAATTTTCACCATCACGACAGAATTTAAGTTCGAGCGGTTGGCCACGCGATTGCGCGAACTCGCGTTCTTAAATCCCGGACTCGAAATCGCCTTGACGGACGAGCGGATCGATCCGCCGAAGAAGGAGACGTTCCTTTACAAGCACGGGATCGACGAATTCGTCCGGCAGCTGGGCGAGAACAAACAAGTCATTCATCCGAAACCGATCAACATTTCGCGACAACGCGACGAGACTTTTGTCGATTGCGTATTGCAGTATAACGACAGCTACAATGATCAGATTCTTTGTTTCGCCAATTCCATTCCGAATCCCGACGGCGGAACGCACCTGACCGGCTTTCGTACTGCGCTGACGAAGGCTGTCAATCAATACGCGAAGTCGAATTCGCTGATGAAAGACAAGGACCCGTCGATTTCCGGCGACGACGTGCGCGAAGGACTCGTTTGCGTATTGAGCATTAAGCTGCCAAATCCGCGCTTCGAATCGCAGACCAAAGTGAAGTTGGTCAATACCGAGATCGACGGCGTGGTGAACTCCGCGGTTTACGACGGGTTGATGACGTTCTTCGATCAGAATCCGCCGATCGCGCGGCGCATTTTTGACAAAGTGCTCACAGCCGCGCGCGCGCGGGAAGCTGCGCGAAGAGCGCGTGAGACGATTCGCAAGGGTGCGCTCACCGGCGGCGGGTTGCCAGGCAAGTTGGCGGATTGTTCGGAGCGCGATCCGGAATTGACCGAGCTCTACATCGTCGAGGGCGATTCCGCCGGCGGCTCGGCCAAACAGGGACGCGACCGCCGTTACCAGGCGATCCTGCCGATTCGGGGCAAGCTGATCAACGTCGAAAAAGCGCGCATCGATCAATTTCTGAAGAACAACGAAATTCAGTCGATGATCACGGCGATTGGGACCGGCATCGGTAAACCGAAAGAAGACGGCGCAGCGAGCTCGAAAGACGAAGCCAGCTTCGACATTTCGAAATTGCGCTACGGCCGCATCATTATCATGACGGACGCCGACGTGGACGGCTCACACATTCGCACGCTGTTGCTAACATTTTTCTATCGCCAAATGACCGAGCTGGTGCGGTCCGGGAAAATTTATATCGCGCAGCCCCCGCTCTACCAGATTAAGCGCAAGAAGCGCGAGGAATACGTTGAGGACGATGTTGAGCTGAACAAAATTCTGATCAAACTCGGCGCCGAAGACGTGCGCCTGAAGAACCTGGCTGATGATAAAGAGGTCACGGCCGCGCAGCTCAAAGACATTCTCGAATCACTCGAGAAACTGGAGGCGATTTCGAAAGTTTCCTGGCAGAGCGCGAATCGAGAACGGGGAAGCTACCCAATTATCTCGTCAAGGTTCGTGAGGGAAATGATGAGAGCGTCCATTATTTTTACGATGAGAAAGCGGTTCGGCGTTTTCATCAGGAGAACATCGACCTCAATCTCTTCGATACCGACACGCAGCAGGAGCTTTTGCCGCTCGATGCGCCGGCGAAGACGAACGGGACTGGCCGGCGGCGAGGCAAGCTTGTTGAGTTGCACGAATCCACCACCATTCAGAAGATCATCGCCGAGCTCGCCCGCAAAGGATTGAAGGTTAACCATTACGCGGCGAGCGATCGGCCGATTTTTGAATTGATCGAAGGCGAAGGAGATCGCGCGATTTCCTATCCTCTTTTTTCCATTCCCGAGATCCTGCAAAAGATTTTGGAGATCGGACGTCGCGGGGTCCAGATCAAACGGTTCAAAGGTCTTGGCGAAATGAACGCCAAGGAATTGTTCGAAACCACAATGAATCCGGAGAAACGCAAATTGCTGAAGGTCGATCTGAACGAAGACAACGCGGTCGATGCCGACAAGATGTTTACGATTTTGATGGGCGACGTGGTTGAGCCGCGCCGCCAATTCATCGAAGACAACGCATTAAACGTCCGAAACTTGGACGTTTAAAATGACGAAGCACGAATGACGAATGACGAAGAAAACGTGAGCGAATCGATTCGTCATTCCTTCCTGGTTCGTCATTCGTCATTCGTCATTAACCCTTGTGTATAACGCCAACGAAAAAGTAGAGCCGGTCAACGTCGCCGAGGAAGTATCGCGGTCCTTCCTGGATTACTCGATGTCGGTGATTATTTCCCGGGCGCTACCGGACGCGCGCGACGGGCTCAAGCCGTCGCAACGAAGGATTCTGTACGCAATGAACGAACTCGGGGTCATGCCCGGTCGCAAGCATTTGAAGTGCGCCAAAATCGTCGGCGAAACGATGGGTAACTACCACCCACACGGCGACCAGGCGATTTATCCCACGCTGGTGCATATGGCCCAACCGTGGGCGATGCGCGAAACGCTGATTCAAGGCCAAGGCAATTTCGGCTCGGTCGAAGGCGATCCGCCCGCGTCGATGCGGTACACCGAAGCGCGCCTGGAACATCTCGGCGCCGCACTCATGACCGACATGGAGAAGGACACAGTCGATTTCGTTCCGAACTACGACGAAACTCGGACCGAGCCGACGGTTTTTCCGAGCGCGTTTCCGAATCTTCTGGTCAACGGCGGGACCGGCATTGCCGTCGGCATGGCCACAAACATTCCGCCGCACAATCTTGGCGAAGTTATTGACGCCATCTGCACGCAAATCGACGACCCGGATATCACTCTTGATGGCTTGATGGAGTTCGTGAAGGGCCCGGATTTTCCGACGGGCTGCGCCATCCTGGGTACAGCCGGCGTTCGCCAATATCTCGAGACCGGACACGGCAGCATGAAAGTGCGCGGCAAAGCCGGCGTAGAGGAGCTCAAAGGCAATCGCGAGCAGATCGTGATCACAGAAATTCCTTACAACGTCAATCGCGCAACCTTGGTCGAGCGCGTCGCACAACTGGTGAACGACAAAGTTCTTTCCGACATCACCGCGATCCGTGACGAATCGGACGAAAACACCCGGGTGGTAATCGAGCTAAAGCGCGACGGAAATCCGAAAGTTGTAATTAACAATCTCTACAAGCACACCGCGATGGAATCGTCCTTCGCTGTGCACATGCTGGCAATCGATCACGGCCGGCCAAAATTGTTGCCACTCAAAGTTGCTAACCAGGCGTACATCGAGCACCGACGCGAAGTCATTCTTCGCCGCACCCGTTTTGAATTGCGCAAGGCGGAAGAGCGGGCGGAAACGCTGGAAGGTTATCTGATTGCCCTGGCGAACCTGGATGAGTTCATTCGCATTATTCGCGGATCGGCCAATCGCGAAGAAGCGCGGGTCAAACTTCTCGCCTTCGATTTTACCAAACGACAAGTCGAACAGATCGGCATTCTTATTCGCAATGAAGCGCGCCTGACGGAAGGGCGCTACGGCTTCAGCGAACATCAGGCCAATCAGATTCTGGAACTACGCTTGTATCAGCTAACGGGACTTGAACGCGAAAAGATCGTTAACGAATACAAGGACCTTCTTGATACGATCAAAGATCTCCGTGACATCCTCGCAAAAGAGCAACGCGTCTTTACCATTATCAAAAAAGAGCTGCGCGAGATTCGCGACAAATACGCCAGCCCGCGGCTGACTCAGTTGGTGCCGGATGAGGGCGAGATCGCCATGGAAGATTTGATCCGGAACGAGGGATGCATCATCAGCATCACCCATGGCGGATTCATCAAACGCACCGCGGTCAGTGCGTTTCGCGCGCAGCGGCGCGGTGGCAAGGGCGTCATCGGGATGTCGACGCGGGAAGGCGCAACCCAGGAAGAGGAAGGCGATTTCGTGCAGCATCTTTTTACCGCCACGACACACGATTTTTTGATGTTTTTTACCGAATCGGGACGTGCTTATGTTGAAAAAGTTTACGAAATCCCGGAGATGGGCCGAGCCGCTAAAGGTCGTTCCATTGCCAATATTCTCGAGCTACGCGCGAACGAGAAGATCGCCGCTACGATTCGGGTCCAATCAAAACGCGCCGGCACTGGTCCAAACGCAGCCGACAATACCTGGGACGAAAACCTGCATATCATTTTCGCGACCCGCTCTGGCATCGTAAAAAAATCGAATCTCTCCAATTACGCCAACGTGCGAAAAGGCGGAATTATCGCCATCCAAATTGAGCCGGATGATTGCTTGATCGACGCGAAACTTACCTCCGGAAACGACGAGCTCGTCCTCATCACCAAAGAAGGAATGAGTTTACGTTTTCACGAAGAACAGTTGCGAGACCAAGGACGCAACACCGTTGGTGTCTGGGGAATTCGACCGGAAAAAAATGATCACGTTGTTGCCAGCGCGATCGTAAACCCGACGGCGATGCTGCTAGTTGCGGGCGAGAACGGGATCGGCAAACGGACTCCGTTTGATGATTACCGAAAACAATCCCGCGGCGGCAAAGGAATCATCACGATGAAGACAGGAGACAAGACCGGCAATGTCGTCGGGGCGCTCACGGTAACCGATATCGATGAATTGATGCTGATCACAACCAAGGGTCAGCTCATTCGGACGCGGGTAAAGGAAATACGTGAGACCGGCCGCAATGCCATGGGAGTGAAGCTCCTCACTTTGCGCGAAGGCGAAAAATTACAGGCGATTGCGCCGGTTGTCAGCCAGGCAGAAGAAGCGAAGGCCGAAATCGAGACTCCAGCGGAGTAAGAAAAGAGCGCGCAACCATTCGGCGCGCGCTCCTTATAGCCCTAAGATCGCGACTAGTAGCCGGAGGTGCGAGTAGTTGTGGTCTGCTGCGTCGCCGCCGGCTGCGCTACCGTGGTAGTCTCGTGAGTCGTGGTGGTCGTGGTCGCGACCGGCTCCTCGGCGCACGAAGTCAAGCCAAGCATGACAGCCGTTGCGGTAAGAAGGATGAATATTTTCATAGTTTGAAGTTCCTTTGCTGAGAGTTCGGTGCAAGTGCCGCGGGCAGATGTATTTCTCGCCAAATTTTCTTTGATTACGGCACGGGAACTTCGCGCCCCAGCTCGCTCGAGGCGTAAATTCCATCGATCATCTCCATCAATTCAAACGCCTGTTCGGCATTGTTTACCGCCGGCGCTTGCCCGCGGATGGCATCGGCAAAATTGCGCAATTGCATTTCGAAACTGCTTTCGCTGTAGCGCGGTTCCAGCGGCACAGTCACAAGCTTTCCGTTTTCGTCTTCGAATAAAGTCAGTGGTTTTAATCGCAGCGTCCCTTTTGTTCCAAAAAGCACGCAATTATTTGATTCACGGTCGACCCATTCCGGACCGACCGGCGTGTCGTCGGTCAAATTCGCGGCCCAGCTCGTCTCCAATTCCACGATCGCGTCGTTCGCGAAACGAATAAAAGCGTGGGCTTCGTCTTCGACATCAAATACCGGCACCTCCACCAAGTGCGCGAAATTGCGAAACACTTTTGCGCTGATCGAAACGGGGCGCGGTGTGCCCATTAAATACCAGGCAGTATCGAGCGCGTGCACGCCGATGTCGATAAGCGCACCGCCACCAGAGCGCTCTTTGTCGGTGAACCACAAACCAATCCCCGCCGGAATGCCGCGCGAACGGACCCAGGTGGCGCGGGCACGATAAATTTTGCCCAGGCGTCCTTCGGCGATGATGTCGCGGGCGGTGCGAACAGCGGCCGTAAATCGAAACTGGCGCCCAAAAAAATAAATCAATCCGCGTTTTTCCGCTTCATCACGCAGCACTTTCATTTCCGCGGCGTTCATCGTCGGGGGTTTCTCGCAAAAGACGTGCTTGCCCGCTTCCAGCGCAGCCAGGGACGTCGGGAAATGCAAAAAGTTCGGCAAACAAATTAGCGCGGCGTCCAGATCGCGATCGCGTAACAATTCCTGATAATCCTCGAACAAACTTTCCAAGCGGTAAGTTTCGGCAAAACTTCGGAGCCGCTCCGAATTGGTGTCGGCGCAAGAGTGCAATTGGACGTCCGGAATTTCTGCCAGCGCAATAGCATGCTGCTGGCCCGGCCATCCCGTGCCGATGATGCCAAACTTTAGTTCTTCCATGCCAGGTGGATCGAGCAGTCCCTTGCTCGATATTAGAGTATTGCGCCTTCGGCGCCACTTCCTAGCATCGCCCGCGGAGGCGCCGATCCACCTCACCTTCTTTCATGATGCAAGGTGGAACGAGCCGCCTCCTGTTTCTTGTTACATCTCGATCTTGCCACGCTGCCGTTTCAATTCGCTGCGTTTTCGTTTCGCTTCGAGGATTCGTTTTTTCAATTTCGCCGGGCGCGGTGATTTTCTTCTCCGCTCTTTTTCGCGCAAAGCGCGTT
Source organism: Verrucomicrobiota bacterium (assembly GCA_003220155.1). Lineage (GTDB taxonomy): Bacteria > Verrucomicrobiota > Verrucomicrobiia > Chthoniobacterales > UBA10450 > AV69. The sequence goes on from QHRO01000207.1 coordinate 19,272, forward strand.
TTGCGGCGCGATCTTTCGCACGCTTCTGTTCTATCGCGGCCACTAATCGCTTTCGTGCAATGCGACGATTCGTTGCTTGCGAACGCGAATCCTGCACCGTCACACTCACACCACTCGGCCGATGGCGCAGCGTAACCGCAGTCGAAACTTTATTCACGTGCTGCCCACCGGGGCCGGAGGATCGCGCAAACGTTTCCTCTAGATCAGCTTCGTTGAGTTTAAAATCTCGATTCATCCGCCGGCTTGCCTTCCGTTTCCAATTTCGATTCGATACCGCATCTCCTTTATGAAAGATCGACCGATTGCTGCACCGCTTGTCATATTGTCTCTCTTAGTGTTCGCGCCTCTCGCCATTGCGCAAACTTCCCCCACCCCGGAACCCATCGCAAAACCGAGTCCGTCAGCCCCTCCCGCTGATTATGATCTGCGCTGGGCAGTAAAGATTCCCATGCGCGATAAGGTGGAATTGAATGCCACCCTTTATCTTCCCAAATCAGCGAACGCTACGGCCGGCCGGACTCCAGTCATTTTCACCCTCACGCCGTACATTTCCGACAGTTACCATGCCCGCGCCGCCTACTTCGCTTCATATGGCTATGCCTTTGCCCTAGTCGATGTCCGCGGACGCGGAAATTCCGGTGGCGACTTCGAACCGTTCGCTAATGAAGCGCGTGATGGTCATGACGTGGTAGAGTGGTTCGCGAAACAGCCGTTTTGTGACGGCAAAGTCGCGATGTGGGGCGGTTCCTACGCCGGATTCGATCAATGGGCGACGGCCAAGGAATTGCCTCCACACCTCACCACGATTGTACCGGCGGCGGCGGCACATCCGGGATTAGATTTTCCGTTCACCAATAACGTTGGCATCCCGTACGACACGCAATGGTTCACCCTCACGAGCGGTCGCGCCAGCCAGCAAAATCTGTTTGCCGATTCGAAATTTTGGCGCGCGAAATTTCTCGACGCGTACAAGCAATACATTCCCTTTAAAACCCTGGATAGTTTCATCGGTAATCCGTCAGCGAATTTTCAGCGCGTAATGGGTCATCCAATGGTCGATGCCTATTACGACGCCATGGTGCCAACGCGCGAGCAATTCGCCAAGATTACGCTACCGCTTCTCACCATCACCGGACAATATGACGGCGACGAATTAGGCGCGCTCACCTTCTATCGCGATCATCTGGCAAACGCATCCGCCGAAACCCGGGCGAAACATTTTCTGATCATCGGGCCCTGGGACCATGCCGGCACTCGCACACCCACGGATGAAGTCGGCGGAGTGAAATTAGGCGGCGCCGCTGTCATCGATCTGAACGACCTGCATCGGCAATGGTACGACTGGACGACGAAATCCGGCACTAAACCGGACTTCCTCAAAGATCGCGTCGCCTATTATTTTTTAGCCCCTGGAAACAGCGGAGCAAACGGCGAATGGAAATACGCCGAGGATTTCGACAAGCTGACGGCGAACCATCACTCGCTTTATCTGGACGCCACCGATGGTGGAGGGAATGGCGTCTTTCACTCCGGGACTTTGAGCGAAAAACCGGCGGCTACCGGTGCGGACGAATACATCTACGACCCGTTAGATGTTCATCGCGGCGAAGAAGTGGAGAATGTGGACAACGAAAAGACGGCCGGACTTGACCAGCGCCGCGCCCTTAGCATCGGCAAGGACGGGCTTGTTTATCATAGCGATCCGGCCTCGAAGGAAACGACGCTCCTCGGATGCCCAAAGTTGACACTGTGGATTTCCCCTGAAGTGCCCGACACCGATATCACGGCCGAACTTGATGAAATTCTTGCCGATGGCACCAGCATCGCGCTGTGGAGCGATGTCCGGCGCTTGCGTTATCGCGACTCGGTTCGGCAAGAGAAGCTGGTCAAGTTGGGCGAAAGCGTGCGCTGCGACTTCAACCCTGGCCTTTTCATCGCCCGACGCATCGCGAAAGGCAGCCGACTCCGACTGGTAGTGACGGCGCCCAACTCAATCTTTTTCGAGAAAAATTATAACTCCGGCGGCGTGGTGGCGAACGAGACCGCGAAAGATGCGCGCACCGCGCATATCCGAATTCTGCACGATGCTGAACACGCCAGCGTGCTCGATGTGCCAATCGCGCCGGCACCTTAAGCAGCACCTGCACTTACACTTTAACTTTCACCTGCACTCGAAGAGGCGAACCGTAGCCGGCATCGGCGATGCCGGATCGCGCTACGCCGGGGCAACGCTCTCGCGGCCGTAACGCAACACGCGCGACATCCAAATCAGTTCATCGAGGAATTTGGCAGTCCGTCCGACGAAACTTTCATCGAGGAGCTTTCCATTTTCGCCAAAAATTTTGGCGGCATGTCCAAAATTAACGTCGTTAAAGATGGCGACGAGCCCGAGTTCGCGCATCACCGGCAGAAGCGCCTCGATTACGCGCGCGCCGCCGAAAGGACCAGCCGAAACGCCGCAAATCCCCACGGCTTTATGGATGTATTCTTCGAGGTTCATGTCGAGGGCATGCTTCAGCAACCCGGGGTAACCATGATTGTACTCCGGCACCACCAGAATTAATCCGTCTGCCCGCCTCACCAGATCGGAGAATGCCGGATCCTTCATCTGTTCTCCGGCATCATCCAGCCGCATCGGAATCTTGCAGATGTCCACGAATTCAGTTTCCACACCGGCACGCTTCTTCGTTTCTTCGAAAACGAAACGTGCCGCGTTTTCGCTCCGCCGCCCTTTGCGCGCGGTGCCAAGAATTACCGGAATAAACAGAGGCTGCATTTGCGCTTGAGTCTCCAGGAAACCCCGCGGCGAGATCAAGCCAACTTGCGCACTAATTTCCGAAGCCGACGAGTGGTTTGCTCGCGGTCAATTTTGCTGGACGCCACATCGAGGACGAGTCCTTCCCATTCGTCGATAGGCAAGTTCGCCAATGGCAACAAATCATTCGATTGGAGAAAGACCAAACACGAGGCTAATGCGGTCCGCTTATTCCCATCGATGAATGCGTGATTGCGGCAGATGTAAAAAAGATACGCGGCCGCGATTTCAATCGCATCGGTGATAAGCGGCTGTCCCATCATGGTCGCCTGCGGGGCAGCCACAGCCGACTCGAGTAAGGCTTCATCACGAATGCCAGCCGATCCACCGTGCACCGCGCGCACTTCGGTATGAATCGCTTTCACCGCCGACGCAGTTAAATGCGTAAGCGGCCGTTTCACGAAAGTCGTTTAAACAACGCCGCGTTTTTCCGAATCAGCTGCTTTGCCATTGCGCCAGCTTTCGCACGGTCCAGAACCGGCCGGACCGGAGTCAAAACAATCGAGCCTCCCTCATGCACGGTAACTGTCATTTGATCGCCCACTTTGACTCGCGCCAGATCCATCAACGCCGCGTCAAAAATAATTCCCTGAGAATTGCCGATCTTGGAAATCGTTTTGGTCATACCGTAATACTATGTTTTACGCAGCTGATGCGCAAGAATGAAATCCGCGCCGGAAGATTGCCGATGGCCGGACTCGAACCGGCGCGGGCCGTTTCAAGCAAGCGGGGCTGTAGCTCAGCGGTTAGAGCAGGGGACTCATAAATCTAGCGTTTTGCCCTCCTGAACTCTTTGTCACCAATCCTATAACGCGAAAACATTAGCGAGCTTGCGCGCCCTAATCAGAACGTCAGATTGTCAACGGAACGCAACAAAGCCTCGCGCTTGCGCGCCGTTACTTGTGACGAAACAAAGAAAGAAAAGGCGGGTCCGCTCATGGTCACAGCCTTGGGGCTACCCTAAGCGGACTTGATCGTGCTGCGTGGCGGCGCTTGATTGTTGATGACAACTAATTAGATGGAAAAGGATCATGAGTAACACCGCCGCTGAGTTTTATACAACGTCTAGTTATCTGGAGAAGAATCCGCTCTGGCACACGGAAGAATCTTGTTGGAAAGCAGAACACGTGCTGCGGATGATCAATCGCCATAAGATTGCTCCTAGAACAATTTGCGAAGTGGGTTGCGGGGCGGGTGAAGTGCTCAAGCAGCTTCAGCACAGACTCGATAAGGAGTGTGACTTTCTCGGTTTTGATATCTCACCCCAGGCGATCGAACTTTGCAGGAGCAGGGCTAATGAGAGACTTCATTTTGAGCTCGGGAATGTTACGAAAATTTCAGAGAGGTTTTTTGATGTAATTCTGGTCCTGGATGTAATAGAGCATCTGGAAGATTATTTTTCATTTCTGCGAACCATCAAGGAGCGAGCCCTCTACAAGATCTTCCAGATCCCGCTGGACCTCTCTGTGCAAACGGTTTTACGCGCTACCCCGTTGATCAAAGACCGCCAAAGATTCGGTCATATTCACTACTTTACTAAAG
>QHRO01000320.1 GCA_003220155.1 Verrucomicrobiota bacterium
ATGTTGCCAACGGCTACCCGGCAATTTAAAACTGTACCACTACCTGAGATCATCATGTCACAGAATCCAACCGAATCGAAGTATCTGCTGTCGCACGTTATCGCCGAGTGGGCTTGCGCACTTAAGTACAAAGACCTTTCGCCAGCGGCAATTCAAGCGGCGAAATTATTTTGGTTCGATTCCATAGGTTGCGCGCTGGGCGGCAGTCAGCAGGATGACGCGAAGATTTTGCTGAAGCATTACCGGGCAATGTCCGCCATGGCAGATTCGTCCGGTGGCGAGAGGGGTGGCAAAGGCAACGCGACCGCGTTTGTCTCGGGCTTCAAGACCAATCCAGTCGATGCCGCGTTTTTAAACGGCCACATGATTCGCGCGATGGATTACAACGACATCTATTGGAAAGCAGATCCGTGTCACCCAAGCGATCTCATCGCTGCGCCGCTCGCGTTATGTGAAAGCGAAGGTCTGAGTGGTCGGGATCTGATTTTGGCCACCATCATCGCTTACGAAATCGAAATGCGGTTCTGCGAAATCGGAAGGCCGGGCGTGCGCGAGTACGGATGGCATCATGCCACTTTGAGCGCGTTCGCGGCCCCAGTCGCAGCCGGCCGGGCCCTCAATCTCACACCGGAACAAATGGTTTCCGCCATTGGTATCAGCGCTTCGCGAACATTTTGTCCGGGGGCAGTGACGGCAGGGAAGCTGACCAACATGAAGAACACGGTTGATCCGTGGGCGGGACGAATGGGGGCAGAGAGCGCGCTTCTGGCTCGCGACGGATTTTCCGGGCCCGAGCACATCATCGATGGCAAGGAAGGACTTTTTGCCGTGTTCAAGCATGTTCAGTACAAGGGACAACCGGCGGCGTTCGACGGCGAGGCGTTCGTTAAAGACCTGCCCAACTCGAAAAAGTCTCATTATCGCATTCTCGATTGTGGAATGAAGAGTTTCCCGGTCGAGGCGCTCAGTCACGCGCCGCTGACCGCCATGATGAAAACGGTCAAGGAACACAAGATCAAAGCTAACGATGTTAAGGAAATCAAAGTCGAAGTAATTGCACGCGCTGCGGATATTTTGGGGGATCCACACAAGTATCGGCCCGACTCAAAGGAAACGGCCGATCATTCTCTGCCGTATTGCATGGCCGCAGGACTGGTCGATGGCATGGTGACGCCGTTGCAGTTCAAAGAAGAACGCGTGCTGGATAAAGCGCTTATTCCAATCATGGATAAAGTGAAAGTTGTCGCGAACGAAGAGTTCGAAGCGCTGTTCCCCAAGTTCCAGCCGAGTCGCGTAACGATCACCACCAACGATGGCAAATCACACTCCACTCGTGTTGACGTTCCTAAGGGCGATCCGCGCGATCCCATGACCGAAGATGAAATTGCGGTTAAGTTCACCGCGCTGGGCGGCGACGTTATCGGGAGGGATCAGTGCAAGAAGTTGCAGAAATGCATTATGAGCATCGAGACAGCCGACAAGCTTGATGGACTCTTTGCGCTAACGACGGCTAGGTAGCAAACCTCTCGTCATCCCGAGCGAAGTCGCCTGCCGCGCCGTAGCTCATGCAAAGGCTGGAACGGATCCCGTTGAAGTTACCAGTTTC
>QHRO01000321.1 GCA_003220155.1 Verrucomicrobiota bacterium
GAATTCAATCCCTTGCGCCAACGGCAACTCCGTCGAAAAATTGATCGTGTTCGTCTGACGGCGCATATACATCTTCCAAGAATCGCTTCCGCTTTCGCGTCCGCCGCCAGTTTCTTTTTCACCGCCAAAGGCTCCGCCAATTTCCGCACCGCTGGTGCCGGTGTTGACATTGGCGATGCCACAATCGCTCCCGACCGCGCTCAGGAACTTCTCTGCTTCGCGCACGTCATTCGTGAAAATCGCTGAAGTCAGTCCCTGCGGCACACCATTTTGGATCGCAATCGCTTCGTCGAATTGCCGATAGGTCAGCAAATAAAGCAGCGGCCCGAAAGTTTCATGACAGACAATCTTGAAATCGGGTTTCGCATTCGCCAGGCATGGCGCCATGTAGCAGCCACCAGAATATTGCGCGCCGTCAAGGCGCTCGCCCCCGTAAAGAATTTCGCCGCCTTCATCCTTCAATCGCTGGATGGACTGCTGCACCATTTCCACTGCGCTCTTATCTATTAAGGGGCCCATCAAGGTCTCGCGATCGAGTGGATTTCCAATCCGCAAACTTTTGTATGCGGCCAAAAGCTTGCTGCGCACTTTATCGGCAATCGATTCATGTAGAATCACGCGCCTGGTCGAGGTGCAACGCTGACCCGCCGTGCCGACAGCGCCGAAAAAGATCGATTGGGTCGCCATTTCCAAGTCGGCGCTCGGCGCGACGATGAGCGCGTTGTTTCCGCCCAGCTCCATGATTGTCTTGCCGAGCCGGCCATGAACCGTTTGCGCAACGTTCAAGCCCATCTGAACGGAGCCGGTGGCCGAGATCAAAGGAATGCGAC
>QHRO01000322.1 GCA_003220155.1 Verrucomicrobiota bacterium
AAACCCAAAACTCACACCATTGGCCCGCGCTTGCGCTCACTTCGCGTTCGGAAAGGGTGGACCCTGAAGCAGATGAGCCAACGTTGCGGAATTCCGCTCTCGACCCTGGCCAAGGTAGAACATGACCGGCTTACTCTAACATATGATAAGCTACTTCAGGTCAGCCAACGCCTGAAGATCCCGATCTCCGAGCTTTTTGCTGAACCCGAAAACGAAAGCGAGCCTGCCGTCACCGCCCGGCGCAGCATTGGACGCCTCTCGGATGCAGTGCGGGTAAAGACACGCAATTACGACTACCATTATCTCTGTCCGGAACTGCGCCGAAAACGCATGATTCCGGTTCTGGCGCGGTTGCGCGTCAAAAGCCTTGAGGAATTTGGGGATCTCGTCCGCCATTCCGGGGAAGAATATACTTATGTTCTGGAGGGTCGGGTAGTGTTGCATACCGAATTCTACGATCCGATGACGCTTGAGGTCGGTGAATCGGTTTATATCGACTCCAATATGGGACACGCCTACCTTGCTGGCGAAGGTTGCCGGGAAGCTGTCGTTCTCTGTTTGTGTTCCAGCAGTGAAGAATCTCTCATGGAATCGCTTCTAAACCTGCACGGGCCGAATGATTCCCGCGCCCCTGCAACTGTGAGTAAGTCCCGTCGCAAAAAAGCAGCTAAGTAAGACGGTGACGTGGTCCAACTCGCGTTAGCCCGGAAACTGCGCTCGAGTTCCATGACGACACGTTGCACAGGAAGGAGATAAGACGGCGCACTTCTGTTCGATGCGTGCTCTTCATTTCTGCAGCATGAAAATCACAGAGGACGTCGGAAGGTACGCAGCCGAACAAAAGCTGTCGGAGGACGAAGTATTGCACGCGGACCTGGAACAAAAAGCTTGCGAACTCACCGAATCTGGAGCCGAGATTTACGCGAAGACTTAAGGCTGCTACAATGGCCGTATGAAAGGGGCAAAGGCTGAACCGGAGATCATCACGCGGAATGGAAAACCGGTCTCGGTTATTTTGCCTATCAAGCGATATGAAGAACTCCTCGAGCGAGCAGAAGATGCCGAAGATATCGCATGGCTGAAGAAGGCGCGGAAGAAGCCGCTTCGTTATCGGCCGTTAGAGGAATATCTGACTGACCGCAAAGCGCGTGTTTGAGATTCTTCTCGAACGCGGTGCCGAAAGAGATCTTCGCCGGTTACCCAAGTCAATTCATGATCGAATTGTTCGCGCGATTAACGCGCTTTCGAGGAATCCGCGACCGCCAGGATGCCGAAAACTTAGCGGGAGCGAAAACGATTGGCGGATACGTGTCGGTGACTATCGTATAATCTACGAAGTTGCTGATGCCGACCAGGTTATCCGCATTAATCGCGTTCGACATCGGAGAGAAATTTATCGCTGAATGTAATCTGTAGCCGCCTATGCCTGCCACGCCGAAACCTATGAAGGCGGGTCGAATCGATCTTTAGTTGTACTGAGTCTTTGGTTCAGGCCCCGCGAGGATTTTTTGAAACCGCGGATCCTTCCGTAACGGATCCCATTCCCAGCGCTGGCGGAGGTCCGAAAGTGTGATGCTTTCGTCGGCATAATCGACCGCGAAAGGTGTGGTCAGGAGGCGCTCAATTCGGCTGATCGCCTCATCGGTTTCGCCCACCTGCGTGCGTATCAAGGCGTAGAAACCTTCCACAGTCGCACCCTCGATTACATCGTGTGAGATCGGTTTCAGCTCCATCGCCCGTTGTCCTTCCCGCAGCGCCTCTTCCTTTCGTCCCAGGAAGGCATAGAGCAGTCCGAGCTGCGCACGCCGCGTGCCGTCCTGTGGACTATTAGCGACAATTTTCTCGATAGCAGGCCGAGCGGCCTCGAACTCCGCCCGTGCCTTGCCTGCGTCGCCACGCACCAGGTCGACACAAGCTTGCAGATAACTTTTCGGCAGCGGCACGCCCGTTTGCGAAGCAATAGTATCGAGCTGGCAAGCGGCCAGCGCCTTCTCGGCTGCGGCCGCATCCCGATCCATTAGGCTCACGTCCCAGCGCGCAAAAGTGACCACGCCATCAGGATCAAGGTTTGGCGGCAACGTTTGCAGCTCCGCCTTGATCGGTGCGGTGCTGCCTTTCCAGAAAAACTGGATGTAGGCACGTTGTATCTTCACATTGAAGGAATCGGGGAAAAGCGCGAGCACTCTGTCCATTCTCTCTGCTGCAGTCCGCCAGTCGCGCAAACCGAAATAAGTTTGCGCGGCATCGTAGAGCATGACGGAGTTGCGCGGGTCAATTGCTTCGGCGTGTTGGTAGCTGGCAATCGCTTGCGCAAAATGGCCCTGGCGGCGTTGCACTGCGGCGGTGTAGAGGCCGACGTCACCATCATTGGGAAGAGCCTGGGCCGCGAGGCCTAGTTCACGCAGCGCTGGCTCGTAATCGCCTTCCATGTAGTAATGATAAAGTCCAAGCGCGAGATGGCCTTCACCGAGATTCGGCTGCAACCGCAGCGACTCGAGCGCTTCCGCATTCGCCTTCTGTTTCCATGACTCTGTTGGCTGATAGAAATGGTAGATGGTGCTAGTCGCGACCGAGAGGCGTGCGTGAGCAAGAGCAAACCTTGGGTCGAGCGTGATCGCCTGCTCGTAAAGATTCGCCGCTGACCGGAAGTCCTGAAGCAGATTGTCAGGGCGGGTCTGGTAATCGCGACCTCGGAGGTAGAGGACATAAGCATCGGCGTTATCGGTCGGCTTGATTTCGACGCGCGCTTTTTCTTGCGGCGAAAGTGTTTGCGCCCACAGATGCGCGTCCGTATCGGCCTGGATCAGCTGGACATTGATGTGCACGCGATCGCCTGCCTTCTGCACACTGCCTTCCAGCATATTGCTCACCCGCAACTGGCGCGCGATCTCGGGTAGGTTTTCCGGAGCGCTGTTGTAGCGGGCGGTGGAAGTGCGCGAGATCACACGCAGCCCGCTGATCTTCGAGAGCGTGGTGATGATTTCATCCTGAATACCCTGCGCAAAAAACGCGTTCTCCTTGTCCGAGCTGAGGTTCTCGAATGGCAACACCGCAACTGATTTGTCCAGCGTCGCGGTTGGCGCAGTTTGTTTTGCCGGCTCGATAGCCGGCGATCTTCGTGTTCGCACAAATTGAAATGCAAGCAGCGCGGTCGCCAGCAGGGCGGCGGTAACAATTACAGCGGTCCATTTGCTGCCAGGTTT
>QHRO01000323.1 GCA_003220155.1 Verrucomicrobiota bacterium
GCGGATCAACTGTGCCATTGAGCGTGGCTGAAAAGCTGGCGATCAAAGTGGCCGGACTAGTTGAGACGACCGGAGGCCCAGTCGTCAGGATTTCAAGCGTAAAGTTCTGGTTCGCTCCGGTTCCCCATGCCCATACATAGGTGCCCGGCGTTACGCCCAGGGTTGCAAAAGTCTTGCCGCTGTAGGTCGCGCTGTCCGATAGAAAAGTACCGGAGACATAGCCCCTTGGAACAATGAGAAAGCGGTCTCAATCGGATCCATCTTTAGAACAATCCGCCGCTGTCCCGACCGTGTCGCCGCTGCCACTGCTGGCATCCGCTCCGCCACCGCTCCCGAAACTCGTCGGTCCACTGAGCCCCAAGTGATAAGAGTCCACGCTACCGGCAATCGTCGGCCCCGTGGAAATGCGCCCGGCAATAACCCCGCCCCACCCGTCGTCCGCGGCACCTGGGAGCACCCCGGGACCCCATCCGTAGGTGAGATATCCGGCATGAATCAGCCCAGTCAAGTTAATGGCTCCGCTTCCGGTCGCGACAACATCGGGCCCGACTTGCTGCAGGGTTACAGTGTAACCAGCTTCGGCGGGCCGGACGGATAGCAGCCACCCGACTACGATTGCCAGCGTGGTCGCCAGAGCGGGTTTGAAGAATTTAAGTGATTTCATCTTTTGTTCCTTTAGTTAATTTTGTTTTCATGGTTATTGTTTCTCTTTCTGTTTGGGTTTTTGTTGTTTTTCTTTCTTTTGATTTCCTTTCACACAGGTACTGCAGGAAATCTGGCCAGATATAACGCGGAAAATTTGGATTTTTTGTCTGAACCGCAGATGAGGCGGATAATGCCTTGTTAATCCCCGGCTGATTTGATAAACGGCAGAGGACTTGGAAAGAGAGCTTTTATTCAAAGGCTTGTTGATTTCGTGCGCCGCCTCAAGTGGGGCGATCATTTGCTGGCCCCTCGCCTCGACCGTATTGGCACAGGAACCAACGCCTTCGCCTACTCCCGCTGTGGAGGTGGAGCGCGTGATCGTGACCGGTTCGAATATTCCGACCGCAGAAGAGCTCGGCCCAAACCCAGTGTACACTCTCAACCGCGATTTGATCGACAAATCAGGCGAACGCACCACCGCCGAGCTTCTCAGAACCCAGCCCATCGCGAATGCGAACGGTGTTCCAGTTCAAAATAACGCAAACGGCGCTGCAGGCGCGACTGGAGTGGCTACGGTCTCATTGCGCGGTTTCGAAAGGCGGGCCACGCTGGTTTTAATCGATGGCCGCCGTATCACGCCGTATTCGGGCTACGGTTTCGACTTGAACACCATTCCACTTCCGGCCGTGCAAAGCATTGAAATTCTGAAAGATGGCGCTTCGACCACTGCGATTGCCGGCGTGGTTAACATCAAGCTGTACAAAGATTATCGCGGCGCGCAATTGAGTCTGTATTATGGCAACACCCTGGACAAGGACGCTGCCATTTATAGTGGCGATATTCTCTTTGGCACCGGCGACGACAAGACAAGCATCGACGGCGACATCTTTTTCTTTCATCACAATTCAATGTTCAATCGCGACCGAGGCAATTCCAATCACGTGAGGTTCGGTGCGCCGCATGCGCACGGGAGCCCAGATACCACGCCGTACAATTTTCAGTTGAGCGCGGACGTGGTCAAAGAGGCAGGCGGACCCGACTTCACCGCGACGGGGCCAATCATCTTCGGCACACCGCCGGATTTTTCGAACGGACTGACTCCGGCAAGCGACTGGATCTACAGCCCAAGGCCTGTTCGCGGGCCTTTCGCCTTGCTTCCCGGCTTTAACTTTAACGCGTTCTCCAGCTCTTATCCGGAACAGGAGCGCTGGGGCGGTTATACCGCTTTCGAGCACAAGCTCTGTGACGATCAGCTCCGGATTTTCGGCGACTTTTATTATGTCGACGTGAAGCAGCACGACGAACTCGCACCGGTGGGTACCGGCCCTTGGGGAGCGCGAGGCGCTCTACTCTATGTCCCGCCTAATCACCGATTCCAACTTGACGCCAACGGTGTTCCAATTACGCCGCCAAACACGCCGACGGCCGCGGAAGTCGGCATGCCTCCAAATGCCTACAACCCGTTCAATCCGTTTCAGCAGATTATCGCGGGCGGCACGCTCGCATTCGACCGCTTGATCGATAACGAAAACCAGGCGTTCCTCCTCACAGCCGGTATAAGAGGCGACAAGCTGTTTAACGGGAGCTGGGGCTACGATGGCGCATTCCGTTATAACCAAATCGAGAATCTTTCCCGGTTTACGGGTGTCTCAGGCTTGCGATTCAATCGCATCATGAACGCGGCGGACCCAATCTACGATCCCACCTCGGCGCAGTACATTGGAACGACCACTCCTTTTAATCCGTTTGGGGACGGCCTTCACAATCCGATCCCAAGTAACAGCATACCGGTAGAGTTCGCGAGGGTTAGTCCGAGGGACATTAACACATTCAAAATCGCAACAGTCGATTTGAACATTTATACCACTGACCTGTTTGATTTGCCCGCCGGCGGCGTTGGACTCGCGATTGGCGGTCAATTTCGCCGGGAGACGGAAACAACCGATCTGGATGACGCAAACCGGCTTGGAGGCGTGCTGGGTGGAGGCTTGTCGCCTTCGTCACATTCCGGCCGCAGAGAATATGCGTTCTATGGGGAAACCTTGATTCCAGTCTTCACCCCGGCGATGCGCGTGCCTGGATTCCATTCGCTGGAGTTCAGCGCAGCGGCGCGTTTTGAATATTGGAAGAATAATGACACCAACACACTCGTTCCCAAAGTGGGTGTGCGCTGGCAACCGTTCGATGAGCAGTTGACCATTCGCAGTACGTGGGGCGAAGGCTTCCGCGAACCAGGACTTGCTGCCCTGTTTGGATTCAGGTTCTTCGGATTGGTGCCGACTTCTTACCACGGCAACGTGAACGAGGACACCAGATTCGAGATAGATCCCAATCCGTTGCTGACGCCGGAACATTCACGCAACTGGACCGGCGGCGTGGTTTATACACCCAAGTGGATTACAACGGGCCAATTGACGGTCACGATCGATCTTTGGGACATCGAGCGCGAAGGCGTCCCCAACATTCCTGGGCCACAGTTGGTGGTGGGCCAGTTTATTAGCGGCCATTTACCGCCCGGTGAACAGGTGGTTCTCGATCCCACGGGGAACCAGGTGATCTTCGTTCGAACGACTTTTCAGAACGCTGGTCGTGAGAACGCGCGCGGCGTCGATCTGGGCATTCAGTACCAATTGCCGACCCGGTACGGAACGTTTACTTCTCTAACCCAGGTGACGTATCTGGATTCTTTCATCTTCCAGTTTTTCGGAGGCAAAGCGAGGGAGGTGGCCGGACGCGCCACCTATGATTGGTTTGACTCGATTTTTCCTACCTATGGGAATACCGAGGGCTGGTTCAAATGGAAGGGAATCTCGCGCCTGGACTGGACGTGGCATAACTTCGACATGAACTGGACTGTGCATTACACCGATGGTTTTTGGGAAGAGATTTACGCAAAGAAGTTCGATGGACATTGGAAGCAACACTATGTTCCGCACACGTGGTTCTTTGACGCGCAAACTTCATACGAGATTACCTGCACGGCTCCGGCGGAAATGACGCCGGTGCCCGGCTACTCAAAAGATAGCAAGGCTGTAGAGGCGGCTGTCTCTGGCGGCAGTCCCGAGCAATCAGTTGCTTATTCCATGCCGTGCTGGAAAAATTTGCTCAACAACACCCGGATAACCGTGGGTGTGAACAATATCTTCGGTCAGCGCCCGCCAACGGCATTTGGCTTCGAGCTCCAGAACGCGATCAATTATCCGGGCTCTTACTACGACAATCTTGGCCGCTTCGTGTATCTGCAGTTGACTAAGAAGTTCTAGAAACCTCTCAGAATGGCCACTTGCGCAGGAGCCGGCGGGCGGTATCGCCGCCGGCACAAGCGCGCGAGGTTACGCAAAAAATGGCTTCGCCAAGTTGGATCGCCCGCTCGCGAGTGCGCTCGGAGTTAAACCAGAACTGACCTGATTCCCGAAAAGGGCTCGCCTGCAACGGAGCGCTGCGCTACCGAGAGAAAACCAGCCGTTATTTGGAAACCGTTTCTTTCGGCGCTAAGGAGGCGACGATTTTTTCAAAGCGCGGATCGCCACGGAGGGAATCCCAACCTGGGTCAAGTCGGAGGTCGCCATAACTTGGGCCGCCTGGAGTTTTGGTGAGGGCTTCAAGTTGCTCGAGCGCCAGATCAGTTTCTCCCACCCGGGCACAAATCATGGCAAAGGACCTTGTTGCACATACCTCAGTTGGACACCACCCGAACACTGCTTCTTGTGCGGTGGGCGCCAGTTCCATTGCGCGCCGGCCTTCGCTCAACGCCTCTTGCTTTCTTGCCAAGAGTGCATCGATCTGCGCGAGACTAAAAAGTAGATCCATGTCATCAGGATGAACGCGTAGCTCTTCCTCCGTCTCTGTGCGCGCCTTCATAAACGCAGCTCGCGCAGTCCCAACATCTCCTTTCAAGCGAGCTATTATACCCAGCAAGAAGTCACGCCCATCCTTCTCAGGAAGTCCAGATTCACGACCTGCGGTCGACTGGGCAAAGTCTCCGCCAGCCGCCGCCGCTACAAGGCTGCCAGCAGCGTCCAAATCGCGATCATAAAAAGCGACATCCAGCCGATACGCCGCCACAAATGGATCTCTCTCTGACCCCGGTTCATTGGTCAGGATCTTTTGAATTGCAGCACGCAAAGGCCGTGTGTCCGCGCGCCGGTCTACTTCGATTTGAGCACGAATCAGCCGCGGTAGCCTGCGGGCTGGATCGAGTGAAATGATACG
>QHRO01000208.1 GCA_003220155.1 Verrucomicrobiota bacterium
GATTGCCGCCGTTCCCAGAAGCGTGCTGCCGACAAGCAAAGCAACATCGGCCACAAAGAGCGGCAACAGCATTAATGCGAGACCGCAAAGCATCGGCGTCCAGTAGCCCATTCGTTTGCCATAGGTGAAGACAATGAAGCCGAAGGCGCTGAAGACAACGCCAGCGACACAGTTCATTGTGAACACGTCGGGCATATGCCTTTTTTGTAGCTAATCGCAGGCCAAAAAGAGGGGCGCATAAACTAAACGTTGACCGAATCAAGAATGGAGTGCCACGATGCAGCGGGAATGGCTTGCGTAAACACGCGGAACGATCAAGGCAATGAATACTCTTTTTCGCACTAAGAATCCTGATCACCTGATCGCGGAGGCCGCCACGCCGGAGCGGCAGATGAAGCGCGTTCTCGGTCCATTCGCTCTAACCTGCATTGGTATCGGGGCGATCATTGGAACTGGAATTTTCGCCTTGGCTGGGACTGCGGCCGCCGGCGAACAATTGGCAGCGTCGGTTTGGAAAACGCCCATAATGAATTTCATTCAATCATGGGCGACCGACGCGCCGCTCGTGTTTGGCCGGCCCGGTGCAGGTCCGGCGGTGATGCTTTCGTTCGTGGTGGCCGCCGTTGCCTGCGGGTTCGCCGCCCTCTGTTATGCCGAGCTCGCCTCGATGATTCCGGTCTCGGGCTCTGCCTATACTTATTCGTACGCAACGCTCGGCGAAATCATCGCCTGGATCATCGGTTGGGACCTCATTCTCGAATACGCCGTCGGTAACATGGCGGTGGCTGTGGGTTGGTCGGGTTATTTCGTCAGGCTGTGCGGCAGTCTCCTGGGACTGAAATTTCCGTTGTGGGCGGTCAACGACTACAAAACGGCCAATACGATTATCGACCAGGGTGGTGAGGCGCTGACAAATTATTCCTCGACGACGCTTCCGGTCATCGCCGGGCACGCCATTGCAGTCAATCTTCCGGCACTGCTGATCGTTGCGGCCGTGACCTGGCTTTTGATCTACGGAATTCGTGAAAGCGCGCGCACAAATAACGTCATTGTAATTACGAAAGTCTCAGTCGTCGTTTTCGTGATTGCGTTTGGAGCATTTCTGATTCACCCGACCAATTGGCATCCTTTTGTCCCGACCGGCATCGGTGGCGTTATGAGCGGCGCCGCCATTGTTTTTTTTGCTTTCATCGGATTCGATGCTGTTTCCACGACGGCGGAGGAAACAAGAAATCCTCAGCGCGACATGCCGATTGGCATCATCGCGAGCCTCATCATCTGCACACTGCTTTATGTATTGATGGCGGCCGTTATTACGGGGATGAGAAAATATACCACTTATTTTGGCGATCCGGCGGCAGTCGCAACAGCATTTGCAGGTAGAGCTTGGGCGCAAGCACTCATCAGCGCAGGCGCGCTCGCCGGTATCACCTCAGTCCTACTTGTCTTTCAGCTAGGCCAGCCTCGCATTTTTATGGCGATGGCGCGCGATGGTTTGCTCCCGCAATACTTTGCCCGCATTCATCCGCGATTTCGGACCCCGCACATCACCACCATTTGGACGGGTGTTTTTGTCGGGGGCGTCGCCGCGATCGTTGATATTGGTTCGTTGGCTGACCTAACAAACATCGGAACACTCTTCGCCTTCATTCTTGTTTGCCTCGGCGTCATCATCTTGCGGCGGACCGACGCGAATCGGCCTCGCCCGTTCCGCGTTCCAATGAGTCCAGTGTTTCCAAGTCTCGGGGTCTTATTTTGCTTCGTGCTGATGCTAAGCCTGCCCCTGGAGACTTGGATCCGCTTCTTTGTTTGGCTCGGAATTGGTCTGCTGATTTATTTCCTTTACGGCGTAGGTCATAGCAAATTGCGCGGTGGCGTCGACACCGGAATAACGGAAGATCAGCCGCCGCCCTTGATCAAAACTTAGATCGACATGCTCCTGACACGCGCTCCAGCGCATGTCTCATCGGCAAGCATGCCGATGCCACTTCTAAACTGCTGCTGCCATTAGCCCGATCCTGAGCTGGTCGCGCTCGAAGCAGCTGAAGTCTCGGGATGCAAATGTTTGTCGAGGAACTTTTCCATCGCTTCGTAGAAATCGAATTTGTTTTCTTCGTTATGAAACCCGTGGCCTTCGTTCTCCTTGACCATGTATTCCACATCGATGCCGCGCTTCTTCAATCCATTTACGATCTGATCTGACTCTGCCTTGTTCACCCGGGGATCCTGCGCCCCTTGGGCGACAAAGAGCGGGGTCTTAATTTTCTGCGCATTCAATGCTGGTGAGGTTGCGGTTAAGAGATCCTTATCTTTTACCGGATCACCCACCATCTCATGAAACATGTCGAGATATGGTTTCCAGTAGGGCGGGATCGTGTTCAGAAACGTAAACAGATTTGAAACGCCAACGTAGTCGACCGCGGCGGCGTAGAGATCGGGGGTGAAGGTCACCCCTGCCAGCGTGGCGTAACCCCCGTAACTGCCGCCGTAGATCGCGAGCCGTTTTGGATCGGCAATCCCTTGCTCAATCAGCCATTGCACACCATCGCTAATATCGTCTTGCATGGTGCGGCCCCATTGCTTGAACGATGATTCCCAGAATTTCCGCCCATAGCCGGTCGAGCCGCGAAAATTCACCTGCAACACGGCATAGCCCCGGTTGGCCAGAAATTGCACTTCCGGATTATAATTCCAGACATCCCGCGCCCACGGGCCGCCGTGTGGATTCGCTACCACCGGCAAATTTTTCGGCTCACGTCCCAGCGGCAGCGTCAGGTATCCATGAATCGTTAGCCCATCGCGTGTTTTGAAGTTGATCGCTTTCATCGGCGCGAGTTGCTCTTCTTTTAACCAAGGAGCGACATCCACCAGTTTCGTTAGTTGACCTGATTTTTTATCGAACAAATAGCGCGAGCCGGGCGTCCGGTCGTTGTTCGCCACCACGATGAACTTCTCTTCCGCTTTATCGTGAGCGGCGACATCGATTTCGTATCCCGGCAATTTGTCAGAGAGCGTTTTGTAGATGGATTCCGTTTCAGGATCGAAGAAATGACGCTCGAGTTTCCAGGTGTCGAACGAGGCAAGGGTCAGTACCTTTCGTTTCTTCGAAAAAGCCAGGCTATCGACATCGACCTCAGGGTTTTCGTAAACGAGCTGCGTCTCCTTCGCAGTCTCGGGGTCGATCACCACGATGGCCGATTTGTCGCGGCCGATGTTCGAACTGGCATAAATCGCTTTGTTATCGAAGGTGTAAAACTGCGGGGCGCATTGCTCGCGGAAATTCGTTGTTAGCACGGTCTTAAATTGCGCAGTCTCGTCCGGCCGCGTCAGCAGGCTCGTGTTCACGCCGTCAGTGGTGACGGCAGCGCGAATCTTGCCGGCGTGATCGCTGATGTAACGGTCGATATTACCGGGATTTTGCGCCACCAGTTTCATTTCGCCGGTTGGCACGTTCAGGCGAAAAGCATCGAAAACCTTCGGATCGCGTTTGTTCATCCGGAAAAGGATTTCATTTTCGGAAACGTCTTCCAGATCATCGACCAATTCAGAGCGAACTTTTGGAAATGGCGTCAGATCTTTCACCTCGCCGCTCTTCACCTTCACGCGCTTGAGATGAAAGTTTTCATCTCCGCGATCATCCATGCCATAAATGACGAAATCGTTTCCTTTCCAAAAATATTCCTGAATGTCGCGGTCTTTTTCCGAGGTCAATCGACGCGCCTCACCGCCGCCGACCGGGCGCACAAAAATATTGAGGCGCGATTCCCACGGTTGCAGAAAGGAAATGGTCTGACCGTCGGGGGAAAGATCGTAGGCGCGGCTGACCGGATTGCGGAAAAAATCGCGGACTGGAATCTTTGGCGGGATTTTCGAGATCGGTGACGGCCCTGGTGTTTGAGCGGAAAGAAAACCACCGGCGAGAAATGAGATCAACGCGAACAGGGTCGTTTTCATAAGAAGAGTCGTCGGTTTGACGAAACCAGAAGCCGGTTTGGATTCAAAGTCTCGCGCCGTTCAATCACCCTTTGACTTGTCGTAGAAGAGAATGTTCAAAAGCAGAACAATCCCCGCGCCGGCGGCGCAAAGAAAAAATATAATGGCCAACCCGGGATAACCCCAGATGCGGAAATTCGTTTCCACCCGCATCAGCAGCGCGGCGCCGACAATCAGGGCTGCAATGATTAGTCCAACAGTGATCCGGTTCGCGATCTTTTGGAATCCAACGATTAATGTTTTCTCGTCGATGGCATCGACTGAGACCTTGAATTCATTATTGGCCAACGCATCGAAGAATCTGTTCAAGCGTGCGGGCAATCGTTGAACCAAGTCTTTTGCTTCGAGGATCCCACTGAATAAATTTCCGGGCGATAAAGTTTTGACCACTCGCTGCCGTAAAATCTCGGCCGCATTGTGGCGAATAGACGCATTCGGATCGAACTGAGGCGCGAGCGTTCGGCCGACCTGATCGAGATTGAGGAGGGTTTTGCCAAGCATTGTTAGTTCGGGCGGAACGCGAATCTGGGATTCCGCTGCGCATCGGGTCACTTCGAGAACGAGCCGGCCCACCTGCATTTGCTCGACCGTGGCCGTCTTTTGCTGCCCTACGATTTCGGAGATGCGGCGGCTGAATTCCGTTTGATCGAACTCGCGACGGGGCTGACCGATTTTAATCGCGATTTGTGAAGCGTCCTCGCCGTGACCTTCGGAAATTGCGAGCAACAATTGCAACAAATCTTCCTGTAAACGCGGCATGATCCGCCCGACCATTCCAAGATCAAGCAATGCGATGCGATGATCCGGCGTCAGGAAAACATTCCCCGGATGCGGATCGGCGTGAAAAAATCCCTCCACCAGAATTTGGTTGAGATAGGCACGAAAAAGTTCTTCGGCCAGCATCTCGCCATCGAACTCCATTCGCGCCAACGGAGTCATCTCCGTGATTTTAATGCCTGGAACGTATTCCATCGTCAGCACTCGCGACGTGCTGTAATCCGAGATCGGCGCCGGGACGACGAGGTGCGGGAAATCTTTGAGCTGTTCGCGAATAGCCGTCAGGTTGTGGGCTTCCTGCCGGTAATCGAGCTCACGCATTAAACTTTTTCGCAGCTCCTCCAGCATGCGGGTGAACTCGTAGCGTTGGCCGAACTCGGTGTGGTTATCGAGGAACTCTGCGATGTCGCCCAGGGCATCGAGATCTTCCACCATCTGCTCGCGAATGTTCGGGCGCTGCACTTTCACTGCCACCGGCCGGCCATCGCGCAAACGAGCGAGGTGCACTTGCCCGAGCGAAGCCGACGCCATCGGTTTCGATTCAAAATCGGAAAATGCCTTCGACATTCTGACTCCGAGCTCAGTGGTCACCATCTTCTCGACTTCGCCGAAACCGAACGGTTCGACTTCGTCCTGTAAACGGGAGAGGGCATCGAGATAAGCGCGTGGCAGCAATTCCACACGCGTGGACAATAATTGCCCGAGCTTAATAAAGGTTGGCCCCAGTTTCTCCAAATCCGCGGCCAGCTCGTCTGCTTTGGCCTCTTCCTTAGGCGTTACGCGTTCTTCAGCCGTCAGCGTTTCCTCAAGGCCCGTTTCTTTGACCAAGTCGGAATGTCCGTATTTCGCTAATAGCCAGCCGATCTGACGATAGCGATTCAAGTGCTGTGGTTTCAGTGAAATGCCCATCTTTTGATTGAACTATCCATCAACGAGAATTCGTTTTTGGAAGCCGGAACGAGGCTACGCCGGACTCCGTCATCCCGAGCAAAGCCGAGGGATCCCGTGACGTGACCTTAAAGGCTTCATAAGCGGATCCCTCGACCGAGTGCTGGACGTTTTCCAAAAAAAAGGGGGCGCGACAACGCGCGCCCCTTCCAATGAATTGTTGTCCTTAGTTTACGCCGCTTTTTTATAGCTCACTTTGTCGTCGGTTTCCAGCCAATCGAACAATGGCGTCGTTTTCGGATCGAGGCCGAGCGGTTGCAATTGTTCGACGTACCAATCACGTTTCTCTGGGTTGTAGTAAGGATTCTCTTTCATCACTTCCTCACTCCAAGCTCGCTTTTCTTCTTCGCTTTTCGGAGTGCCGTTGCGATCGACCCATTTCGTAATTTCGTCATCGCTTGCGCCGGTCTCGACGAAAGCTTTGAAATCATCGCCCTTAATGCCCTTGAAACCGAAGAGCATGTTATCGAGCGGACAATCGAAATGGTATTCGCCGATGTTGCTCCAAAGCAGCGCACGGCATTTATCGATCGTGCGCCCCAGAATGGCGTAGCCGCCCACCCGCGTTTTCGGACTGCGCGGCGGTTCCTTTGTTAAGTCTTTCCCTTTTTTGTTCATAAGAAAAATTACGACCTACCGCAGATCGTGCAAGGAATGATGAACGCGAAATGCGAACCGCGCGCGAAACGGTGGTATGGCTATACAAAAGGAAACAATCTCGACAATCAACGATCTCATCGAAACGCTGAAAGACGGACAGGAAGGTTTTCGTCAGGCAGCTGAAGCAGTGGCAGATCCGAAACTTAAGTCGCTTTTCAACGAGTATTCGCTGCAGCGTGCCCGTTTTGCCGGGGAATTGCAAAGCCAGGCCGTGGCTCTCGGGGAAAGCAAACCCGAGGACAGCGGTAGCGTGGCCGGTGCGATGCATCGGGCTTGGATCAATCTTAAATCCGCCATCGCGAAACACGACGATCATGCCATCCTGGCAGAGTGCGAGCGAGGCGAAGATTCGGCGGTCAAGGAGTACGAGGAGGCGATGGTAGAGGAAAATCTCGCCGCACCGGTGCGCGAAATTATTTTGCGTCAGTATGCCGAAGTGCAAAGCGCGCACGACCGCATCAAGCTATTTCGCGACACGATGGCGACTTAGCGTTCATCCCGAGCAATCTGTAGCGGCGGTCTACTCGTCTCGCCGGAGTGGACGGAGGCGGATGACCGTCGTCCGGTATGAGTTTCGGCAGTCATAGAGTGCCGCTACAGTGCGGTCATGTCGAGTGACGGCGAGAGTTTGCGTTGTGGTGGCATTTCGTCGCGCGGCGGGATCCCTCGACTGTGCTGCGCTGCGCTCGGGCTGACGTTTGCAGCACTCACAGCTCTTGCCGGTCCCGTCGCACCGCCGCCGCCGGGAAAACTCTATCACGGATTTTATTTCGGCGGGATAGGAACCGACACGCACGATCCGACCGAGCACGATGTCACTCCGCAGGACGTCGAGCGTTATGAAGAGACGGTCGGCACCAAGGCGGCCTGGATTTATTTTTCCGATAATTGGTTTGAGTCACGCAAATTTCCGGAAGCAATTTGTTCGTGGATTCGCCAATTGGGAAAGATCCCGTACGTGCGCCTAATGTTGCGATCCGATGTCGATCAGCTTCACGGCGAGAAATTCTTTTCGCTCGATAAGATTATCGCAGGAGATTTTGACGACGATCTCCGTGCTTGGGCGCGTGGGGCGAAAGATTTTGGCACCCCGTTACTAATCGAATGGGGAACGGAGCCGAACGGAAAATGGTTTAGTTGGAATGGCAAATGGAACGGTGGCGTCAAGGTTGGACCAGCGAAATATATTACCGCATACCGTCGCATCGTTGCTCTGATGCGGGCGGAAGGCGCGGACAACTTGCAATGGATCTGGCACGTGAACTGGCTGGATGAGCCGGAGCAAAAGTGGAACTCCTTCGAAAATTATTTTCCGGGCGAAAAATATTGCGATTGGGTGGCGCTGAGTGCTTATGGTCCGACTACACCGAGAATGGAAGGTGGCGCGGAAAATTTCGCCTTTAAGATGCGTGAGGCATACCCTCGTTTGCTCAAAATCGCACCGGGCAAACCAATCCTCATCGCGGAGTTTGGTTGTGATTTGCACAACAAACATTGCGATGCCGCAGAATGGGCGCGCGGTGCCCTCGCAGACATTTTTTCGGAGAAATGGCCCGCCATTATTGGCTTTTGCTGGTGGAACGAAGGCTGGCAGAACGATAATCATAAGAAGAACGACACTGACATGATCATCTGGCATGACGCGAATCTGACGCGCGTTTTCCGTGAAGCGTTGGCTCGCTATTCCGATAAAATTCAAGAAACGCCGCTGCTAAGAAACGGCGGCGGAGGTTGACAACGAAACAAGTTTCCGACAAATCGGCGGAAACGATGCGAAAGTTCCTGGTTCTTCTTCTGCTGCTGTTGCCGCGCGGCATCTGCGGACAGACCCCGTCAGCAATCCCGATCGAAGACACGCTTGACAAGCTGGCGAGCGACTTTTGGAGTTGGCGCGCGAAATATGCGGCGTTTACCGGCGACGACGTGAACCGGCTCGAGCGTCCGGGCGGAGTGCGCGATTGGTCAGCGGCCGCAATCGACAAGCGTAGCCGCGATCTGAAAGATTTCGACGCGCGCTACCAGAAAATCGATGCGGGCGGTTGGCCGGTGCCGCAGCAGGTTGATTACCGACTAATCGGTTCTGCCTTGTCGCGAGTGCACTGGGAATTGGAGGTGAATCCCCGCTGGAAACGCGATCCGAATTTTTACATCGAGCAAACTCTCACCCCGATCGTCGAAGCGCTGACGGTTCCCGCACCATACGACGAGGCACGCAGCCGGGAAATTTTAACGCGTATCGAAAACGTTCCGTCGATCTTGCAGCAAGGTTCTGAAAATCTCGACAAAACACCGGCGCCGTTCGTGACCGTGGCAGTTCAAGCGCTGGAGAGGGTGCGGGAACGATTGCGCAAAATGGCGACGTCGTTACGTCCCGTCACCACCTTGAGCGAAATCGAATTGACTGGGGCAACGAATCGTGCGGCTGATGCGCTGGAACGTTTTCGAGCAACGTTGCAGGACCGACTGCCGTCGTCGCCAAACGAGACCGCGCTCGGGCGTGACGCCTACGTTTTCTTTCTCAAAAACGTCGCTCTCTACCCTTATTCGCCCGAACAAATTTTGGCGATGGGACAACAGGAATGGAATCGGGCGGTAGCGTTTGAAAGCTATGAGAAAGAACGCAACAAAAATGTCCCGCCACTTCAACTTGCGAAGGACATTGATAGCTGGATAAAAGATGCGGCCGCTAAGGAATCGAAGATTCGCGAGTTCCTCGACAAACACGGGATTCTTACCGTGCCGGGTTGGTTGCAGCATTATACCCTACTTCCGATGCCAGAATATTTGCGTGTTCTGGGCTTTAGCGAAAACGACGATTTCACTTCACCGTCACGATTGAATGAGAATTGCATTCGTTATGTGAGCGAGCCTTCCGGGGACCTCGGTTACTTCTGGCGTGCGACGGCACAAGATCCGCGGCCGATCATCGTTCACGAAGGAATTCCGGGACATTATTTTCAACTTTGCCTTTCCTGGAAGCACGAAGACCCAATTCGGCGGCATTATTATGACTCGGGGGCCAACGAAGGGATTGGTTTTTACGCCGAGGAAATGATGCTGCAGAATGGTTTGTTCGATGACAGCCCGCACACGCGCGAGATTATTTACAATTTCATGCGGCTGCGCACGCTCCGGGTGGAAGTAGATGTGAAACTGGCGCTCGGCCAATTCTCGTTAGAAGAAGCGGCAAAGTATCTTGAGCAAAAAGTCCCGATGGACACGCAAACT
>QHRO01000282.1 GCA_003220155.1 Verrucomicrobiota bacterium
TCAAATCGACCAGCACGCTGCCGTACGGGCCGGTGAAGGGGGAGATGGCATCATTCGGAGTATCGATGGAAGAGGTGAAGGTGTCTGCTTTGGCTGGCTGCATCGCGAACGCCGCGCAGACGGCCCCGATTAATGTTGCGTATTTTAAGAATTTCATAGGGATTGTTTTTTTTGGTTGTTGTTTTGTATGATTTGATTTAGTAACTAATTTTGTCTGTTGGCAGGTAAAACCCATCCGGAGCAGGTAATGGGCCAACGCCTTTCTGATTCGGTAAAATAGTTTGGTTAAAACGCATAACATGTTTCACGCCAAAATAATGCCCACGGGAAATTTTTTTAAGGTCAGGTTTTTACATGTTTTCTTAATTATGCTGAGAATGTTAAAAAATCCGACGGAAAATAACGCCTTGGGAAACGTTGCAAAAGGCAATCGTGTTGCTTAGCAGAGGTTTACATTGAAATCAGAGGCTATCGTAAGATTTCCTGTCAGTTTACAAGTTTTATAGCCTGTATGGTGATCCGTCGTCGGTTGGTTGCCGGGGGCACAAAGCAAAAGTGGCCATTCATCGCGAACGGCCACAATTATTCTGTTGAAGGCTAGCGTTGTTAACGCTTGATGTAATGACGGCGCAATGACGAGTTGATGGAAAAGCCTAGCATTTCTCGCTAGTAATTAATCTGGATGATGGAAAATATGTCCCATTTTCTGATAAGACTGGACACACGATGGTCACACATCAACGACTAACATAAGATTCACCATGCAAATACTAAGTAATTTCTTTTCACGCGCGCTCGTGTTGGCCATCGTCGCGACGACGATCGTGAGCTGCACGCCCGCGGCGAAAAAGGCACGATATGCGAAGCGAGGCGAAGATTACTTCAAAGCGAGTGCGTACGACAAAGCCAAGGTTGCGTATCTGAACGTGCTCAAAGTCGATCCGAGTGATGCGAACGCCTACGGGCGGATCGGCGCGATGTGGTTGGACGAAGGTGCGCCTTTGCGAGCGGGAGCATTCCTGGTTAAGGCGACTGAGTTGGCACCCAACAATGTCGACAATCATTTGAAGCTGGCTCGCGTTTATCTGGCGATGGGCCGCGCGGCAGATGCACGCAAAGAGGCGATGACAGTTCTCGAGAAGGCCCCCGACAGTGGTCAGGCGCTTTTCATCCTGGTCGACGCAGCGCAAAAACCGGAGGATGTCGCCGCCGCTGAGCAGGAACTGCAAAAGTTTCCGCACCATGATAATGCCGATTATTATCTGGCCTCGGCTGGGATCGCGGGAAAGAAATCCGACATTGCCGGGGTCGAAGCTGCAGTGCAACGTGCGGCAGCCGCCGACCCTAATTTGCCAGCAGTCCATTCCGCACTTGGTACGTTGTATTTCATAAAGAAAGACGTCGAGAAGGCTGGGGCAGAGTTTGAAAAGGCGGCAACGCTCTCGCCACCGCGGTCGGCGGAAAAGCTGAAATTCGCTCAATTCAAAGTGCAAACCGGCGCTTTGGCGGAGGCCAAGGCATTTCTTGAAAAAGTCACCAAGCAGACACCCGACCTGCTTCCTGCCTGGTCGATTCTGGCGAAGATCGCCAACAGCGAAAAAAAGTACGACGAGGCGCTTCAACTACTGCAAAACGTTCTTAGCCGTGATCCGGAAAACCTGGACGCCCGGTTGGTGCAAGCTGAAAGCTGGCTTTCGAAGCACGAGACGAAGAAAGCGGTCGATTTCCTCGAAAGCTTAAATCGGGCTTATCCTAACGCTCCAATTCTCAAGTATGCATTGGCTCGTGCCTATTTGCAGAACAATAACTCAAGTGAGGCAATGGATCAGCTCGATCAAGTGGTGCGACTGAGCCCGGGATTTGTCGATGCGGTCGTGCTCCACGCTCAACTCCATCTTGCAAATGGCGACGCCCAATCCGTTATCGCGCCATTGAAGGGGGTGGTCCAAACGTCGCAAGGGCCCGGTTTAATAGCGGCGGAGATATTGCTGGCAGACGCGTATCGCAGGCTTGGCCAGCCAGACAACGCAATTGCGCTCCTTCACGAACAAATCAAGAGATCGCCGCAAAATGCTGCTGCCGCCTATTTCATGCTGGGGGCGATGTTGCGAGAGCAGAACAAGCTTGTTGAAGCGCGGGAGATCCTCGAGAAAGCGGCGCAGCTGGCACCCGATAACCCGGCTGTTTTCGAGCAGCTTGTTGAACTGGATATGGCCGGCAAAAACTATCCCGCGAGCCATCGCCGAGTGGATGAATTTATTGAAAAACACCCCGACGCCGCTGCTGGATATTACATGCGTGGCAAACTCTATCTTGGCGAGGGAAACTTTGATCTGGCGCAGACTGCGTTACTCAAAGCGATCGACTTAGATCCCAACCTTAGCAAAGCGTATGAACTCCTCATCCCCATTTATAGCCGCGCTAATAAACTGCCCGAAGCGCTAACTGAAATGAACGCGGTCTTGGCAAAAAAACCAAATGATGTCCGCGCGTTGTTACTCGCCGGCTTTATTTATTACGCAATGAAAGACTACAATAAGGCGCGCGAGAACTACGAAAAGCTTCTCACCACTGATCCCAATTCTGTTCCGGCGCTCAATAACCTCGCCTTTATTTACGCTGAGAAGCTTAACGATTTGAATCGCGCCGCGGAGCTCGCGCAAAAGGCTCGTTCATTGGTGCCTTCTAATCCCTCGGTGACAGATACCCTCGGATGGATTCTTTATAAGCAGGGCAAATATCAAGAAGCCGCTGATCTCCTGGCCGAGAGTTCGGCGAAAGCTCCCGATAACGCGGAAATTCGGTTCCACTTGGGCATGGCCGATTATATGATGGGTCGCACGGAAAGCACGTACCAGATTATCATTGTTGTCCGAAGCTCCGGCTAAGGCTGAATCGCTTTCGTCCGCACAGCTGGAACAGGCTTTACAACGCCAGCCCAACGACCCGGTGGCGCTGATGCGGCTTGGCGAAAGCTACGAGAAGGCCGGGGCCACTGATAAGGCGGTTGATGCCTACGAACGGGCTCTCAAAGCTAATCCCAAGTTGCTGATCGGGGCAATGAAACTCGCGCAGCTGAATGCAGGCCCGTTAAAGAATCCAGACAAAGCGCTCCAGTATGCGAAGAAAGCCCGCGAGCTAGCGCCGGCCGATCCTCGTGCGGCAGCGACTGTCGGCAGCATCGCATTTCAACTTGGTAATTATACCTGGGCCTATAGTCTCTTACAAGAAGGCAGTCGTCAGCTTCCAAATGATCCAGCCGTTCTGTATGATCTTGCCTGGGCGGCCTACAGTTTAGGCAAGGTTGCGGAAGCGAGGCAAACAATGCAGCGTGTACTAAGCAGCGAACCCAAGCCGCCACAGACAGCAGATGTTAAAACATTTCTCTCAACGACGGCGTCAAGTGCCAGTGAAAACGAGATATCGGCGTCGGAGAGTGAGATTGATTCGGCCCTCGTCGCCGACCCGAATTATGTTCCGGCACTAGCTGCGCGGGCCGCCATCCAGGCCAAGCACGGAGATTCTGCGCGAGCAGAAGCAACTTACAGGCAGGTCCTGCAACGTTTTCCCGACTTTGCTCCGGCGCAACGCGATCTGGCTGCAATATTGGTTAACGACCCGACAAAGCGTGACGCCGCATACGATCTCGCTACAAAGGCGCGGCGGACAATTTCGGGCGACCCGTTGATATCGATCGTGCTTGGGCGCGTTTCCTATGAGCGAAAGGACTTCAATCGCGCGATCCAGCTATTCCAGGAAAGCGCTCGCGAAAAGCCTCTCGACGCCAGATCCCTGTACTATCTTGGCATGGCGCAAGCGCAAGCCAAGCATAAGGCGGAAGCTAAAGAAACGCTCAATCGGGCGTTACAGGCCGGGCTGGGCGACGCCGAAGCAAGCGAGGCAAAACGGGCACTCGCAGATATTGGCGGCAGCTAAGAGCTGGAAAAGACCTTGTAAGTTCGCTTGCCAGTAGCTCGTCCCTCGGGTACTTAATTGCCTATGAATGGATGGAGTTGCTCGACAAAGATCAATGCGCCACGATCATTTTTTCTCAAGCTCCGGAGCCTGAGTAATCCGGTCGGTCTCATTAGCATTTTAACTTTTCTCGCCCTTGCCGAGGTTCCGAAGCACGTTATTCTGGCGTCAGGCGACGTTGTAAAACTGACCTTCTCTTCTGCGCCAGAGCTCAATCAGTCCCAAAAAGTCCGCGTGGATGGCAAACTAAGTTTGCCACTTATTGGCGAAGTGGATGCTGCCGGCAAGACGGTTGGGCAATTACAAAGCGACCTAATTCAGCTTTATAAACCGCAGCTCAAGACTCCGGAAGTGACCGTAAGTTTGGAAGGCAGCGTCACGACCGTCACGGTCTCAGGAGCAGTAGCGAAACCAGCTAGGATTACGTTCGAAAGGCCGACGACAGTGTTCCAAGCGATCATGCAAGCAGGCGGGCCAAGCGAGTATGGAAATCTCCGGCACGTCCGCCTCCATCGCATCGTCAATGGCGTGCAAAGAAGTCAGGTATTCGATCTCCACGGCATGTTAAAGGGCGAAGATACCAAGCCCTTTTACGTCCGCGATGGCGATGTAATCTACGTTCCTCAGTCGACGTTTTAGCCGATTCCAAAGACGTTAGCCCCGCTTCAGCGGGTGAGATGCAGCGCGGGGATAATGCATCTTTTGTGTGACGCAATAACCTTTCGGCAGGATTGTGCCAAGAAAGTGGGCGGGTTCGATCGGCAGACATAAAACGCTAGCTCGGCTAATAATCACCATAGTTTCCGGTAGTGTTCACATATTAGTCGCCTTGTCTTACAGAAATTATAATACTTGGGTATCTCTCACTATACAAGGTATTAACGATGGATTGAATGCCCGGCGATTTCTCACAATGTCGGGAATTGTTACAGAGTTTTCATAACTGCCATCTTTTTGAGAACAACGCGCATAAATTTAACTATTTCATGATAAGGGTGTTATAATAAATCGATCAAAATTGGCATTCGCTTTGCTAATATGGCGGCATCTGCACCACTAATAAAAACTATAATCCAAATGAAAAATAAACGAACCATTCTGTCCGGTGTTCTGTGCGCCATTGCACTAGCCCTCGGCAGCACTGCTTACGCTACAACCCTCACCATTGGCGACTCGCGTGACCTCGGGCTCATCAGCCCAAATCATCCCGCGGACCCAACCGATTCGGAGGGCTTTATTGATATTCTCCTGGCCCAGCCGTCCCCGAGCGGACCGACTGTTATCGGAGCGAACATCTACACCCGGACGGCGAATGATCCTCTCGGCGGCGTCTATCCTGCCGCCAGTTTCGCGGCTGAACTCAAATTCACTCCGGATGCGGGGGGTGGTAACTCGGCAACAATTGACCTCGGCTCGAATAGTTATTTGTACATTCTGGGCAAGTACGACGGCCCGAATTACGGCAGCGAAGTCTGGTATGGTGCCGGTCTGAGTGGCGTTATCACGTTGCCAGAGTTCGGCAACGGTACTCAGTTTGGCCTCAGCCATGTTTTCGTCTTCAATGGTACACCGGTAACCACCCCGGATAGCGGAACAACCGCCGCCCTGCTCGGCTTGGCCCTGACTGGTTTGGCTGGTCTTCGCGCCAAATTCGGACGGAATTGATTGCGTTTAGTTAGGTTAGTTCTCACTAAAGGCGCAGAGCATGATGCTCTGCGCCTTTTTTGTTGTGCGCTTAGTGATGTAGCCGCGCCGAAGCTTGACGGAGGCGGGTCGTAGCCTTGGCTCGGCCGCTGTTGCAACACGGCGACAGAGCGCCGTAGTTGCAGCGCAAAGCACAGCAAAAATCGAAGTGGTGCTTGCATGCTCTCATGCGTGGAAAGCCTTTGAATAGTGTTTGATTTCAGATAACGAGGCTCCTGCCAGGTTGGCCAGACCACTCGCATATTTTAGGGTAAAATTGCCGGCCTTCCCTGATCGGATGCGTTGGAAATGACTTCATTGCGCAATCTCGCAAATCATCCGCTGTGACATCGGAATCGACGTTGGCTTTTATCGCTGCGGTGTTGAGCGCTGCTCTGGCCGTGGCGGCAGTGTTGCGGAATCGCCGTGGTGGTGCCGCCTGGTGGTTCGCCCTCGGGAT
Source organism: Verrucomicrobiota bacterium (assembly GCA_003220155.1). Lineage (GTDB taxonomy): Bacteria > Verrucomicrobiota > Verrucomicrobiia > Chthoniobacterales > UBA10450 > AV69. The sequence goes on from QHRO01000282.1 coordinate 6,119, forward strand.
GTTCGGCCTGGCCCTCGACAGTGTTTTAACCGGAGTTTGTTTGTCAGTAATCGGCCTGGAAAAATTAGCCTTCTGGCAGGAGTGGGCGTTGATTCTGAAGGCGTTTCTGGCCGTGATCTGGCTGGCGTTTGCGGTGACTTATTCGCGAGGCGATGCGGGCGAATCTTTTCGTCGCTGGCGCATATTGATCGCGATCGCGTGTCTCTTGCCAGTCGCGGCCTTCGTGGGGTTTCGAGGCGATCTCATTCAAGTTTTAGTGCGCCCAAATTCAACCGACCTGTGGATCAGCTTTAATAGCGCCGGCAAGATCGTTAACGTAGCAATTCTTGTCGGAACCGTTCTGGTGCTGATGAATCTTGAGCGGACGTTTCGCGCTGCCGTCGGAACAATGCAATGGCGGATCAAGTTCCTGGTTCTCGGGCTGGCCGTAATTTTTTTCACGAGGATTTACACGCGTAGCCAGGCGCTGGTCTATTCTGGCCACAACAACTCCCTAACGGAAGTTGAAGTAATCGGCTTGCTCGTCGGTTGTGCGCTCCTTGCCGTGGGTTACTTGCGCAGCCGATTCCGTGAGATCGACGTCTATCCATCCCGCGCGGTCCTGCACACCTCGATCACGGTGTTGCTTGTCGGCGGTTACCTTTTCATTATTGGCGTCCTCGCGCAAATCGTCGCGCGCTACGGCGGCGCTGCGTCTTTCCAGCTGCAGGCGTTTGTGGTTCTGGTGGCCATCGCTCTCCTCGCGGTGTTGCTGCTTTCGGAAAAAATCCGGCAGCGAATAAAACGCTTCGTCAGTCGCCATTTCAGTCGGCCGCAATACGATTTTCGGATTATCTGGACCCAATTTACCCAAGCAACATCGAGCGCGATTGATGATCCAACACTGTGCGCCGCATCTGCCAAACTGATCTCCGAGACCTTTAATGTTCTTTCGGTCAGCGTTTGGCTTTTCGATGAAGAGAAGAACAAGCTTAGACTGGAAGCCTCGACTTCGCGCGCACGCAATGCGATGAGCGACGACGCGATCGAGTTTTCCGCCATCGATCCGGGTTTGACCAAGATGCGAAAGGCTTTCGATTTGGAAAAAATTAAGGACGACTGGGGGCGCACTTTGCGGCAGATCAGTAAAACGCAATTTAGCGAAGGCGGAAATCGTGCCGGCGTACCCCTGCTCGCCGGCGATCGTTACCTCGGACTGATTATTCTTGCAGATCGCGTCAATGGCGTTCCCTACACGGTGGAAGAGATCGAGTTAAGAAATCATGCTCGGCAAAGAGCTGGAAGCGTTTCAAACCATCTCGGCCTTTTTCGTGCACGACTTAAAGAATGCCGCTTCCACGCTTAAACTGACGCTGCAGAACTTACCCGTGCACTTTGATGACCCGGAGTTTCGTCAGGACACACTGCGTTCGATCGGCGCCACGACCAATCGCATCAACCAGATTATCGAGCGTTTGGGGGCGTTGGGAACCAAGCTTGAGCTTCAGCCGTCTCCGGTAGATCTAAATCTTTTGGTCGAACAGGCGATCGAAAATGTGAATGGAATGCCTGGGATCGAGCTTGCCAGGGAATTTCAGCCCTTGCCCAAACTCATGGCCGATAGCGAACAGCTTCGTAGCGTTGTCACCAACCTGCTTTTAAATGCGCGCGACGCGGTGGGCGAGCGCGGCCGAATTGAAATTAGAACCAGCACTCAGGATGGCTGGGCGGCGCTTTCTGTCT
>QHRO01000209.1 GCA_003220155.1 Verrucomicrobiota bacterium
GCACGTGCAAGCCCTACGCAGTGCAGCCTCGTTAGATTGATGGACCTCGATACTTCACTGGAAGAATTGAGCTGGATCCCGCGGCCCCGCATCCTCGGGCTGCGCCGGCTCGCGCTCCAGACCGTCGGCGATTTGCTCACGCATTATCCACGTCGGCACGAAGATCGGCGGGAGTTTCGCGGATTTCCGCGTGAAGAAACCATCGTCCCGGTTTGTTTGTGCGGCGAGGTTGCAAAGACGCGACTGATGCGTTTCGGCGGGCGCAAAATCTTTGAAGCGGTGCTGGAGGAAAGTGGCGCGCACGCGCTCAGCCAACCGCTCACCTGCCGCTGGTTTAATCTGCATTACATCCAAAAGATGATTGCGACCGGGCAACGGCTGGTTGTGTTCGGTCGCGTCAAGCGCAAAGGCCCGCGTTTGCTCATCGATCATCCAGAATTTGAGGTAATCGAAGACGACGAGGAGATTTTGATTCATTTCCGTCGCATTACCCCAATTTATCCGGCGACGGAAGGTTTATCACAACGGGTCCTGCGGGGATTAATTTTTCGATTGCTCGAACAGGTCGCGGGCGCGTCGGCCGATGTTCCTTTGCCCGCCTCGTTAAGTAATGGCGAAGATGAAAACGCGCTTCGCAAAATTCATTTTCCCGAGAGCGACCAACAGTTGCACAAAGTGCGCGATCATTTGGTGCTGAGCGAATTTTTCCGGATGCAGATGCAGATCGTGGCGGCGCGCGCGGAAAATTCCGCGCGGGTTGGTTGTCGTCATCAAAGCCGCGGTTTGTTAGCGGAACAATTCATTGCCGCACTTCCGTTCGCTTTTACCAGCGCACAACAACGAGTCTTTAACGAGGTTAAGCACGATCTACAGGTGGCGTCGCCAATGAATCGCTTGCTACAAGGCGACGTTGGCTCCGGGAAAACGGTCGTGGCCATCGCAGCAATGTTGCTGGCGGTCGAGTCCGGATCGCAGGCGGCCCTGATGGCGCCGACGCAGATTCTGGCGGAGCAACATTACGCGGTTTTGCGCAACTGGCTCGATCCGCTCGGGATTCGAATCGCGCTCCGCACCGGGGCACGCCAGGAAGACAACAACCCGCCCTTGCCGTTGTTTGCGGACGCGGGAGGATCTGGTTTCAATTCTCTGGGGAGCGCAAAGCAAGATTCCGCGAAGAACGTGTTGACTACCCGTGCTGTTCACGCGTCCGCAAGTGTCGGATCGGGTAGCGCACGCGTCTCGCGTGTTGGCGACGGCGTCACGCCGTCGCAGACTTTTCCGCAAACCGACGAAACTCCAGAAGCACGCTATTCACGTCGAACATTGCCGCATTTCGAGAAACCATGGGCGATCTACGCGGTGACGATCGGCACAAAGAAACGTCGCTGCTTTTCACCGAAAGCTCGCACGATTGCACTCGATACGTTGCGGTACTTTCACAACAAACGTTACGAGCTCTTTGCAGCGTGCGTGATGCCGGATCATGTTCATTTTCTGATTCAACCGTGGCCGAAAGAGAATGACGATGCGGGGAATGTGGTTTTCTGGTCTCTGAAAAAGTTGCTGCATTCGATTAAGTCCTATTCTGCGCACGCAATCAATAAAGCGGAACGCGAACGAGGCGGCGTATGGGAAAAGGAAAGGTTTGATCGTTACATCCGATCGCAGCCGGATCTTATCGAGAAGTTTGAGTACATTTTGCGGAACCCGTGGGATTCGGGGGTCGTTAAACCTGGCGAGGATTATCCGTGGATTTGGACACATGACGACGAATACCGCGTGAAAAGTCCGTTTCCGCGAGACGCGGAAACCAACACTCGAGACGAGTGCGCTACCCGGAAGGAAGAAGACAAAAACGCCCCCCACATCATCGTCGGCACGCATGCCTTGCTCTACGAGAGCGTAAACTTCACCAACCTTGGTCTTGCCGTCATCGACGAGCAGCACAAGTTCGGGGTGGCACAGCGGGCCAAACTCACCTCGCGCGAACCGGCGCCGGATGTTCTCGTTATGACTGCAACGCCAATTCCACGGACCTTAACCATGACAATTTACGGCGACCTTGAAATTTCGACGATTGAAGAGATACCGCGCGGCCGGGGTAAAATTGTCACGCACTTGATCACGGGCGATAACTTAGGTGAAGCGATCGCGTTCTTGCGTGAACAATTGAGCGACGGACGACAGGCTTACATCGTCTATCCGTTGATCGATGAGAGTGAAAAGCTCGACGCCAAGGCCGCCGCGAAAGAGTTCGAAACATGGCAGGAACGGTTGCGACCGTTTCGCTGCGAATTGTTACATGGGCGAATCGCCTCACCCGACAAGCAATCGATCATGCAAAGGTTCCGCGCCGGAGAAACGCAAGCGTTGGTCAGCACGACCGTGATCGAGGTGGGCATCGACATTCCTAATGCCACGGTCATGCTTATTGAAAATGCCGAACGATTCGGATTGTCGCAGTTACATCAATTGCGCGGCCGAATCGGTCGTGGCGCGCACACGTCGCACTGCTGGCTGATCACTTCGGATAAATCCGTTGAGACGATGACAAAGTTGGCGGTGCTGGAGAAAACAACGGACGGTTTTGAGATTGCCGAGGCGGATTGGGAGCTGCGCGGTCCGGGCGATCTCCTCGGCACTGCGCAAAGCGGTTTGCCGGAACTAAAATTGGGAGACCTCAGGCGGGATGCCGCTTTGATGCGGAAGGCGCGCCAGGCCGCGCTGGAATTGTTGGAAAACGATCCGGGATTGGACTGCCCGGAGAATCAACGTTTCCGCGACTTGATTGTCGAAAAACAGGGACAAACTTTCTCGCACGTCAGCTAATGAAAAACTTTCTTAAATTTTTGGTTTTCGTGGTGTTGATCAGTCTCGGGATTTCGCTTCTTTACGATTACCGGATGAGGCATGGTGGGCTGGTCGGGCCCAGCACAACGCCGGAAAAATACTCGCTTGCTACAGCGCCGCCGGTTGATCGCAAAGAAATTGGCACGCTGGAGGAGTTCAATCGCGAGCGCCGCACCCTGGTCTCAAATGTGATCCCTTCTGTTGTCAGCGTGAAGACATCGAAAAAGATCGCCGTGCGCCGGCAATACGCGCTCGATCCATTCGAGTTTTTCTTCCGCAACCCGCGCCAGTTTCGCAATCCCAATGAGGAAGCGATGGTGCAAAACTCACTCGGTTCCGGGGTAATCGTGACCAACGAAGGTCACATTATTACTAATAGTCACGTGGTCGATCAGGTGGATGAAATTGAAGTGCAACTTTCCGATGGCCGGACCAAAAAGGCACGAGTCATCGGAAGCGATTCCCAAGTCGACCTCGCAGTTTTAAAAATCGATGAGCCTGGGGTAAAACCGTTAAAGCTGGGTGATTCCGATGCGGTGCAGGCAGGCGACATGGTGTTGGCCATCGGCAATCCGTTCGGCTTCGAGGAAACAGTGACCGAGGGAATCATCAGCTCGAAGGGACGCCCGAATCGGGTAGATGGCTTCGGTGATTTTCTGCAGACCGACGCCGCCATCAATCCGGGAAACAGCGGCGGACCGTTGATTAACCTCAGCGGTGAAGTGATCGGAATTAATACTGCGATTATCTCACGCACCGGTGGGTCGCAGGGGATCGGGTTCGCCATTCCATCAAACACGGTGAAAGTCGCGCTCGAAAGCTTGCTCAAGAAGGGGCGAATTATCCGGGGTTACCTGGGAATCCAGGCGCAGGTGAACCCGCAGAACCTGGCTTCAAACGACGATGGCGTGGTCGTGGGAGACGTTCTTCCGGGATCGCCGGCGGCGGATGCGCATTTACAAAAGGGCGATGTCATCCGCAAGTTCAATGGACGCGACGTAAAAAATTTCCCCGAGCTTCGGTCGCTGGTTGCGCAAGCAGAGTTGAACAAGAAGATCGATCTCGAGGTAATTCGCGACGGCAAGCCGCTCAAGGTGTCAGCGGAACTTCGGGAGCAGCCGCCGGATTATCAAACCGCGCGCGCCATTCCACGGCCGGGACAACCGAATCCCAGCAATCCTTTGCCGCAGCCAAATGCCCCCGATACGAGCCCGGACGAAGATCAAAGCAATACGAACCCCTTGGGCTCGATTCGCGTTAGTGAATTGACCGCCGATCTGGCGAAACGTCTTGATTTGCCGACGGGCGTGCGCGGAGTCGTCGTTGATACGGCGGATTTGCCGGAATTGCAGCGCGGAGATGTCATCGAAGAAATCGATCAGCAGCCCGTGACTTCGGTGACCGAATTCAACAAACTCGTTGCTAGCCTCGATCCAGACAGCACGCACGTGTTTTCCATGTGCCGGCATCGCGTCCGCTCATTCGTGGTAGTGCGTCCGCAGTAAAGCGAGAGACGGCCTCTCGAGACTCTGGGCGGTTCTGACAAGCTTGGGTGACGGATCCCAGCAGCGGGAGGTCCCTCGCTTGCGCTCGGGATGACGGAAGCGTTGCGTTTGCGAGGCGATCGAAATTATCACAACGAGTCGTGCGTCACCCCAAGTCGCGAAGACGGCGAGGGGCTCGCGCCCACGGAGCGGATCGGCACATTCCTTCATGCGATCGATGCAGTCTGAACGAGATCCCTCGCTTGCATTCAGTAGGATAGATTTGAGCCTGGCATACGCTTGCGGCTCACGTCGCCTTCGAATCCCCAGTGAATAAACCAATGCGCGTCGAAGTCTAAAACGCCATAACACTGAATAACTTTATGAAGCGTTTTTTAATATTTGCATCGGCATGTGCGTTCGCGTTGACGGTGTTCCAATCGGGCGGCGCGGATGTCTCAGTTAACTTTTTTTACGACAATTTGAACGGCGGTAACTGGTACCAGGTGGCCGATTATGGCTATGTCTGGCAGCCTGATGCCGCGACCAGTCCGGACTGGCGGCCGTACACGGATGGCTATTGGGCCTACACCGATGTCGGTTGGACTTGGGTATCGTATGAAGATTTCGGCTGGGCCACCTACCACTATGGCCGCTGGGTCCGACTGGAGGATTATGGTTGGTGTTGGGTTCCCGGCTATGAATGGGGACCGGCCTGGGTTTCATGGCGGACGGGCGGAAATTATATTGGATGGGCTCCGTTGCCTCCGGAAGGTCGCGGCGAAATCGTTTATGAAGGTCGGCCAATTACTGGACATGTCGATGTCGAGTTCGGCATCGGTCCGGCCTATTACAATTTCATCGATGTGCGATTCATCGGCGAGCCGGTGCTGCGTGGTCACTTCTACGATTACAATCAGAACGTCGTTTACATCAACAACACGGTGAATGTAACCAACATCACTTATAACAATTCCGTCGTTTACAATTACGGACCGGACTATGCCGTGCTCAGCAGATATTCCACTCGACCTATTCAGCGGTTGAAACTCGAACGCACCAGCGTCGATCCGCTGCAGGCGGTGAAGGCGGGAAATGTCACTAAAGTTCAGGGCGACAAGCTGGTTCTGGCGGCGCCGTTGAAGCTGCAAAAAGCGAATACGCAAATTGCGCCAAAGGTCGTGAAAGCGAAGATCGATCAGCCTAAGATTGAAAAAGGTTGGGCGAATATTTCCGATCCGAATACCAAAGCGAAACTGGAACAGAAATTTAAAACCGAAAATCCGCAAAACGTTCCCAAGCCCAGTATTCAGCCGGCTGGTGCCAACGTAAACGCCCTGGCTTCACCTGGTGTTTCTCCCTTCGAAAGAGGAAAAGGTAAGCACAAAGGCGAACAACTTGAGAATCAGGCGGCTGCTTCTGTTGCGCCTGGAACTTCGCCAACGTCCACGGCCATGCCGTTCGAACAGGGACAAGGCAAAAAAGGAAAGGGCCAAAGGGTCGAGAACGAACAGGGCGCTTCGGTGCCAGCTGGGTCCTCACCGGTCGAGTCCTTCGAACAAGGCAAAGGTAAGCACAAAGGCCAGAGATTCGAGAATGAACCCGGCGCATCCGTCGGTACTTCGCCGACAGAATCCATGGAGCAAGGCAAGGGTAAGAAGGGCAGAAGTCAGAGATTTGAAAATGAAGCAGGCACTTCGGGTGGCTCTTCACCCGTGGAGTCTGCCGAGAAGGGCAAGGGTAAGAACAAGGGGCACAGGGAACAGGGGGAACAGACGCCTGGTCTTGGCGGCCCCGTGACTCCGCAAAATCCGAACGCGAATCTGCAAAACCAAAACAGTTCCGAAGGCGGCAAACATAAAGGGAACCGCCAACAAGAAAGCTCCCAGCCCGAGTCGCAGAATGTTAGCGGTGGGGCTGGCGGCGGCGGTGGTGGCAAACGTCACGAGCAGATTCAATCCCAGGCTCCGCCGCAAGGTGGGCAATATGGCCAACAGGGCGCACAGGGTGGACAGCAAGGCGGTGGCGGGGGCAAACATCGCGAGCAGATTCAATCCCAGGGTCCGCCGCAGGGTGGGCAATATGGCCAACAGGGCGGACAGCAAGGCGGTGGCCAGGGTAAGGGTAAAGGAAAGAAAGGCGAAACTTCCCCAACTCCGTCTCCGCGGTAACTAACAAGATTAGACTTAGGACGGCCCCGGTATTTCCCGGGGCCGTTTCTTTCGCTTGGGGAGCGCAGGCAGCTTGCCTGCGGTGTTCGGCAGCCTGCCGAACACAATTTTCGTCGGCAAGCTGCCGACGAATGCAGGCTGGCAGCCTGCGCTCCCCGGACGGGACGAGCAGAATGCTCGCGCTCCCCAAATTCTCAGTCTCCCTTGTAGCCGGGATCGGTGATCCCGGCCGGCGTCATCGATGCCGGCTACAATTGCGCGGCGACGAGCAAGGAAAAGAAACGGCCCCGGAAAACACCGGGGCCGTCATAAGTCTAATTCTTGTTAATTACCGCGGAGACGGAGTTGGGGAAGTTTCGCCTTTCTTTCCTTTACCCTTACCCTGGCGCGACTGAGTGGGCGCGATAGACCGGAACACGAACACACGTGACTGAAGCGCGAAATTCGGGGTGATGCATGATACGACGGCCTTCATTCTGCATTTTCATTTCTTCTTTGGTGTAACCGCTTTCTAGAAATGCATCGACCTGCGGCAGCACGTTGAAGGCGATGGGGTGCGGATAAACCTCCGCGCGCGCCGGCTGACTTTCGGCCGCGGCGCGGACCTGCTCCTCCAACTCCGCAATCGCGCGAGCGCCGCTACCAGAGACTGCTTGATAACTCGCCGCAAAAACGCGTTGCACATGGAAAACGCGATGCAGCGGATAAATCGCCATCAGCGCGACTGCGGTAGTACAATTCGGATTCGCGATGATCCCGCGGTGGAGTTTTACATCGTCGCCATTGATTTCCGGAATGACCAGCGGCACCTCCGGCTCCATTCGAAAGGTCGAAGAGTTATCGATCACAATCGCGCCGGCATCACGCGCGATTGGGGCAAATTCTCGTGCGACAGCGGTGCCCGCACTGAAGAGCGCGAGATCAATTCCTCGAAACGATTCAGGCGCCAGTTCCGTGACTGGGATTTTTTCGTCGTGAAATAAAGCCGATTTGCCGGCTGAACGTTTAGAACCGAAGGCACGAATTGAGGCCACCGGAAAGGCGCGCCGTTCCAGCACCCGAAACATTTCAACGCCAACTGCGCCGGTCGCTCCCACTACCGCGATGTGATAATGTTTGCTCATCCGCAGGCGCATTTTAGGTCAGCGACGGCACGATGCAAAAATCTCCGCTTCATATTCACGTTTCTGTGCACGATCAGGAATTGAAACTGCGTCGGGGCCGCAAAATCATCCGCCGTTATCCGGTGTCTACTTCGCGCTTTGGGCTCGGCAGCGAAGAAGGCAGCCATAGAACACCACTGGGCCAGTTTCGCGTTAGCGATAAAATTGGCGACGCCATGCCAGCCGGGACGATCTTCGTAAGCCGCGTCCCACTTAAACCGGACGATCCGCTGCCACCGACGCAAGATCTCGTCGTGTCGCGCATTCTCTGGCTCGACGGGCTGGAGGCGCACAATGCCAATACCCGTGATCGTTTTATTTACATTCACGGGACAAAACATGAGAACAAAATCGGCCTGCCCGACAGCCACGGATGTATCCGGATGCGAAACGCAGATGTCATCGAGCTCTTTGATCTAGTGGATGTGGACACGCCGGTAACAATTAGGGAATGATTTAGCGCGTTATCGTGGGCGGCGGAGAAAAATCGTTGCGCGATTTGCGTTCGCTAATATAAAGCTCGAAAGCAACCAGCTACGAAAGGGGTGAGAAACAGAATGAGAGTTTTAAAAGCAATCATGACCGTGACGGTTTTGGCCAGCGCCTTAAGCTTGGGCGCTTGTGCGCAAAAAAAAGAATCAATGTCCACGGGGACGACGGCGGCTTCGACGCGTACCTATTCGAAATAGGCTTCCACCTGCGGACAGCTTTAACTTAAAGGCCAGGTCACTTTCGACCTGGCCTTTCTCTTTGCGTCTGCAATTTTTCGGAGGGACGAGATTCTTCTCGTCCTGGACGTGCAGAAGCACGTCCCTCCGTGATTCGTTCGATCCCACCTCCGCGCTTTGTCATTTCGCGATCAAGCAGCTAAGATCGCGCTGTGGAGATTTCCGGCCGTCCGATTTCACTCGCGCAACTGCACGCGATCGCAACTGGAAGCGAGCGCATCGAGTTAACTGACGAATCGCGGGATCGAATTCGCAAGTCGCGCTCTGTCGTCGAAAAAATTCTCGACCACGGCCAGGTCATCTACGGGATCAGCACCGGTTTCGGCAAACTCTCTGATGTCAAAATTGAACCTGAGGCGCTCCGCCAATTACAGCTCAATCTGGTTCGCAGCCATTCCTGCGGCATCGGCCAACCGCTCTCGATTCCGGAAGTGCGCGCGATGATTTTCCTGCGCGCCAACGTGCTCGCGCTTGGTTTTAGTGGCGTCCGACTCGAGGTGGTCGAGTTCCTCTGCCAAATGCTGAACCGCGGCGTTTATCCGGTCGTGCCCGAGAAAGGATCGGTTGGCGCCAGTGGCGATCTCGCTCCTCTCGCGCATCTGGCCCTGGCGTTGATCGGTGAAGGCGAATCATTTTTTGAAAATGAACGTCTCGCTTCAGCCGATGCTCTCGCGCGCGCGGGGCTGAATCCAATCGTGCTCGAAGCAAAGGATGGTCTCGCCTTACTGAACGGAACCCAGGCCATGCACGCGGTCGGCGGCCTCGCCCTGTTTCGCGCCAAACGTCTCGCGCGCGTCGCCGATGTGGCCGGCGCAATGACCCTGGAAGGTTTGATGGGAACACCGCGCGCCTTCGATCTGCGGATTCAAAAGGCGCGGCCTCATCCTGGGCAGATTGCGGTCGCGGAACACGTGCGGGCATTGGTTCGGCAAAGCGAAATTCGTGAATCGCATCGAGAAAATGATCCGCGGGTGCAGGATGCTTACAGTATCCGCTGCATTCCGCAGGTGCACGGCGCCGTGCGTGATGCGCTAGGGTATGTGGAGAAAATTCTGGAAATCGAGAGCGCGGGCGCGACCGACAATCCTCTCGTGTTTCCAGAAAGCGGTGATGTCATTTCGGGCGGAAATTTTCATGGTGCGCCACTGGCGCACGCACTCGATTTTGCCGCCATTGCGCTGACGGATTTGATGAGCATCAGCGAGCGGCGAATCGAGCGCATGGTCAATCCCGATTTGAGTTACGGTTTGCCGGCCTTTCTCGCCCGAAAGCCCGGCTTGCAATCCGGCATGATGATCGCGCAGGTCGCCGCCGCCTCGCTTTTGAACGAAGCGAAAGTACTGGCGCATCCCGCCAGCATCGACAATGTCCCGACCTCCGCCGGGAAGGAGGATCATGTTTCGATGGGAATGACGTCGGCGGTCAAATTGCGATCGATCGTGGAAAATGCGGAAAATTTGCTCGCCATCGAATTGCTGGCGGGCGCGGAAGCGCTCGAACATCGGCGGCCGCTGAAGGGCGGCGCAGGGGTGGAACGTGCTTATGCCACCGTCCGGAAATACGCGGGACCGCTTCTGGAAGACCGCGCTCTCGCGCCGGACATTGCCGCTATCGCGACAGCAGTTCGCGCCGGAGAGTTTGATAGCGAACACGAGAAGTTATGAGTGGGAAACGGACAATTCACGCGCCACGCGGGGCAAAGCGCAGTTGCAAAGGCTGGCATCAGGAAGCGGCATTGCGCATGCTGATGAACAATCTCGATCCGGAAGTCGCGGAAGCGCCGGACCGATTGATCGTTTACGGCGGCACCGGACGGGCGGCCCGAAGTTGGGAATGTTTCGATGCCATTGTCCGTTCTTTGCGGGGACTTGAAAACGACGAGACCCTGCTCGTCCAATCTGGCAAGCCGGTCGGCAAATTCCGCACCCACGATGAAGCCCCGCGAGTACTGATCGCGAATTCCAATCTCGTTGGTCATTGGTCGAACTACGAACAGTTCAACGAACTCGAGCGCCTTGGGCTAACGATGTACGGACAAATGACGGCCGGCTCCTGGATTTACATCGGCAGCCAGGGAATTGTGCAGGGCACCTTCGAAACCTTTGGCGCGGCGGGGGAAAAACATTTCGACGGGAATCTCGCGGGTAAGCTCATCGTCAGCGGCGGCCTCGGTGGAATGGGCGGCGCGCAACCGCTGGCCGCGACCATGAATGGCGCATGCTTCATCGGGGTTGAGGTAGATCCGGCGCGGATCGAGAAACGGCTCGCGACCGGCTACTGCGACCACATGACAACATCGCACGAGCAAGCATTGCAGTTGGTCGACGAGGCACGAAAGGCAAAGCGCGCGATTTCGGTTGGTCTGGTTGGCAACTGCGCTGATGTGCTCCCGGAAATGGTGAAGCGAAATTTCGTTCCCGATTTGTTGACCGATCAAACCAGCGCGCACGATGCCCTCAATGGTTATGTCCCAAACCAAATCTCGTTAGCCGAGGCCATCACGTTACGCGCAAAGAATCCGAATGAATACATCAAGCGCTCGATGCAGGCGATGGCTGGCCATGTCCGCGCGATGTTGGAACTACAGAAACGCGGCGCCATCACCTTCGATTATGGCAACAATATTCGGACCCAGGCGAAGAAGGCCGGCGTCGAAAACGCCTACGACATTCCTGGGTTCGTTCCCGAGTATATCCGCCCGCTCTTTTGCGAAGGAAAGGGACCATTCCGCTGGGTCGCGCTCAGCGGCGATCCGGAGGACATCGCGCGCACCGACGCGCTCGCGCTCGAGCTTTTCCCTGAAAATGCAATCCTGGCGCGCTGGATGAAGCTGGCGAAAGAGCGCACGGGCCGAGTTTGGCGTCGCCATGAATGACCTGGTGCGGCGCGGCGAAGTGAAGGCGCCTATTGTCATCGGTCGCGATCACCTCGATACCGGTTCGGTCGCGTCGCCCTTTCGCGAGACCGAAGGAATGCTCGACGGCAGCGATGCCATAGCCGATTGGCCACTGTTGAACGCGCTCGTCAATACCGCTGCCGGCGCCTCCTGGATTTCAGTTCACAACGGCGGTGGCGTCGGCATCGGCTATTCGCAACATGCTGGGATGGTCGTTGTTGCCGACGGGACCGATAACGCCAAACGGCGTCTCGAACGCGTGCTCACCAGCGATCCGGGGATGGGGATTTTGCGGCATGCAGACGCCGGTTACTCGCGCGCGATTGAATTTGCTGCCGCAAAAAAGATCGATCTCCCGATGGCACCGCGGGCCAGCGCCTAACGAAATAATCAATCGTGCTGCCGGTTTTTGCTGGGGAGCCCAGACAGCTTGCCTGCGGTGTTCGGCAGCCTGCCGAACACAATTTTCGTCGGCAAGCTGGCTGCCGACGAATCCAGACTGGCAGCCTGCGCTCCCCGGAATCGACGCATCTTCTGTTTGACTCTGAATGTCGCTCTGGCCTTGCAATCCAATTAATCATGTAAATCCTCTTAGAACTCCATCGTCATGCAAAAGCTGATTGAATGTGTACCCAATTTCTCCGAGGGGCGTGATCCAGACATTATCCGCCAAATTACGGACGCGATTGCATCAGCCGACGGAGTTTCGCTGCTCGATGTTGATCCAGGCGCAACGACCAACCGCACTGTTGTAACTTTTGTTGGCAGTCCGAAAACGGTGGTGGAAGGTGCTTTCCGCGGAATTCAAAAGGCGGCGGAATTAATTGACATGCGCGAACACAAGGGTGCGCACCCGCGCATGGGAGCGACCGACGTTTGCCCGTTTATTCCGATCAGCAACGTCAATTGGAAAGAAGCGATCGCTTGCGCAAAGGAATTGGCAAAACGCGTCGGCGACGAATTGAAAATCCCCGTCTATCTCTACGAGAAAGCAGCGAAGAATCCATCCCGCGCAAATCTCGCCGTCATCCGGGAGGGCGAATACGAAGGTTTTTCCGACAAAATAAAACAAGCGGAGTGGCACCCAGATTTCGGGCCTAACGAGTTTAATGCTAAATCGGGCGCGACTGTGATTGGGGCGCGCGAATTCCTAATTGCTTACAACGTCAACCTGAACACCAAAGCGGTGAGACGAGCAAATTCGGTTGCCTTCGACGTTCGAGAAAATGGCCGGGTAAAAACGCTCGATGGCACGCCCACTGGAAATCCGATGCTCGACGAAAAAGGCGAACCGATCCGTGTCCCGGGAATGCTAAAACATGTGAAAGCGATTGGCTGGTATGTGGAAGAGTACGGGATCGCGCAGGTTTCAATGAATCTAACGAACATCGAGAAGACACCACTCCATGCCGCATTCGACGCCTGCAATGAATCCGCCAACAAACGTGGCCTGCGTGTGACCGGGTCGGAAATTGTCGGCATGGTCCCCAAGAAATGCCTGGTCGATGCCGGAAAACATTTTCTCCAGAAACAAAATTGGTCTGAAGGGGCGGCAGAGGAAGAGCTGATTGACCTTGCTATCCGCTCCATGGGATTGAGCGAGCTGAAACCGTTCGATCCGAAGGAGAAAATTATCGAACTAAAGATAGAAGCGGCTTCTCCGAAAAAATCGCTGGTAAAGTTAGATCTGCGTCGGTTTTGCAACGAAACCCTGAGCGACTCTCCGGCGCCCGGTGGCGGTTCTGTCGCCGCGTTAATGGGAGCGCTGGGCGTTTCTCTAGGCGGGATGGTGGCTAATTTGTCGGCCGGCAAACGCGGCTGGGAGGATAAACTCAGATATTTCAGCGATTGGGCTGTGAAAGCGCAGCAATTGAAAGATGAAATGCTTTTGCTGGTCGACGAAGACACTGCGGCCTTCAACAAGGTTATGGCGGCATTTGCTTTGCCCAAAGGCTCCGCCAAGGAAAAGTCCGTGCGATTGGCTGCAATAGAAGCTGCCAACAAGCTGGCGGCAGAAGTGCCGCTTCGGGTTATGCAGACAGCGTCGAAGACCTACGACCTTCTGGGCGAAATGGCGAGCAAAGGTAATCCGGCGTCTATTTCCGATGTCGGTGTTGGTCTTCTGGCGGTGCGCGCTTGTATCGATGGAGCGGGAATGAACGTCAGAATTAATGTAGCGAATCTGAAAGATAAAAAAATCAGATCGGCCCTTTCGGACAAACTACAGGTATTCAGCGGCGAATCCGAAGCTCAATTCAAGAAGATTAGCAAGCTGGTGAAAAAGAAGTTTCGTTGAAGCGATGAGCGTTGAAGCGATGAAGCGGAGACAATCTTTCTCAACACTCTAATCTTTATCTTCAACCCTTCAGCGCTTCAACCTTTCAACGCTTCACCGTGCCTTCCATCGCCCTTCTTCACGCGTCGCAATTGGTCACGCTGGCTGGGCCGCCGCGGGCGCGACGCGGCAAAGAGCTAAGCGAACTAGGAATTATTCCTGACGGAGCGTTTGTGGCGGCCGGCGGCAAAATCACACACGTCGGCAAATCGACTGAGATTGAAAAACTTTGCGATGGTGAGACGGAAGTCATCGACGCTCGTGGCTGCATTGTGTTGCCAGGATTTGTTGACGCGCACACCCATCTGGTTTTCGCCGGTAATCGGCTCGACGATTTCGAAGCACGCGCCCGCGGCGAGACTTATGAACAGATTGCAAAGCGCGGGGGCGGAATTCAGACAACGGTGCGGGCAACGCGCGCAGCCAGCGAGGATGAACTTTGTGCGCTCGCGAAAAGACGCGCGAGCTGGTTTTTGCGAAATGGAACGACAATGGTGGAAGCAAAGTCCGGCTACGGACTCACCCTTGAAGATGAACTGAAAATTTTGCGGGTAATCCAGCGCGTTGGAAAAGAAACGCCGCTGGAGACGGTTCCCACGTTCTTGGGCGCCCACGCCGTTCCGGCGGAATTTCGGGAGGATCGTGCTGGCTACATTTCTCTCATCATCGAAGAAATGTTGCCGCGAATTGCACGAGAGAGGCTGGCGGAATACTGCGACATCTTTTGCGAGCGAGACTACTTCGACGTCGAAGACGTTCGTCGCATTCTGACCGCAGCGAAGCAGCACGGATTGAAATTGCGGATGCACGTCGATCAATTGACTAACGGCGGAGGCGCGAAGTTGGCGGCGGAACTGGGAGCCACGACCGCAGATCATCTCGAGCAAACTGCTGCCGATGGAATTAGCGCGCTGGCAAAGGCCAACATCCAGCCAGTTCTTCTGCCAGGATCGGTTTATGCGCTTGGTTCGAAAAAGTATCCGGACGCGCGTGCCATGATTGATGCCGGGCTGGCAGTAATAGTGGCGACGGATTTCAATCCAGGTTCGTCACCGAGCCCGTCGATGCCGATGATGCTTTCGCTTGCGGTGACGCAAATGCGAATGAGCCCAACGGAAGCCGTCACGGCAGCGACCGTTAATGCAGCCGCGAGTTTGAATCGAATGGACGAAATAGGCTCATTGGAAGTCGGCAAACTTGCAAATTTTGCGATCTGCGATTGCGAAGATTATCGCGAGCTTGCGTATTGGTTTGGAGGTTCGCTCGTGCGCCATGTTTTTGTGAGGGGCGTTTCTGTTTCAAGGAACGGCGGTTTCCAAACCGCCGACGCTTGAGAGAGCAATCGTTGATCACACGTTCGCCCCTCCCAGCGGCGTCATCCTGAGCCGCGAAGACGGCGAAGGATCTCGCGCCAGGTCGCACTCGCACGAATTTGTGTGACGAACGAGCGAATGCGAGGTCCCTCGGCTCTGAGCCTCGGGATGACAGAAAGTGGAAGCGTGATGTTTATTGTGCGTCTACGGCGCGTAATCTGAATTGTAGGACAAGCGCATCGCCTGTCATTTAACGCGCCGGCAACTCGGAGCGGTTGCCCTACAAATGCACGCGGCGTAACGTCGCTCTCCTTCATGAAAGTCGAGGTCGAAAAACAGCCCGATTCTGTTTCCACGCTGCAAATTGAATTGCCCGCGGAGCAGGTCGCGAAAGAGTGGAATGCGATCGCGGACAATTTCGCACGCTACGCCAAAATTCCGGGCTATCGGCCAGGGAAAGCGCCACGGCGAGTGATCGAAGCGAAGTTTAAAAAGGAAATTCAGGAAGAGCTGACAAAAAAGCTGGTCTCAAAAAGTTATCGCGATGCGGTCGCCGAAAAACGATTGCGTGTGGTGTCGCTGACAAATCTGGAGGACGTCAAGATTGGCGATGACAAAACGATGCGGTTCCGCGCGACGGTGATCACTGCGCCGGAATTTGATCTGCCAGATTACAAAAACATTACCGTGCAATTGCCACCGCTGGAGGTCACGGAAGAAGAAGTGAACACGGCGATGGAGCGTTTGCGGGACCAATCTGCTGACTTCGTGGAGGTCGAGCCCGAGCGCGCCCTGCAAATGGAAGATTTTGCGGTAATCGATTTCGAAGGCACGATCGAGGGCCGACCGATCAGCGAGATTGCGCCGGAAGCGAGCAAGAATCTGCATGGAGGAAAGAAGTTCTGGCTACGGATGGGGCCGGAGAATTTTCTGCCGAATTTTTGTGAGCAATTGGTCGGACAAAAGAAGGAAGAGACACGATTGGTGATCGTGACCTTTCCGGCGGATTTACCGGTGAAAGAACTGGCCGGCAAGAAGGCAGATTACGCCGTCACTTTGCGCGAGATTAAACAAAAAGAATTGCCGGAATTAGACGATGCCTTCGCGACGAAATTGACGAAGGACAAAACCCTGGCGGAATTGCGCGCGATGGTAGCCCACGATCTCGAGCACGAGAAGGAGCACGCCATGGAGCAGGCGAAGGAATCGCAAATTGTAAAGGCTTTGCATGAGCAAACCCAATTTGATTTACCGTCGCAGCTTTTGCGCAACGAAACCCGGCGGGCCCTGGGGGAGTTGGTGCAGCGAAACCGCCAGCGCGGCGTGCCCGACGAAATGCTGAAAAGTAAAGAAAAAGAGCTGGTGGAAGGGGCCGGGTCGCTGGCGGCGCATCGCTTGAAAACGAATTTCATCCTCCATCGCATCGCCGAGGCGGAGAAAATTCAAATCACGCCTGAGGAAGTCGAGGAACGGATCCAAAATCAGGCTGGGCATTATAATGTTTCAGTGGAAAAAATGCGCAAACAAATCGACGAACACGAGGGAATGAATGGCCTGGTGGAAGAGATCCTGCTGGGTAAGACCATTGATTTTCTCAAGGCGAATGTTAGCGTCAAAACGGCGCCAGCCGAGCAAAAGAAACGGTAAAAATTTATGAGCGAACTAAGTAAAAATATTTCCCAAAGTGTGCTGGTCCCAATGGTGGTCGAGCAGACCGGCCGGGGGGAGCGCGCCTACGACATCTATTCACGGCTGCTCAAGGACCGGATCATCTTCATTGGCACACCGATCGACGATCACATCGCGAATTTGGTCATTGCCCAAATGCTCTTCCTGCAAATGGAGGATGGAAAAAAGGACCTCAACCTTTATATCAACTCCCCGGGGGGCTCTGTCACCGCCGGGCTGGCAATTTATGATACGATGCAGTTTCTCACCTGCGATGTAACGACCTACTGCCTCGGGATGGCGGCAAGTATGGGGGCGGTATTGTTGTGCGCCGGAACGAAAGGCAAACGTTTTGCCCTGCCGAATTCCGACATCATGATCCATCAGGTGTCCGGCGGCGCGCAGGGACAGGCCAGTGACGTCGAGCGCCAGGTCGATTACATGTTCAAGTTGAAGAAGCGCCTGATCAAAATCATCTCGCAGCATACCGGCAGATCCGAGGAACAGGTCCGGTTGGATTCCGACCGCGATTATTACATGTCGGCCGCGGAAGCGAGGGACTACGGGTTGGTCGATGAGGTGATTAAATCGCGCAAGGAAACCAAGCTGCTCGATGGCGCCGGCGGAGACGGAGCGGAGCGAAATGTAGCTGTGGCGGAGGCCGCGTTACCCCGCAAACTCGGGGAATAGAAGCTGCTTAACAGGTGGCGCTCTTATGGCACGGGCTTCAAACCTCACGATGTGCTCTTTCTGCGGGAAGAGCCATGCCGAGGTCCGCAAGCTGATCGCCGGTCCCGGGGTCTATATTTGCGACAGTTGCATCAATGTTTGTAAAAGCATCCTGGATAAGGAGCTGAACGAAGATGCTCGGCGGCAGTCTTCTACCATTCGAGTACCGAAGCCGGCGGAAATTCGCCGATCGCTCGACCAGTATGTTATTGGGCAGGACATCGCGAAAAAAACCCTTTCGGTCGCGGTTCATAACCATTTCAAGCGAGTTATGCAGGCCGGCTCGCCGGCAGATTCATCGGCTGCTTTCCAGCCCGATCCATTCGCCGATGTCGAGATCGAGAAGAGCAATATCCTTCTCATCGGCCCGACCGGCTCGGGTAAAACGTTGCTGGCTAAAACGCTGGCAAAGATTCTCGACGTTCCCTTTTGCATTGCCGACGCGACCACGCTGACCGAAGCCGGCTATGTCGGTGAAGACGTCGAAAACATTATCCTGCGTTTACTGCAAAATGCGGACTACGACGTGAAACGGGCCGAGATTGGCATTGTTTACATTGACGAGATCGATAAAATCGGCCGTAAAACCGACAACGTTTCGATCACGCGTGATGTCAGCGGCGAAGGCGTGCAGCAGGCGTTGTTGAAAATTCTTGAGGGCAGCACCTGCAACGTTCCGCCACAAGGCGGGCGCAAGCATCCGCACCAGGAATACATCCAGGTTAATACCGAAAAAATTCTGTTCATTTGCGGTGGCGCATTTGTCGGCCTCGATAAAATCGTGCAAAAACGCATCGGCCAAAAAGTGATGGGTTTTGGCAGTCCTACTCTGGAGGTGGAGGCGGCGCTGGCCCGCGAAGCGGTGCGACGGGTGGAACCGGAAGACTTGCTGGCATTCGGAATGATTCCAGAATTCATCGGCCGTCTGCCGGTCGTGGCTGCGCTGGACGCGCTGACCGAGGAAGAGATGGTGGCGATTTTGACCGACACCAAGAACGCGATGGTGAAGCAGTACACCAAACTTTTCTCGATGGAGAACGTGCGATTGTCGGTAACTAAGGATGCGTTGAAGGCGCTTGCGGCCCAAGCGGTGACAAAGGGAACGGGTGCGCGCGCACTGCGATCGATGCTCGAGCGCATCATGCTCGACATCATGTATGACGTGCCGAGTCGCGAGGACATCGCCGAGGTCACGATTAATCGCGCCGTCGTGGAAGGGAAGAAGCTTCCGCTCATTCGCAAAAAGCAGGATAAAGACGCGGCGTGAGGCCGGCCTTCTGCCGGCGTTAATAGGTTAGAAGCGTTACAAAGTTACATCGGATAACCGCCAGTACTCCATGCGGTTAGCATCCTGCACTGGAGGGGCGAGTTCCCGCGAGCCCGGGTGTAGCACAGCCATCCTGGCTGTGGGGCCAACGGGCATCTTGCCCGTTGTCTTCGTATCGCCAACTTCAAACCCGCGGTGAAGCGAAGCTCAGAATTAGCCACACACCTCCTCCGTTGTAACGTTGTAACTCTTTTATCTAATCACTTTCTTTCACATGCGCGTCATCGTCATCAATACCGGAACCGAAATCCTGCTGGGTGACGTGCTCAATACCCATCTTGCCTTCATCGCGCGCGAAATTTTTCAATTCGGACTTCGCATCAACGAACAGCGCACGATTCCCGATGGGGATACCATTCAGAGCGCTCTGGCTGATGTTTCCTTACGGGCCGAGATTGTTTTTGTGACGGGCGGGCTCGGTCCGACGAGTGATGACATCACACGCGAAATAGTGGCCGGCTATTTGCAATTGCCGCTTGTCGAGGACGCAATCGTCAGGGAAGGGATTCGCAGCCGACTCGCGGCGCGCCGAATCCCAACCACGAAACGGATCTGGCGGCAAGCATTGGTTCCGGCTGGGGCGGACGTTTTGCCTAACGAGAATGGGACTGCGCCCGGCCTCTATTTGCCGGCGAATATAAATCCAGGCGTTCCATCGCCGCACTTGTTTTTGCTGCCGGGGCCGCCGCGCGAGTTGCAACCCATGTTCCGCAATTTCGTCGCGCCGGTTTTGGGTCGGATCACCACCGGATCGAAGAAGGCCGCGATGCGAACTTTTCGCATTGCCAACATGGGCGAATCGATCATTGAGAAAAAAATTGGCGACCTGGTCCTCGCCATTCAGGGAGTCGAACTCGGTTATTGCGCGCGTCCGGGTGAGGTTGAGGTACGCGTTATCGGTAGCGCTACAGCAGTCGCGCAGGCCGAGGAAATTATTCGCGAAAAACTGGGCAACGCGATCTTCAGTGCGAGCGATGAGACTCTGGCGGCCGTTCTTGTCCGTTTGCTTTCGCAGCCGGAGCAAACTCTGGCGCTGGCCGAGTCATGCACGGGCGGTTTTCTGGCAGATCAAATCACCAATGTTCCGGGTGCCTCGAAAGTATTTGTTGCTGGCTACGTTACCTATTCGAATCAAGAGAAAATCCGCACCCTTGGTGTGTCGCGCGAATCGATCGAGAAATTTGGCGCCGTGAGCGAGCGGGTTGCGACCGAGATGGCGGAAGGATTGCGGACGCGAACCGGCGCGACGTACGCGATCGCGACCACGGGAATCGCGGGGCCGACGGGTGGTAGCGAAGAGAAACCGGTCGGCACGGCGTTTCTAGGATTGAGTTCAGAAGGTCAGCCAGTGCAGTGTGAAAAGTTCTTTTTCCCGAGCGATCGCGAAACCTTTAAGCAGCTGGTAGCGCAGCGTGCTTTCGATTTGCTGCGGAGAAAGCTGATGGAGTAGTGGAGCCGCCATCCCGAGCGAAGTCGAGGGATCCCGCAAAGTTACCTTAAAGCTTGCGCCTCGGGATCCCTCGACGGCGCTCGGGGTGACCGTGATTTCGCCGTCCGCGGCAGTTAGGACGTCGGCTGTACTTCCACCGGGGTACCGACTTTGACGTGATCGTAAAATAATTTTGCGCCATCGGAGGGCATTCGAATGCAGCCGTGCGAGGCAGGGTAACCGGGTAAAATTCCCACGTGCATGCCCACGCCGTCACCCGTGAGACGCATAAACCATTTCATGGCAGCACCCTGGAAATGGGTTCCGCTGGGCGCGGCATCGATATGCATGCTCACGCCCGCGCGAACGATGCGCCCGGAGCTATCAACAAAGTCACCGTAAAGAGTCGAGTGATGATTCGGATCTTTTTCCATGACGTGCGTGCTGCCGCTGGGCGAACTGTGGCCGCGTTTGCCCGACGAAATCGGGGAATCGATCACGATTTCCTCAGCTACCATGAGATAGGCACGTTGTTTCGCGAGAGAAACAATGACGTGGACCTCATCTGGAGAAATTTTTGCCAGCAGCGCCTGATTCACCTGGAGCGGCGCCTGCTTCTTGATCAAGTCGACTGCGCTGCGCATCGGCTGCAAACCGCTTTTAGGCTGACCAAATTGCCCGTCAGCCGAGATGGCGGAGAACAAAATCGCGTTTGCGACGATCAGTTTGGGAAAGTGCCTTGTCATTTCGCGTATCCGTCCACCCGTGCAAGCCAGCCGGACAACCAGCGAGCTTCACCGCGTTCCGGCGGCGAATTCGCAACCCGTCGGCGAAGGACAGTCTTGGCCGAAGCAGCGAATTCGTCGAGCGCGGATTGCGTGCCGTGCATATTTTCCAAGACTTGGAGCAGGCCCCAACCCTGGCCGTGATAACGTTCAGTCGCGAGCGTGCCTTCGCCTTTAAAATTTACGTAGTCAACCAGCGCGTAACAGCCCTGAGCGCTCGAAGCGACGCGGCCGAATTGGAGTTGCACGTTTTCGCGATCAGCGGCCTGGGTGACCATTTTGGACAAGGCGTCTTGCAGGCGTGCGATCAGAAACTGGGCCTGGAGATCGATGGTATCGACAAGGAACTGGCGCAGCTGTCTCATTTTCGGGGAGTCGATTGCTTCCTGAAACTCGGCACGGGAATTCCATGGGCAGAAAGTGTCATCCCCGGCGAGAAGAAATTGAGGTAATTTCGCGCCATGGGCAGAAACAAAGCGAACAAGCTTTGGAAAACTTTCATCGAAGGGGCCGCGCTGGCCCTTGGGGTACCAGATAAAGTGGCCGATGCCGAGGGAAGCAAAGTTTTCGCCCACATTCCATGAGGTCAGCCCCGAGATTGTCCCGCCACATTCATTTTGCCAAATCCGTTTGCCGATTCGCTGCGCATCGGCCGAAGAAATGTTGATCGCGGCGTGTAGGGGCAAATTGGCCAGTATTACGATGATTAGAATTACGGCCAGCTGACAGCTTGACGCGTGCACTTTCTTCTCTAGCGTGCCGAACTTCATTTCACGCCGCTTTTGGCGCTTACACTTTATGAAAAATCTCGTAGTCGGCATCACACTGGCAATATTGGCAGTCCCTGCATTTGCGGAAGATCGGCCCGCGCTCAAGGACGCAAAGGACAAAGTAAGTTACAGCATCGGGCTCGACATCGGGATGACCTTCCAAAAGCAAAAGATGGAGATTAATAGCGACGTACTTGCTGCGGGTTTGAAAGACGGACTGAGCGGGGCGAAACCGCTCCTGAGTCCAGAGGAAGTGCGCCAAGTGATGACGCAGTTTTCGAAAGACATGAGAGAAAAAACAGCAGCGGCTAACAAAGAAGCAGCGGACAAGAACACCAAGGAAGGTGAAAAATTTCTCGCTGAAAACAAGGCGAAACCCGGCGTAAAAACGACGGCCAGTGGTTTGCAATATAAGGTAGAGAAAGAGGGAAACGGGACGCCGCCAAAGGAAACCGACACCGTGGAGGTGAATTATAGGGGAACTTTGATCGATGGCACCGAGTTCGATAGTTCGTACAAGCGGGGCGAGCCGGCGACTTTTCCAGTTAATCGCGTCATCAAAGGTTGGACGGAAGCGCTTCAATTGATGAAACCGGGGGCGAAATATCAGCTTTTCATTCCATCAAACCTCGGTTACGGCCCGGGTGGAACGGGAGGCGACATCGGGCCAAATGCGACGCTCATTTTCGAAGTCGAGTTGTTGAGCGTCAAGCCTGGGGAAGCCAGTGCCCCGTCTCCTGCGGCGACGCCCCAAACCTCGGCATCACCGAAGAAGTCGCCGTAAACCTATAACTTCCCCTCTCAGACCGTGTCAGCGCTAAATGGCGCTGTCTCATACAAGCAAGGCAAGCGCTTGGGGCTTATCGGATTTTGTTGTTGCGGCGGTCTATGACCGCCGACGATTTTCATGGCACGTCGGCTCCGGCGGTCATAGACCGCCGCTACAGCAAAGGGCTCCGCGATTCAGCACCGCAGCCGGCACGGCTGCCGCTACAGCTTAACTCATGCGCGGAGATTGTGCCGAGTCCCATTCCACGCGCGGGGCGTCGCTCCAAAGGTCTTCGAGGCTGTAAAAGGCGCGTTTGGCCTGATGGAAGACATGGACAATTACCTGGAGATAATCGAGCACGATCCATTGGCTGGCAGGAAATCCGTCGATGGCGGTCGCGCGAATGCTGTGATCCTGTTTTAGCTTTGTCTCTACCTCACCGGCAATTGCCTTCAAGTGCGGTTCGGAGGTGCCCGAGCAAATAACGAAAAAGTCGGTGAAGGTGGAAATACCGCGTAAATCCAGGACAACGATCTCTTCCGCCTTCTTGTTCGAAGCGAGCTCGCCGCAGAGTTTGGCTAGTATTTCGGAATCTATTTTGCTACCCCCTGATAAAGTCCGTGCGAGCGAATAATTTGTTCCACCGACCGCGGCACCAGATAATGAATCGAGCGCCCACTGGCGATTCGGTTCCGAATTTCGGTCGCGGAAATATCGATCCGTCGGTCAACACTTAAATATTCGTGGGCGACTGGGGTAAATGCGCGTTGCAGAACAATGAATGTTACGATGTGGCGCAAATCCTCAAAGCCTCGCCAGTTCGGCAAACCAGCAAGATTGTCGTCACCGATCAGCAAAAATAAATGCGCGCCCGAATATTTCTTCCGCAGCTTCTCGACAGTATCGATCGTGTACGAGGGCGGATCGCGTTGCAGTTCGCAATCATCCACCTCGAATTGCGCTTCGCCCTCGATCGCGCTGCGCAACATCTGCAAACGCGCTTCCGGGGTCGCAACCGAAGCGTTTTTATGAGGGGAAAGGCGCGTCGGAACAAAAATAATTCTTTCGAGCGCAAATCTTTCCAAAGCGGCGCGCGCCAGAATCAAGTGGGCATGATGCACTGGATCGAAAGTGCCGCCGTAAATGCCGATCTTTTGCAATTCAATAAATAAGGTATTGGCTGCGCTCGACCTTGAACCGCACTACATCTGCCGTCCAGCTCGCAACAATTCTATCGGGTCCGATACCGCGGGCAATCTGCGCCGCGATCGAGGAACTGCCGTAGCATTTGAAAAACAGTTCACGTTTTTCCCGTTTGCTCCGCGTGATCAAATTCGTCCGCAACTGGCGATTCATCTCAGCCAGTTCGTAAATGTTGATTGCAGTCAAATTTCCCGATGCCGCCAAATCAACTTCGGTTTGATTTGTGATTAGTCCGACGCGCTTATTCTTCAGCAATGCGTAGCCGTTCGACTCAAGCACATCGATGCCCAGCTCCACCGCGCCCCGCGCGCCCGCCGCAATCACAACCAATGCAAGGGCGGCAAAAATCCTGTTTCCGGCGAAACGCATCAATTTTAACGTCGACGTTATGAAGCACACTTCCGCGGGTCAACTGTTGCTTATCGGTGTCCAGGGTCTCGAGCTCGGTGCGGATGAAGCGAAACTGCTGCGCCGGGTGCAACCGGGCGGATTCATCTTGTTCGGTCGCAATATCAAAACGCCGGGACAATTGCGAAAGCTCATCGATGACCTGCGCAGCTTAAGCCTCATCGAGCCGATCATTACCATCGACCAGGAAGGTGGCCGGGTGTCGAGGCTGCGATTGCTTGGAAACGAACCGCCGAACGCTCAACAATTACGCGACAAAGGAGACATCGAGCTGATTCGCAAACACGGCGAGATTACCGGGGACTTGCTGCGATTGTTCGGTTTCAATCTCGATCTCTGTCCCGTGCTCGATATTTCTTTTGATGACGAGGCGGACAATTCCTTGCGTGGCCGCTGTTACGGAAAAACGGTCGAGCAGGTAATCAGGAACGCGGCTGCGTTTAACAACGCGCTGCGTGCTGCGGGCGTGGCCAGCTGCGGGAAACATTTCCCCGGTTATTCGGCTGCGGTGGTCGATGCCCATCATAGTTTGCCGAAAATCGATCGGACCCGCGAACAGTTGGATCGCGAAGAACTCGCAGTCTTCCGCGCTTTTGCGGGCAACGATTCGAGAGCGGCAAAGAACCATGTTGTCGATAGCATGATGATTTGTCACGGGTGGTATCCCTGTTTCGAAGAGAAGAAAACACCGGCGTCGCTCAGTCATCGTGTCGTCACGCAATTGCTGCGTGATGAATTAGGCTTCGATGGCCTTGTCATGACAGACGATCTGGATATGGGCGCGATTTTGAATGAATACAGTTTCGCTGAAATGTTGCGGCTCACTTTTGCTGCCGGCAACGATCTCGCCATGATCTGCCATCGCATCGACAAAGCGGAGGAGGCGCTTGGAGTTATCGAAAAACTACCGCGTAAACAAATTACCCGCGCGCTGGAGAGCGTGGCCGCTTTCAAAACCAAGATGCAGCCGCCAACCAAGTTTTCCGAGAGCGCGTTTCGGAAACTGGACGATGCGATTTGGAAATTGCGTGTCGCGGTCCTGGGCGAAGAACGCGCGGCCGAACGCAGCCCAGAGAACGCCGCCCGCTCGCCCGTCGAACGGTACTAGAGTTTGTCGTCCGGCGAAGCGTGGAAGGTCAATCCCCCGAATAGTTAGAGATCTTTCGACTTCGCTACGCTTCGCTCAGGATGACAAAGGAAGAACATGCGGGGTCTGGAATGGTGCGATTGCTCGCTGCCCGACCGTCACATGCCTAGCGCGGCGCGAAGGTGCGGCACGAGTCGTTTACT
>QHRO01000315.1 GCA_003220155.1 Verrucomicrobiota bacterium
ATCGTGGCCACTCATGCCGGCATGACCACCGCCGAGTTCGAGAAGATTGTCGCTGATTGGATCGCAACGGCAAAGCATCCGAAATTCAAGCGCCCCTACACCGAATGCATTTATCAGCCGATGGTCGAGTTGCTTGCCTATCTGCGAGCGAATGGTTTCAAGACCTTCATCGTCTCGGGCGGTGGCATTGAGTTCATGCGTCCGTGGACGGAGAAGGTATATGGCATCCCGCCCGAACAGGTCGTCGGGAGCAGCATCAAAACGAAATATGAAATGCGCGACGGCAAGCCCGTCCTAATGCGGTTGCCGGAAATGAATTTCATAGATGACAAGGCCGGGAAACCGGTCGGCATCAATGAGCACATCGGCCGCCGGCCCATCGCGGCGTTTGGCAATTCGGACGGCGATCAGCAAATGCTGGAATGGACCCAGGCCGGCAGCGGCGCGCGGTTGATGATGCTGGTGCATCACGACGACGCTGCGCGCGAGTTCGCTTATGGAGCGGAGTCGAAGATCGGCACGTTCAGCGACGCGCTCATGGCCGAGGCGAAGAAGAACGGCTGGACCGTCATCAGCATGAAAGACGACTGGAAGACCATCTTCGCTTTCGAGAAGAACTGAACCAACGTTTGCTCCTCTCTCATTGGACCAAGGTCCCATAGGCAGAGCCCACGGGGCCCGCGAAAATCCTTCAGTTTTTGGAACAGAAAAACTACGTTATGATAAAATCAACCACGAACCTCACGCAAAATGGACTGCTGGCCGTGTTGCTGGAGCGCCAGCGCTACAAAGAATTCCAGTTGGCCCGGCGCCGTGCACAGCGCAAGCACATGCGTGCCGCCTTTTGCAGTACTCTCACTTGGCTGTGGCGCGCGCTCACGGCGCCAAAGCTGCGCGACGATTCCGCCAAGCCCATTGTGGGAGGTTTCAGACACCGCACTTTCTTCCGAGTCGCACCTTCTGGAACTGTTCGGCATTTTGACGCGAAGGGGGTCCAACGAGTCTATCGCTGCTACTCATTGCGTCCTCGAACAGCAAGGTAAATACTTATGGAATATGTTCTAATGCTAGTTAACTACTTCTTGTTCTGTCTGGGAATCGCGTACTTAGGATGCTGGCTTGCCGTAATTGCGCAAGGTAAATGACTGTTGACACATCTACCTTAGTAGCTCAGTCGATCTTCGTAGCTATTATTATTCTGCTCTCTGGCGTAGCAGGAGCTACCACCAGGAGACTGCTGCTCGGTCTGGACTTGTGATGTGAGAGGAGCCGCATGGAAATTCTGCCAGACATCCAGTTCCACGAAGATTTGCACCTCATTGTCTGGAAGCCGCGCGGCATCCTTGATGAAGCCGCTGTAAACAAGATTTTAGCAGATCTCGTAAGAAGAGAGGCCACCGCCGCCAAGCCATTCAATCGCTTTTGCGATCTCTCGGCCGTCGAGTCGTTCCATCTAACCTTCAAATATGTTTTTCATCTCGCTCTTCACCGGCGCCTTTCCTATGCCGGTCGCGAACCGGTAAAGAGCGCGTTTTATGTTACGCATCCGGAAGCTGCTCATATCGTTAAAATCCACGCCCTCCTGACCGATTTTTCGCCATTGGACGTCAAGATGTTTGAAGAACGCAAAGCGGCGGCGAAGTGGCTGGGCGTTCCAGTTGAATCATTGACGATGCCTTAACTCCGAGCGAACGGACGGCATGGAACTACCCGTCGATGTCGAATTCGTCGAAAACGCCAATCTCTTTATCTGGCGCCCGCACGGCGTCCTTAGCGAAGCGCTCGTTAATAACATAATAGGTTTCGTCAGGGAGCAGGAAGAGACGCTCGGCCGGTCGTTTAATCGATTCGCAGATTTGTCGGCGCTCGATGCGGTCGATCTCAATTTCAATTACGTCTTTCACATCGCACTCTATCGACGGCTCTCGTATGCTGGAGGTAAAGTGAAGTCCGCTTTCTACGTCTCGAGCTCGGACGCTGAGCATTACGCCAAATTGCATGCGCTTCTGACGGATCATTCGCCCCTGCAAGTGTCGATTTTTAGTGATCGCGAGGCTGCCGCGAAATGGCTGGGTGTTCCAATTGAATTACTGATGGAACAAGGGTAGCGACGCGGGCCTTAAGCTGGGGCAGCGTAACGAAGCGAAACTACCGCGACAGGGATTTGCACTTGGTTTCGTTCTCCACGTTATTCTGCTAATTTAGATTTATGCGGCGTTTGTTCGGGCCGGTGGGTCTGGTTGTCTTCTTGGTTTCCTCGGAAGCTGTTTCGGAGACAGCATTACAGACGGGGGTTCGCCCTTTACGGGGAGCGGACGAACTTGCTGGCGATCTCTCACTATTAAGCAAAATATGCGCAAGGTTTTTCACTCTCTGGCTTCTCCCCGACCTTTTACTTTCCAGTCCTGTGCCGATAAGCTGGGTCACCCTCATCTGGTGCATGTGCGGCGGAGCGTGCTTGATGCTGGCGCTAATGCACCTTGTCGTCTGGTGGAAGGACCGAACGGCGCGAGCGAACCTGGTCTTTTCAGTGATGGCAATTGCCGCGGCGGCCTTTGCGGTGCTAGAGTTGGCGTTAATGCGGGCGGAAACGCCCGAACAATTCGGCTTGGCGATACGCTGGATGCATGTGCCGGCCTGGGTGATCATCGTGTCGCTGGTCGGGTTCGTGCGGCTCTATCTGCGGGCTGGGCGGCGGTGGCTCGCGTGGGCCGTCGTCGGGGTTCGGACGTTATCGCTGATCTTCAATTTCGGCTTCTCGCCGAATATCAATTATCGGGAGATCACTGCCGTGCGGCACATCCCTTTCCTCGGAGAATCCGTCTCGGTCGCAGAGGGCGTAGCGAATCCGTGGATGCTGGTTGCCCAGTTGAGCTTGCTGTTGCTGGTGGTCTTCGTGACGGATGCCGCAATTACCGTCTGGCGGCGGGGCGATCGGCGGCAGGCGCTGGTGTTGAGCATTGTTTTCTTCGTCGTCGCGGCGACCGCGGACGCGGTGCTTATAACCTGGGGCATCATCTCTATGCCGCTGACGGCGAGCTTGTTCTATCAAGGCATTGTCGCGGCGATGGGCTATGGATTGAGCTATGACCTCTTCCGTGCGGCGCAACTTGCCAAGCAGTTTCAAGCCAGCGAGGCCGCGCTGCACGAGAGCGAAGAGCGCATTAACCTCGTGTCCAACGTGGCGAACCTCGGTCTGTGGGTTTGGGACATCCGGAATGACGAACTTTGGGTAACGGAGAAATGGAGAAGGTTGCTCGGCTTTGCGGAATCGGAGCCAGTGAGCTTTGACCGAGTGCTCCAGGTCGTGCACCCGGAGGATCGGGAACGCATGAAGCAACTTGTGCAGCACGCGTTCGAGGGCAGTGGCGGCGAGTATGAGAACGAATATCGCATCACGCGGCCGGACGGAAGCATACGCTGGATGGCGGGTCATGGCAGCGTCGAGTTAGACGAACGTGGCAAACCGGCCTTCGCGCGCGGG
>QHRO01000210.1 GCA_003220155.1 Verrucomicrobiota bacterium
CACCGGCTCATTCGTGCGGCCATTTTCCTGATATCCGCCAAGAAGGATGTCGCGAGAGCAGGTAATTCACCAATCCATAGAGCCGCTATGGTTAAGCGGGAGAATTTCGGCAGAGGCAAAACGCGGAATCCTTTTTGGATTCTCCGGCCGGGCGTAGCAATAGAAACGCCGACGCCAAGACCAAGCGAGACATAGGCTTCTATCAACTCAATGGAGCCCAACTCAATGGCTGGCGACCACCCCAGTTTCATTTTCCCCAAACCAGCCTGGAAATGTTTCGTAATTACCTCGTTTGGAGGCAACGAAATCAAACTTGGAAAATCAGGATCCAGATCAAGAATCGCAGCGAGATCTTTGAATGGCGCTCGCTTGGGAATTAGGAGTATGAGCGGCAGTTGGATCAGGCGATGGCATTGTATCGAGACTCCGGTTTTGCCTCCCAGTTCCGTGATCGCGAGGTCGATCTCACCTTTTCGAAGGAGCTCTTCCGCAATGATTTGGTTCGCGTCGAACAGGGTAAGTTTGAAATTGGGGAAACGTCGTTTGTAAGTAAGGAGCAGCTCCGGCAAATAATCCCGCAAGATTCTGGCTGGAGCAGCCAGTCGCAGTTGCTGCCTTGGGTGGCCACGAACGTAGGCCGGAAGGTCGATCAATGCGCTAAAAAAATCCTCGATCTCATCGAAAAGCCGGAGGCCGGCAGCCGTAAGACCAAACGGCCGCCGATGAAACAATTTGAGGCCAAGCGTCTTTTCAAGTTGGGAAATCTGTCCGCTGATTGCCGGTTGCTGAATGCCGTAGGGCATTTTACGCGCCGCGGCACTGATGCCACGATGCTTAGCAACATAATAGAAGAGCTCGAGATGATGAACGTTAATTCGAGATCATCGTTTAAATCGAACTTCAGTCAATATATTATCGATTAACGGTATATATCGCTTCGTTCTAGAATCGCGGCGTGATCATTTTGCTTTTCGCTATCGCCGCCGGCTGCATCATTGCCGAGCACCTCTGGCCGGCGGCGCAACTACCCTCGGTTCGCGCCTGGTGGCCACGCGTCTTCTTAATCAACGCAATTCAACTCGGGATCGTCGTACTCGCGGGACGGAGCTGGAACCGGTGGATGGCACACTTGTCACTCTTGCACTTAAGCGCTTACACCAACGACTTCCTGGCCGCCGGCATCGCATACCTTGTCTCGACCTTCATCTATTACTGGTGGCATCGATTTCGTCACGAATCACAGTTTTTCTGGCGCATCTGCCATCAACTTCATCACTCGCCTCGACGCATCGAAGTCCTGACCAGCTTCTACAAACATCCTGTCGAGATTTTGCTCAATTCGCTATTGAGCAGTGCAATCGTTTATATGTTGCTCGGTTGCAACGTTCGCGCTGCGGCCTACTACACCTTTCTCACCGCAATCGCCGAGTATTTTTACCACTGGAACGTCCGCACGCCCCGTTGGTTGGGGTTTTTCGTACAACGGCCCGAATCCCATCGCGTGCATCACCAATATCGCCATCACACACAGAACTTCGCCGATCTGCCAGTTTGGGACTGGTTCTTCGGGACTTATCACAACCCGCGTGGCTTCACCAAGAGATGTGGCTTCGATCATTGGCGGGAAGATCGCTTCGAGGATCTGCTCGCCTTTCGCGATGTTCACGGGCCAGATGAGAATCAAAGGCAAACGCCGTTGCGCTTCTTGCCGACCTGCATCGGTTGCAAGAAACGCTGGATTTGCGCCGCAACTCATCAGGAGGCGCTGTCATGAGATGGCGGAATCTCTTTGCGGTTGCCCTTCTCCTTGTCGGACTCACCCAAATGGCGGGCGACATTCTCGGCAATCGCGTCTTGAAAGGACTGGGTGCTGCACCTGTGGCCGCGCCTTGCCCAATCACTGCGAATAGACAAGACCACGTTTCATTCGCGATTACACCCGAACTGTATTCCCGTCTAAAGGGTCCATATAATAGGCGAAACGTTTACGGCGCAGCGATTGCCGCGGCACCACGCTTGCCTGAACCAATCCGCCGTGCCGTTCTTGGTTACGCTTTCGCTACAAATGGACCGCTTCGTGCCGGACTTGCGTTGCCAGAAAACGCTCCCATCGCTCTGACGATCCAAACGAATACTCGAGGGCGCAGTGAAAGGTGGACCTTCCCGTGCGATCCGTGACCCGGATATCTTCACAACAGTTCGCGATATTTCGGATCGTGCTCGGAATTTACCTCGCGGTTCACTTCTTCGCCCTCGTACCTTATGGCGCTGAGGTGTTCAGCGATCGCGGCGTGCTGCCCGATGCACGATTGAATTTTACCTACGGAATTTTCCCGAACGTGCTTGAGCACTTTGGTTCACCGGCCTTCGTTGTTATTTTCCTGACCGGCTTGTCAATTTTGTCCCTGATTTTTGCAGCAGGCTTATTCCGGCGCATTGTGGCCGTCTTGCTTTGGTACGGTTGGGCCTGTCTCTTCAATCGCAATAATCTGATCAACAATCCGTCTATTCCCTACATTGGTTTGCTTCTCTTGCTGACTCTTCTCGTCCCGACTGGCGAATCGCTGACTCGCAAATGCACAAACCGGCAATGGCAACTCCCATCAATGGTTTACTGGACAGCCTGGATGTTGATGGCCGCGGGATACTCGTTCAGCGGCTGGATGAAGCTGTACAGCCCGAGTTGGATCGATGGCAGCGCTCTTTTTCATATTCTCAGCAACCCATTAGCGCGTCCCGGCTGCGCCCGCGATTTCTTGCTCGCATTACCCACTTCGTGGTTACGCTTCTTGACATGGGGAGCATTGGCCGCGGAGCTGCTCTTTTTTCCGCTTAGTATTTCGCAAAGATCAAGAATGATTGCGTGGTGCGCGCTCGCCTCAATAAACTTTGCAATTCTTTTCGTCGTCAACTTCGCCGATCTGACGTTCGGAATGTTGATGATTCACTTTTTCACCTACGATCTAGCTTGGTTTTCGGCTCTGCGTGGAACCTTCAAACGCGGCGTCCTGCTTTATCTCGATCGCCAGGGAAGCAAGACTTTCGCGGTGCTGAAGGCGAACGCGCAGTAACTATCGGCGGTCCGGGGGACGCCAAACAATTTCGGCTGCGCCGCCTAACTCTAAGATCGAGCTCGCTACGGGACGGTCCGTGCGACTGGCGGACGAGGGACTTCTCGATCCACCCGCCCGCAGCACCTAAGTTTGCCGGCTTCCCACAACCACCAGCACAATTCCGCCGACCAGACAAATACCGCTCAAGATCGGGGGGAAATTGATCCCATGCTTTTCCTGGTGAGTGATCTCAAGGGGCCCGAGTTGCGCATCCTTTTTCTCGGTGTTCCAGCCCAGCCCACCGTAAGCAAACCCGATGATGCCGACGATAATTAAGATGATCCCGATAATGCCCGCGGGCTTCATCGGGCTACAAAGTCCGCCGGCCGCCGATGAGATTGATGATCAGAATCACGACCGCGATTACGAGCAGGATGTGAATGAATCCGCCCATCGTGTATGAACTGACCAAACCAAGCAGCCAAAGCACCAGCAGAATGACAAATATTGTCCAAAGCATAATGGTTTCCTTGAGTTGAGTTTACCCTAGTTCGTGTCAGCAGGCCGAACTGCGCTTATGGAATATGGGCGGTTTTCGAAATTGATTCCGGGCTGGCTGAAATACTACAATTTAGTCGCCGGCGAAAACCGCTGATTTCGAAAGCAAACCAACCGTTCGTGCGACTACAAACCTTTCTTTTTCTCTGCCTCGGTCCGCTCTTGATTGCCTGCGCTTACCAAGGGACGATCGTGCAGAAAGCCGGCCGGCCTTTGCCCTTCGCGTACAGTCTCGGGATCGATGCCAGTTTCAAATTCGCTCTTCGTGACGGTCTTGGCCACGTTCGCTGGCAACTCGTTTCCGCCGAGGTATTCAATTCGTATCGGGTCGGCGATTATTTCGATGACGAAAGTCCAACGCCGCCGCTCCATCGCCGCTGTTCGACCGATGGAAAGAAAGTGCTCCGTCCTCCCATTCACGAAACCATTCCAATTTCTGTTCCCCGTTTTCAGCCGATTCCGTTGGAGCCGCGCGCGGTACGCATGTCGCATCCTGACACCGCTGCGCGGCACTAGCGCGCTTAGCCGCAATTCCGGTTGCAGCAACGGGGCGGACGTTTACGACTGCGCAGTGTCTTTTGGGCGTGCTTACTTTGGACTCCGGTGGCAAGCGCACCGCGACGCCGCTTTGCTTTCCTGCGCTTTGCGGGAATTCGCGTATCCAACCTAACACTTAATGGGCTCGAGAAGATACCGCGGCGAAAAAAGCGCCGTCGTCGCTACGCTTTGCCGGCGCAGTCCAAAATAAGAGGGCACGTGCGTGCCCAGATCCCGCAAATTACTCTTCGTTCAATGCCTCACGTAGATTCCAGTCCGCGCGCTCGAGGCGCGACCGTGCGCTCTCGCGGTCGCACCTGGCGAGTTGCGAAACAAGTCCAACCGCACGCTCGCGCAGTTTTTTGTTTGTTGGTTGAAGATCGATCATCAAATTCCCGCGCACCCGACCCAACCGAGTCATTGCGCCCGTGCTGATGATATTCAGCGCGATTTTTGTCGCGGTTCCCGCTTTTAGACGCGTGGAGCCGGTAACGATTTCCGGGCCGGTCTTGAGATTGATCTCCAAGTCAAACTCGCCGCCTGGCTCGCGTTTGGCATTGCAGGTCAGCAAAATTGTTTGCGCGCCAATTTCTCGCGCGCGTCGCAGCGCCCCAATTACAAATGCCGCCCGTCCGCTCGCCGAAATCCCGATCACCAAATCCTCCGACTTGACCCCGCGCTCGTCCATCGCCAGCGCACCAGCATGCGCGTCATCCTCCGCGCCCTCAATACTTCGCTGCAACGCCGGCGCGCCCCCAGCAATGATCCCCTGGAACAAATCCGGCGACGCGCCAAAGGTTGGCGGAATTTCCGCGGCATCGAGAACTCCGAGCCTGCCACTCGTTCCGGCGCCGACGTAAAACATGCGTCCGCCCTTGCCAATCGCGCCGGCCGACAATTCGATCGCGCGCGCCAATTGATCGATGCATTGACGCAATCCCTCATCCACCAATTTCTCTTCCGCCACGAAAAGCTCGACGATTTCACGAGCGCTCAATCGGTCGAGATTGGCTGATCTCGGATTCGCTTCCTCGGTCGATGAAACCAGCGAAACCGCTCCGGCCGGTTCCGCGGTTTTTGCAATTTGCAATCTCTCGTCTGCCGCCAACCAGGCCGCCCCCACCTCGGGCGGGGATTCGGACAGCGCGACGTTGGCGCCGGGAATTTTTTCGCTGAGAGCTTTGGCGAATGCTACGCGATAAAATTTCTGATTTTCGAACAAGCCCCCCATCAGTCGAACTTCCGGAGTCTCAAGCTGAAGTCGCATCGACACGGCGGTCGTGAAATCGACCAGCGCGCTCACACCGGCGGCGATAATTTGGCGCGCGGCTTCGTCGCTCTTTCGCGCCGCTTCGAAAACGACCGGCGCCAACGAGGCGATCTCCATTTTATCTGCCGTCTGCGCCCACCGCACCAGCTCATCGAAATTATTCAATCCGAGAGCGCGCAAAATATTTGCCGCAAACTCCCGTTCGCCCCGGCGCAGATCGTACTCCCGCAAAATCGACCGCAGGGCGCGAATGGAAACGAAATACGCACCTCCGGCGTCGCCCAAAATATGTCCCCATCCACCGGCGTTTTCGATTCGGCAGCCACTGCGACCGGTCACAGATGAACCCGTGCCTGCATTCACCGCGATGCCGTCACGATCCCGCAAACACGCTGCCATTCCGGAATCGCGATCGCTGCCCGCGACGATATTCGCCTTCGGCCAAACGGCCCGCGCAAGTTTCAGCAAGGCTGCGCGATCTTCTTCGGTTGCGCAGCCGGCGAGAAAGACTCCAATCCGATCCACTTCGCGCGGCAAAACGCGAAAAATTTTTGTCATCTGATCCAGCGGCGTCAGACGCAGATTCGACGGCGGCAACTTTCCCGACTCGACAATTGCGCCATCAACAACTAATGCCCATGCGGTCTTCGTTCCCCCGCCTTCGATCCCGAGAATTTTTTCGTCAGCCATGTTGTCTGTAGCGGCGGTCTATGACCGCCGTGTCGAAATGTACACGCAAATTCATCGGCGGTCATAGCCGCCGCTACAGCCATCCCGAGCGAAGTCGAGGGATGACCGGTACGAGACCTTGCATCGTCCCATTGTCATCCTGAGCGCAAGCGAAGGAGCTCACCTAACCCCGAGACGTTACACAAGGCACATTGGCACGTGCTCGACCTTATGTGAGGTCCCTCACCGTCTTCGCGGTTCGGGATGACGAACGCGTTAGGACAGAGCCGTTGTTTCACGAATCTTCATTCGTATGATGAAAAACATGACCGAAGCGGAAGCGTGCGCGCGGATCGAAACGCTGCGGCGCGACATCACTGAGCATAACCGCCGCTACTACGAAGAAGCGGCGCCCACCATCAGCGATCGGGAATACGATCGGCTTTATAAAGAACTGGTCGATCTCGAGACGCAGTTTCCGGAGCTCGTCACCCCGGATTCACCCACTCAACGGGTCGGCGGCAAACCGCTGCGGGCCTTCGCCCAAATTCAACATCGCGTTCCAATGCTCAGCCTCGACAACACTTATTCCGAGGAAGAGGTCGTCAACTTCTACAAACGAATCATGCGTCTCTTGCCGGAGGAAAAAATTCCAGTGGTGATCGAACCCAAAGTGGATGGCGTCGCCGTCTCAGTGATGTATGAAAATGGCAAACTGACGTACGCTGCGACGCGCGGCGACGGTTCGGTCGGCGACGAAATCACGCAAAACATCAGAACGATCAAATCGGTGCCACACCAATTGCCCGGCGCGGCTCCAAAAGTTTTCGAAGTGCGCGGCGAAGCTTATCTCGACAAAGCCGGCTTCGAAAAACTCAATAAGGAGCGCGAAGCCGCCGGCCTGCCGTTGTTCGCCAATCCACGGAATGCGGCCGCGGGTTCGCTGAAACACCTCGATCCAAACATCGCCGCCAAGCGCCCGCTCGGAATGATTTTTTACGGGACCGGCGCAATCGAAGGCACCGAGGTCGATCGTCACTCAAAAATTTTTCCATTGTTCAAAAAGCTCGGTTTGCCCACGCATGAACATTGGTCATTGGTCGATTCCGTCGATCAAATTCTCAAGGCAATTCACGATCTCGACGAGATCCGGCGCGGTTTCCCTTACGAGACTGACGGAGCGGTAATCAAAGTGGATGCGCTTGCGCAACGGGAGCGTCTTGGCTTTACCGCGAAATCACCGCGCTGGGCGATTGCTTACAAATACGCAGCGGAGCGCGTCGAAACCAAATTGCTCGATATCAAAGTCCAGGTCGGGCGGACCGGAATTTTGACGCCGGTAGCTGTGCTCGAGCCAGTTCTCGTTAGCGGCAGCACAGTTTCGCGCGCGACGCTGCACAACGAAGACGAGATCAAGCGCAAAGATATTCGCATCGGCGATACCGTCATGATCGAAAAAGCCGGTGAAGTGATTCCGGCAGTGGTCGAGGTTGTTCAATCGAAACGGCCGCGCAATGCCAAGCCGTTCGGTTTTTTCGAGCACATCCATGGCAAATGCCCCGTCTGTAGCGGGGAGATCCGGCGTGATCCCCAATTTGTCGCGTGGCGCTGTGAAAATATTCTCTGCCCGGCGCAAACGACGCGGCGAGTGGAGTTTTTCGGGGCGCGCGGCGCACTAGATATCGAGAGTGTCGGCGGAATTGTTGCCGATAAACTGGTCGAGCGCGGTCTCGTGCACGAACCGCTCGACTTATTTGTGCTTAATATCGAGCAACTCGCGAAGCTCAATCTGGGAACCGACGAAGCACCGCGCGTCTTCGGAGAAAAGAATGCCAGTAAAGCGATTCAGGCAATTGAACGCGCAAAAACTGCGCCGCTTTCGCGGTGGCTCTATGCGTTGGCGATTCCTGACGTTGGCAAAACGACCGCGACGGATCTCGCACGCTTTCATGAAACGATCAACGATGTTGCGAGTTCTCCGCTTCTTCGCGATGTGGTGAGCCATAATGGAAGGAAAAGCGATAAATCCCGCGACGGCGGGACGAAAGAAATTGCGGATCGCCTGATCAAATCCGGCTTTGCAGAGCCGTCGAAAAGCAAGATGGACAAGCAGCGCGGGATTGTAACCCAGGTCGGGCCGGTCGTTGCCCAGAGCGTTCTCGATTTTTTTGCCTCATCCGCGGGAAAGAAAATTCTCCAACGAATGAAACAGCTCGGGATCGAGCCAAAGAGCGAGAAAGTTTCGGCGAAGCAAATGGCGGGACTGCCGCTCGCCGGAAAAACGTTTGTTCTGACCGGAACTTTGCCGTCCATGACGCGGGAAGAGGCCTCAGTGAAAATCGAAGCGGTTGGCGGTCACGTCAGCAGTAGCGTGAGCAAGAAAACCGATTATGTGCTCGCTGGCGAAGAAGCCGGCAGCAAATTGGAAAAAGCGAAGAAGCTGGGCGTGAAAATTATCGGCGAAAAGGAATTTCGGGCAATGCTGAAATAGAAACGTGGCTGTCATCCCGAGCGAAAGCGAGGGACCCCGCGATTGTCTTCTCAACGATTGCGAGGTCCCTCGCCGTCTGCGCGGCTCGGGATGACGGCCGCGGCCAGCGACCGCGGCTACAATTACGGCGTGCGCTCCGGCGCTTTCTGCAACCTGAGCGGCAGTGCCTGGTTCATGCTCGGCTGCGCGATGACCGGTGGACGTTGACTGGCCGGATGAAAATCCGCCTTAACGTCGAACGTCAATTTCTCGTCGCCGCGGATTACGGTGATCGGCACCGCTTCTCCGGCAGTCAGAAAGAACGAAGCATCGATGATGTCGTCAGGCTGATGGATTTCCCTGTTCCCGACTCGGAGCAAAATGTCGCCCGGCTGAAGTCCTGAGTTTGCCGCCGGGGTGCTATCGAGAATCTCGGTCACTTCTGCATAGGAACCGCCTTTTCCCTCCAACGCCTGCATCAACTTGGCGCCGATCCAGCCATGCCGCACTTCGCCAAAGCGCAGAAAATCGCTGCGAATTTTTTCCGCGGCTTCGATCGGCAAAGCGTAACAGGATGAATTGTTTTCCAAAGTGAAGGCAACGATGCCCACGACTTCGCCCCTCATGTTTAGGAGCGGCGCGCCCGCTTCCCCACGCTGGGTCGCTACGTTTACGCGCAGATGCGTAGTGTGAAAATAGTAGCCGAGATATTTTCGATCAAAACCACCCACTAGCCCCAGACTGGGCGTCTCCGGCAAATCCAGGGGATAACCGATTGCAACAACCGGCGTGGTCACCTCCATATTTTCGGATTTGCCAATGGGTAACGCCGGCGATGCGGTGTCGACTTTCAGGATGGCGACGCCGCTCCGAACATCGGTCACCTGCTGTCGCGCCGGCAGCCTCTTCCCATCGAATTCAACACTAAAGTTGTTCCCTTCCCCGCCAACGGAATAGGCCGTGTAAATCGTCCCAGTCGGATCGATAAAAAAGCCGGTCCCGGAAAGCTCGCTGTGCTCGTCGTCGCCATGAATTTTGACTACCGCTTTCTTGCAATGATCAAAAATATCTTTGACCTCGCGACTGATGGTGGAAGCCGATTGGTCCTCCGCCCGCGCCGATAGGGCAATGGCAAAAATGGGAATAAGCAGCCAACGCATCGCGAATTTCTCCGCTCGAATCGCCGTCAGGCGATGATTAGAACCGCAATGACGACTCATAACTCACAGGCATGCTGTCCAGCACATAACGCGGAGGCGTGGCCGTCCGGTGAGTCGAGAGATGCGAACGCGGTTGAGTGACGGTAATGCGAGTGGAGACCGGCGAAGCCAGACTCCACCCACCATCGGTTACGCTTTGGGCTGGAACAATCGGAGTAAGCCGGGCGACATTCGGCGTTGGCGGGGTCTGATAAATCTTGAGCGATATCACTGCTGCGCAAAGCAACACTGCCGTCACCGCCACCCGATAGGAGGCGAGGCTTGCAACATTCAGGCTCATCATGAAATCCTGGGCGCGACCGAAGGCGATTTTCCAAAGCGGTTGGCGGAGCAATTCATCACGCTGCCGGCGGTGAAATTCGTGCAGGAAATTCTCGAAATAACCAGGAGGCGGTTGCTCGTATTTTTTCAACCGCAACAGCCGGCCAATTTCGTTGTCGTCGAACTCGTCCATCTTCCTTTGTCTTTACGTCACCGGGTTCTTGCGAAACTCGTCCAGATAATTTTGCAATTGCCGATTCGCGTAGAAGAGCCGGGAACGTACCGTTCCTTCAGAAACGTTCAAGATTTTACTGATCTCGGCGTGGGGCATTCCCTGAATATGGAACATAGTCACAACGGCTCTGTGTTCATCAGACAGTTTCATCATGGCCTCGTTCAATCTTCGCTGGAGCTCGGACAGGTCGGCCTCCCGCACCGGACTGCTGGTTTGGGTGAGCTCGAGAAATTCTTTGTCGTTTTGAATGCTCGCGTCCACATCGTCGAGGCTGAGGTGAAAACGGCGGCCGCGTTTCTTTAAAAAATTCAGCGTCATGTTCACCGCGATGGAATGGATCCAGGTGTAGAACGAGGATTTGCCACGGAAACCGCGGATCGATTTGTAGGCCTTGGAAAAAATATCCTGAAGGAGATCGTTCGTGTCCTCGTGATTCGAGGTCATGTTGTAGACCAGACCGTAAAGGCGCGGGGTGTATTTTACCACCAGCTGATCGAAGGCGCCGGCATCCCCATCCTGTGTACGCGCGACCAGCTGCTGATCTTCATCGGTTCGTGGCTGGTCCATTGCCCCTCTCCTTCTTTTAACATTCGGGCCGGGAACCGACGACAACAAATCAGAGATTCGACGCGGGGCAGCGAGAACGGAACTCATTTTTTTCAACGGACGCGATCAGCTCCGGCGATCGCGCACTGACAAGAGCCAGAGCAAGTTGCCGAGTGCGGCGATGAAGGCGGCGACATAGGTGAGCGCCGCGGCATTGAGCACATTGTTTACCCCCGCGACCTCAGCTCCCGGCTGCACGATCCCCATCTGCTGCAAAATAATTTTGGCGCGGCGCGAAGCATCAAACTCCACCGGTAGGGTGATCAACTGAAAGACCAGCAGAATGGCGTAACAATAAATGCCGAGTGTAATCAGGCCGGTAATGTGAAAAAATATTCCGCCGATTATGATAAACGGCAGCATCTGCGACGCCGCCATCGTCAACGGCACCACTGCCATGCGCGCTTTCAAGGGCGCG
>QHRO01000316.1 GCA_003220155.1 Verrucomicrobiota bacterium
AATGGGGATGGCAGTTCCAAAGTATTGGTGCGTGCGCTCGGCCCTGAGCTAACGAGTTTTGGGGTTTCTGATGCCCTGCTCGACCCAACGCTGAATTTATTTGATGGCAACGGAAATCTGGTCGGTTCTAACGATAACTGGAAGGATTCACAACAGACAGCGATTCAAGCGACCGGCCTTGCGCCCGGCGACGATCGCGAGCCCGCCATCTTGACCACGTTGATTCAGGGCAACTGGACCGCCATCCTGCGTGGCAAAAATAACACGACCGGCGTCGGCCTGATCGAGCTTTACCGTATCCAATAATCTAGCTGCTGCCGTCGCTGGCGGCAAAACCGCAATGCCCTGCCGCTGAGAGAGCACCAGCTACAACTCCGCAAGCAAGATTTCCAGATTCAGTCGTCGGGTGAACATTTCAATCTGTCCGTTTGCATCGCGCGGCCATAGTTCGCGTGGCCTGTCCCAATAAAGTTCGATCCCGTTTCCATCCGGATCGCTTAGGTACAATGCTTCGCTCACGCCATGATCGCTTGCCCCTGCCAGAGAAATGTTCGCCTGCATCAGGCGTCTAAGGGCCTCGGCCAGAGTAACGCGGGTCGGATACAAAATCGCGAAATGATAAAGGCCGGTTGTGCCCTTTGGCGGCGGCGACCCGTCTCGGCTCTCCCAAGTGTTAAGTCCGATATGATGATGATAACCGCCCGCGGAAACAAAGGCCGCTTCGTCGCCGTATCGCTGTGTCAGCTCAAATCCGAGAACGCCGCAGTAAAAATCGAGTGCCCGTTGCAGATAAGCCACCTTCAAATGCACATGCCCGATGCGCACCCGCGGATCAATTGATGCCTCGCCCATACATTTACCTTAACCAATTCCAATTTCGTAATTTACCTGAGCCCCAAAGTCGTTATATGGCATCTCCCCCTAGATGGGTGGCCAATCACAGTTCATGAATCACTATTCACGAGTGACCTGGGCGGTGAGGGTTTCGAACCCCCGACCTACTGGGTGTAAACCAGCCGCTCTACCACTGAGCTAACCGCCCGAGCTGGTTCGCACCATACATATTGTATCGCGGGCGGCAACGTTGCCCGCCTTGCTGTTGCGCCGGCATCGAGGGTTACGCCGGTGCCAACCTCACCACCGGCAATGACAACATTCATATCAGTGCTGTTGGTGTGGCAGGTGAATCCGGCACGATTCGCATTGGTGTGCCTGCCAAGCAGACTGCCACGTATATCGCGGGTATCAATGGTCAAACGGTCGCTAACGGCACCAGCGTATTCGTCAATGCGAGTGTCAGCTTGGCACTCTCCAGTCGTCTGCCCGCTACAAAGAAGACATCAAGCGAATGGAAAACGAAAGTGAAGCAGTCCTCGCGTTGAATCCGGTCACGTTTCGCTACAAGAAGAAACTAGACCCTGAGCGTGTTCTGCACTTTGGCCTCATTGCTGAGGAGGTGGAAAAGGTAAATCCAGATTTAGTGCTTCGTGGTGAGGAGGGTAAGGTTATGACCGTGCGCTACGAAGCGGTGAACGCGATCCTACTGAACGAGTTCTTGAAGGAAGCAAACCTACATCACAGTTAGTCGCCAACCCTTAAATAGCCTCGTCGCTTACAGAATCTGAACTCGGCCAATCTTGCACTTGTTGTGCCCAACTCGGGATAGCCATTGGTTGCTGCTGTCCGCGACTCGCTGCCCGTCGAGTGTAAACCTTCCTCATCAAACCCAAGGCGGAAGACACGCAAAATTGTCGGGCCCGCCGCTCAGGCACTTAGCGTGAGCAGCAGCCTGATCAGGCGCGAAGGCGTCGCTTTACTAAAAAGATGAGCCCGGCTGCAGTGCCAAGGAGAAATAAGGTTGAGCCCGAGTCAGGAGCGATACCTGAAATCGAAAAAGCGGCATTGAAAGTCGGTGCCGGATTGCCGCCGACGATATCCGTTCCGATTCGCAGCCAGTCGGGATCGATGCTCCCATCGCGGGTCCAGGATTGCAGGTCTGGAGCGAATACTGTGCTGGGAGCAGCGAGCGGCCTAGTCGCAGACAACCACAGGAAACTGCCATCGCTGCCGGTGAGTTCTACCTGCGGGACGAAAAAATAATGATCAGGCGGAAGGTTCAATGGACTGGTGGAGCACCGCCGGGTGGAAGAGCAGCGTCAGCAGTTTGAGGCTAGACTGTCCAAAAAATGAGCGATCAAGTCGCCCTCAGCAAACCTACACCACAGTTAGTCGCCAACCCTTAAATAGCCTCGTCGCTTACAGAATCTGAACTCGGCCAATCTGCGTGTCGGCACATTTGCCGTGCTGAACGTAGGTGGACCTGAAGTACGGCCCACATTCGAGTCGTTCGGAAATACGCGATAAATCTCGACCACAACATTCCCGATGTTAGAAAGATTGAATTGTTGTGGTACCAGACCCGTGAATGTGGCGCCGGTAACCCGCGCGCCCGTGGGTAAGAGAAAATCATCAGCGGCTTCGATTTCAAACTGACTCCCGCTTTCCGGTCGTGTAGCCGCTGCCATTTGGTCGGTGGGGAAATCGTTGTTGTAGATGACCTGAGCATCGATGCGAGCTGCGATGAAGCTCGCGCTGAGTAAGGTAAGAAGAATTAGTTTTTTCATGACAGGGTTCGGATGGAGTTCGGAGCTGGGAATACGTTAAAAGTTTAAGTTCGGGGCGCTGCCGCTAAACCACCTCCTGTCGCGGTCGGCAGCTTAAATCCTGCCAATGTCTTGTTCGATGCGTTTCGCGCCAGATTCAGTACGCTCTCAAGCAGTTTAAACTCAGTTGCTTACGCGGAAATGAAATGTTTGCGACACAATCCGGATGTAACCTCTAATGCGAGATCTTTGTAAAGCCATCCGACGGATTTGTCCTCCGGAACAGCAAAGCCTTATAATTACAGTAAACTACGCACATAACCTCGCGTTGATGGGCAACTTGCAATTCGCTAA
Source organism: Verrucomicrobiota bacterium (assembly GCA_003220155.1). Classification (GTDB taxonomy): domain Bacteria; phylum Verrucomicrobiota; class Verrucomicrobiia; order Chthoniobacterales; family UBA10450; genus AV69. Next base: position 2,958 of record QHRO01000316.1, read on the forward strand.
ACAGCGTTTTCTCAAATGTAGCCAATTCCGACGCCGACTGCTGACTCTCGCCTTCCCAGGTTTTAGACTCCATTTGGCGCGAGCCCATGTCGCGCCGTCAAGAAACTGGCTAAACTAGCGGGAAAAAGGAAGGACCCCGGTTAGGTTCATTCTCTGCTGGTGCTGCTGCGGCTTAAAGGACAGTAAAGCAAACAACGGCGACGCATGTAAGTTGCACCACAGTTAGTCGCCAACACCTCGTCGCCTACTAACGTCGGCTAATCCTGAAACTATTGCGGCGAAATGAACGTTGTTTGTTGCTGGCCACGAATCGCGGCTCGACGTCGCGTTTAGAAATGTAAAGCGGTTAAACCTGCGTTTAGAGAGGCAGCTCACTGCCGTCGAATGCAGTTACGCGCCCAGTCGATCCGTCCGCATTGAAGACACGAATTTCTCCGCGTCCAAATTTTGCGCGCGCAGTGGCGTAACCGATTGCGTCCTCTTTGGCCGTGTCGCCCGTCCAGTACGGTTGGACACCGGGACCCTCGTAACACTGCCAGCACAATCGCCGAACTCAAGACGACCGTCGCGCAGCAGCAGAAGCAGATTGAAGCACTCACCGCCACCGTGCGGAAAGTCAGCGAGCGAGTCGAGCTAAGGGGCACCTGCTCCGCAAATAGCAGCGAACGACGAGTGAGGTTCTGTCTATCAGCCCGAGCGCCGATTTGCGGACCTCGATTTGGCGTCGACGGTTGACGAGGTAATCAGGGAGTTGGCGTAGGCGAAGGACGCCGATAACGGCCCTTCCCATATTTCTTCTTTGGCGTCGGCGTCGGCGTAGCTGTCGCGTCTGGTGTTGGCGTGGGAGTGGCGGTGGGAGTGGGGGTAGGAGTTGGCGTAGGCGTAGGCGTAGGCGTTGGAGTTGGAGTCGGACTAGGTGGCGGCGTTACGATTGGAATCGGCGTTGGTGTAGGCGTAGGCGTTGGAGTTGGCGTAGGCGTTGGCGAAGGCTTTGGTGTTGGAGTCGGTGTCGGAGTTGGCGTAGGCGTTGGCGAAGGCTTTGGAGTCGGGGTAGGTGTTGGAGTTGGAGTCGGAGTAGGAGTCGGTGTAGGCGTCGGAGTAGGAGTGGGCGAAGCTGCCGACGTGGATTTCACCACCTCGTTCGAGTCAGAACTTTCAAGACTTCCTTTGTACGCCACTGCCGTATAATAATACGTACTACCAGCAGGAGGTGCTACGACGGTTGCACTTGTTCCTGTTCCCAGGAAATCGGCATGCTGGCTGTAGTTCCCAGAGC
>QHRO01000211.1 GCA_003220155.1 Verrucomicrobiota bacterium
TGTGGCTCATGGCCGGCGCAATTTTTCTTGGATGCAAATGGCTGACCTTCTGGAGCGCACGAAGACAGATCGTCCATGTCCGGGTTGGTCGCGCTCTCGCTTATTTGCTTCTCTGGCCAGGGCTGGACGCGGAAAAATTTCTACGCCGGCTTGCGTGTGAGGTGCACAAGACTCGAGAACAAGCGGTGGTCTCGGGTGCGTCCGAGGAATTGTCCGGCAACGTGCCGGACAGAGCGGGCAGAATGCCCGCGCTCCCCTTTCTTTCGGCGATAGGGAAGACACTTCTTGGCGTCGTTCTATTCTTTGGGGTTGCGCGTTTCCTGGATCAGGCGCTCCTCGCCGGTTGGATTGGAATGATTGGCATCATTCTGATTTTGCATTTCGGATTGTTTCATCTTTTGGCAATCGGATGGCGGGCCGCCGGACTAGACGCCAAGCCGATCATGAAAGCGCCGCTGCGTTCGAAATCCGTCAGCGAATTTTGGGGCCGTCGCTGGAATGATGCTTTCAAGCGGCTCGCGCTCGATTTCGTATTTCGTCCGCTTGCGCGCCGGCAAGGAATAAGGATCGCAACGCTGGCCGCGTTTCTTGTCTCAGGCCTCGTCCACGAACTTGTGATCTCATTGCCGGCCCGAGGCGGTTACGGCTTACCTACGGCGTATTTTCTCTTGCAGGGCACCGGGATTCTCACCGAACGCGCGCTGCCGCAAATCCGTGGTCAGATCTTCACGATTGTAATTACAGCAGTCCCGGCGTTCTGGCTTTTCCATCCGCCGTTCGTTCGCAACGTCATTCTGCCGTTCATGAAAGCGATCGGAGCCCTATGAAATTGCTTCTTCAATTCGCCGCGGGACTTCAGCTGTTAATCCTGATTGCCAGCGCGTTGACCCCACGTGTTTTGCATTGGCGAACAAATCTCACCGCGCTCCATCCACTCCTGCGCAAACTTTTCTGGGTTTACGGCGCGTTCATCGTGATGGTCATTATCGCGTTTTCTACTCTCACCTTCCAGCACGCCGACGCGATGGCCACCCGCGAACCAGTGGCGCGATCGCTCTGCGTTTTCATCGCGATCTTCTGGGGCGCACGATTATTCGTTCAATTCGCCATCTTTGATCCGCGGCCATTCCTCACGAACTGGTTTTACCAACTCGGTTATCATGTGCTCACCATCATCTTCGCATTTCTGGTGTTCGTTTACGGAAAGGCGGCAATATGAAGCCAGGTATCGTTTTGGCAGGCGGCAGCGGGTTCATCGGACAATCGCTTTCGCCCTTTCTTCTCTCGAAAAATTACGAAGTTATCGTGCTCACTCGGGCAGAATCGGACCATCGCGGCGCTGTTCGCAATGTGCATTGGGACGGCAAAACCCTGGATGATTGGCTTGAATTTGTTAACAGCGCCTTCGCGGTAGTAAATTTGACTGGGCGCAGTATCAACTGCCGGCACACGCCCGAGCATCGGCGTGAAATCATCGATTCCCGCGTCGATTCGGTGCGTGTGCTAGGGCAGGCAATCGCGCGACGGCGACAAAGGCGAACGCATTTGTGACGAGAACACAGCGCCGGGCGACGATTTCGTGACCAGGGTGTGTGAAAAATGGGAAGCCGCCTTCGAGTCCGTTGAAGCACCCGCCACGCGCAAAGTTTTGTTGCGGCTGGGCGTCGTACTTGGTCCCAACGGCGGTTTTCTCGGACTGTTAGGCAGATTGACCCGTTGGTGCCTTGGCGGGCAAGTCAGCAATGGCCGGCAATTCCTCAGCTGGATTCATATTGCCGATCTGTCGCGCATGGTTTTGGCGAGCATCGAGAATCAGGAACTCACCGGTGTTTTCAATGCCACCTCGCCGAGCCCAGTCACCAACGCCGAGTTCATGTGCGAATTACGTCGGGCATTGCATCGGCCATGGAGTCCACCTGTTCCGGAATTCGCCGCCCGAATCGGCTCATGGTTGATGGGAACAGAAGCAGATCTCGCTCTCGTTAGTCAACGTTGCGTTCCGAAGCGGTTCCAGGAAAACGGTTTTAATTTCGAATTTCCAACCTTGCGCCAGGCGCTAACGAATATTTTTCCAAGCCAATGAACGCGTTTGTCATCCTGAGCGAAGCGAAGGGCCTCACAACCGGAGTTGCGAATATCAAATGCTTATGGCGTTATCAATCACCTCGGGAGAGGTCCCCCACCCTCTCGCGGTTCGGGATGACGGCGCGACAGCTAATCGAACAACCTAAATGAATTCACTACTCCCAAACCACATCTCGCTTGATCTTCTGTTGCGCGCCGCCGCCCTGGCGCAACTGGCCGTTGCCTTTCTGAACCTGTTTCTGATTCGCATCATGAAATGGAAGCCCGATCTCGATCGCGCGCCGCTGCTTATTCGCGAAGTCTTCCGCATTCATGTCGTTTTTATTTCCATCACATTGTCGATCTTCGCTGCGCTGACCTGGCGGTTCGCGCATGAAATCGCTCGCGCCGGCAGTCCGCTGGCGATTTGGCTCGCGGTAGCGATCGGATTGTTCTGGTTCGTTCGCTCAATCATGCAGTGGCTGCACTATAGCGCCAATCATTGGCGTGGGAATTTCCTGCGGACGTTGATCCATTGGGCCCTGTTTCTCGGTTACGGCGCAATGGGGGTCGTCTATTTCGCGGCCGTGTTTGGGAGAAATATATGAATGCGGTTTCTCGCTCCGCAGAGTGTCGCCCCATCAAGAATCTCACAAAAAATGAATCGGTAGGACGAGACTCCGTCGAGCCGATTGGGGAATGGTGTTTCGACACGAATCTCGCCCCTTCCAAGACCAGCGAAATCGCCAGAGGGCGTTTGTTATCGATCCGCGGCGAGCCGTTGTTTTACGCGACATGGGATCGCGCTATTTTCATTCATTACGAAACCGATCCGCAGGAACTGCAGCGCTGCATTCCGTACCATCTCGATTTCTACCAAGGACGCGCCTTTGTCAGCCTCGTTGCATTCACGATGCGTGGAATGCGGCCACGATTTGGCGGCAGAATCGGCGAGTTGCTTTTGAGACCGATCGCCACCCATCATTTTCTGAATGTTCGCACCTACATCCGGCACAACGGCGAACGTGCAATTTATTTCATGCGCGAATGGCTTTCCAGCCGAATGGCGGCCTGGCTGGGACCATGGAGCTTCGGACTGCCGTATCGATTTGGAAGGATCGAATATGAGCACGAGGATGAGGATCAGCGGGGGAAAGTTGAAGCGGACGCGGGCTCGTTCCATTTTTGCGCCACCTTCGAGGCAAATGATCTCGGGATCTGCACGCCGGGATCGCTCGACGAATTTTTACTCGAGCGTTACACTGCTTTCACGCAATTCCGGAAGCGTCGCCGATTCTTTCGCATCTGGCACGAACCATGGCAGCAAGTTTCTGCGAAGATCCAAATCGCGACTGATAATTTGATTCACTCGACCGGACGATGGTGGCGGGACGCGCGTTGCATCGGAGCGAATTACTCGCCCGGGGTGAATGTCTGGATGGGTTGGCCGCACGCCAGAAACAGCTCCGGCGTCGTATCTTCGGCCAGCGAAGAATTGATTTTGTGAATACGAAACTACGCACCATCAAAATCTTCTCACGAACCGCGCTCGGGCTGGTCTGGTTTTATGAGGGCCTTGTGCCAAAGATTTTGTTTTTGCGCCCGGATGAAATCGGTCTTGTGCAGGCGTCACATCTGATATGGCGAACACCAGAATGGACGCTGCGAATTCTCGGCGTGGCGCAGATGCTGGTTGGCCTGTGGCTGATCATCGGGTTGGCGGAACGTACTGCTGTGTTTATCGCGACATCATGGATGTTGATCCTGATCGTGCTGGTTGCACGCGGAAATCCGTCGATGCTGACCGATCCTTACGGCGCCTTGGTGAAGGATCTCTGCTTGATCGCATGCGCGATCACGGTGTGGTTACTCGCGCCACGCCCGTCTCCATCCGGGTAGCGCACGTGTCTCGCGTGTCTGGTTTAGCCGTCTTCGCCGAAAGAATCTTTTCTCAAGATTAACACCTTCAGAAATTCATCTCACAAAGGAAAGTTCGCGATCGCGGGACGCGATCGCCGGACACGCGAGCCGCGTGCGCTACCCTTCGGCGCTCCCACATTTGCACGACAAATTCGAGGATAAACCAGAACCCGAGAAGCTGTGCCAACAGAGTAGAATACATTTGCACGGTCATGTAACGGCGATTCTCGAGCGAAATGATGGTTGCCACTTCAAGGCAACAGGCTGCGTTAAATGAAAACGAGAACACAACCAGGGCGGCGATGAAGCGCAGCCGTCGCCAGCGTCCTGAAGTTAAGACAACGATCACGGCAAGGACGAGAGCTATGGCAAGCCAGGTCAAATAGCTAATCGACATCAGCAAAACAGCCGTCGGAATAATTGGAAGAAGTCGAAAGCGCAACTCGCGCCGGGCGAGTTCTTCCGTCCGGTTCATGAAATCCACAGCCGGCGGATAATCCATCCAGACTTTGCGACACATTGGGTCACTGAGAGAAACGACACTATATCGATAGTCGCCGCCCAGCTTTCGGCTTATTCTAGGGTCATAGGCCCGGCAGTACGGCAGATAGAAAATTTGCATCTGCCGCGCAACCTTTGCCAGAACCTGGAGCGGCCGTTTTTCCCAAATCCGCCCGTAATAAAACCGGTAAAACGCGCAAAGCGCTGTAACATCACCACGAAATTCACGACGGGCTTGGACCGCGATTGAGTTGGGATCGTACATCAGAAAATCAGCGTCAAAGCCGACGGAATGGTAGGCGTACTGCCGAGCCGTACGAGATTTTTCGATCTCGGTTCGCAGTGCAAGGTAAAGGCGTTCCAGCCGATCGCGGGAATATGGAAGACTGACATTCTTTGCCAAATCGTTTGCCAATTGGTCACGAATAAGCTCGGCATGAACTACGAAAAGCGTGGTCGGCACGAATGTCCGGCTCATTTCATCATTGCGACTGAGAAAGTGTTCCGGCAACAAAAGGACGGCGGCGCTAAAGACGAACCCGAGAGAAAACCAAACCTTTTGCCACCACCAACCACTCCGCCAAAACAAGGCAATGATTGGCGACAATACAAAAAGCGAAGCCAGACCAAAACTTGGTTTGATCGAAGCGAGAAAGATTGCGGTAAAGGCAAGCGCAATCGCATATGCAACCGTGGCCGTGCGCCGGTGCTCCAGAAAAAAACAGGCAAGAAATTGGATTAGCAGATAAAAAGTGATGCTGAGGGCAAACGCGCAGATGCCTTCGGGCCGGATCTCTTTCTCGAAAACAATCGTCTGCCATTGCAGGAGAAAGATGGCGGCCCCGGCCAATCCCAGCAGATCGTGAGCAACGCGGCCGATCCGCGGATTTGGCACGAAAATGCGCGCACGCTTCCAGGTGAGTAAGAAAACTGCACCGGCCAAAAGACCGAGGAAATGTTGAGCGATGGTGATGGCGCGAAAATCCGCAAAAAGGCGGAGAACCAACAAGACAAAGCCAGGATAAATGAAGTTGCGGCCGTTGGTGTGACCGAATTCAGCACCGGTTAATTTTCGGAGCGCGGGCGAGAGATAGCCCCAGGTATCGGGATCGGCAATTGGATCGAGTGGGAGCCTAAAGCGTTGCCAAATCGCCCCGGCAAAAACGAGCGCAAGCAGAGTCCAATAAAAAAGCCACCAAAGCGAATCTGTCCTCAGGCGGTACGATTCACTGCTTGCAGGCTGCGCGATCATTTCCAAGGTTCGGCCAATGTTTGAAGTAAGAGCGACGGATAAAAGCACAAAAGCGCGCTCGGGGCGGCTCAAAACTGGACATGGCCTGATCGAAACGCCAGCGTTCATGCCGGTAGGAACCCAGGGCAGCGTCAAAGCCGTCAGCTCGCGCGAGCTTCGCGAACTCAACACCCAAATCGTCCTCGGGAATACTTATCACTTGTTCGTTCGGCCAGGACTCGACGTGATTCGGCACTTTGGTGGATTGCATAGATTTATGAATTGGGATGGGCCGATCCTGACTGACAGCGGTGGTTACCAGATTTTTTCGCTGGCGAAACTGCGCAAGATCACGGAGAAAGGCGTGCATTTCCAAAATCACGTCGATGGGACGCCAGCTTTCATTTCGCCGGAGATCGCGATGGAAATTCAGGCCGCGCTCGGCAGCGACATAGCCATGGTGCTGGATGAATGTCCGCCCTGGCCGTGTGATTATGATTACGCCGCACGGAGTATGGAATTGACGGCGCGGTGGGCCGCGCGTTGCAAGCGCTCTGTAGAGGCAGGCGTGCCGCCTGCGACGTCAAACAATGCAGCCGACACGGTTACCGCTACAGAAGGTCAGCTCGTCTTCGGCATTGTGCAGGGCGCAACGTTTCCGGAATTGCGCAAGCAGAGCGCGCAAGCGAGTGTCGAAATCGGATTCGATGGTTACGCCATCGGGGGCGTAAGCGTGGGCGAACCGGAGGAGGAAATGATGCGCGCGGTGGAATCGAGCTCGTCATTTTTGCCGGAAAACAAACCGCGCTACGGGATGGGGCTGGGCACGCCAGCGCAATTGCTCGAGCTAATAGCGCGCGGAATGGACATGTTCGATTGCGTCTTGCCGACCCGGCTGGCGCGCAATGGGACCGCGTTTGCGGCGACGGGCACGCTCAACCTGAAGAACGCCGAGTTCGCGCGCGACAAAAATCCGATCGAACAAGGTTGTGCCTGCCCGGCCTGCCAGGAATACACCCGGGGCTATATCCGTCACCTTGTCAAAGCCGAAGAAATTCTCGGGCTACGTTTAATCACCCTGCACAACTTGCATTTCTATCTCGACCTGATGCGACAGGCGCGCGCCGCCATCGAAAACGGAACGTTTAATGAATTCCGGTTCAACTTTGTTGCCAATTATAGAGGCCGGGAACTCGATCTTACGCCCTCGTGATCGACTACCATCTCCGATCCATCGTTTTCGCTCATCAACGGATGTGCGCTGCATAGAAACCTGTCCTGGCGCCGAAGGCGGTCGTGAATTGATCACGGCGATCCGATTTCCTCCTGAAAAATTGCGCGGTGACAGCCGCAAAGCTTTGTCCTCGAACTAAAAAATTGCAGGCCGCGCCAGTAAGATTAAGCTCCGACTCCCGTCTACTACCTGATGATTTTGCTCACGCTCTTAGCTCAAACGCAGACCGGCCCGCCCGGAAGCGCCGCCAGTCCCGGTGGCGGATTCAATCTTTTCGTCCCGCTCATCTTCGTCCTGGTCATCTTCTATTTTATTGGGATTCGTCCGCAGGCGCGCCGGCAAAAGGAACAGCAACAATTGATCAGCACGCTCAAGACCGGCGATCGCGTCGTTACCAGTTCCGGCATTCACGGCCTCATTTCCAATGTGAAAGATTCCACTGTGATCGTAAAAGTTGCCGATAATGTGAAGATCGAGATGGAAAAATCGGCCATCGCGAGCGTCGCGAAAGCAGCGGAGTGATGGGGTGGGTTGTTGGAGTAATGGACAGCTGATCTGCTGATGAGCGCCAAGATCGACAATCAGCAATCAGCAATCAGCAGTCGGCAATTGGAATGAGTCCCGCGTTCACATTTTTCATCGGGCTGTTGTTGCTCATCCTCTTCGGCTGGTATTTTGCCACTGATTACGGGCTCCGAAAACGACTCCTCGCGGCCCTGCTGGCGGCGATGCTGGTTGCATTCAGTATCGTTACTATCTGGCCGCCGGAGAAAAAAATCGCGCTCGGCCTCGACATCAAGGGCGGCACCTCGTTCCTGATCAAGCTCCAGCAAGTCGACAAGGACAAGCCGATCACATCCGGTTTGCTCGATCAGGCCGTCGAAGTGATCCGCAAGCGCGTCGATTATTTCGGCGGTGGCGAACCGATCATCAGCCCGGTCGGCCAGGACCGAATTCTGGTTCAGATTCCGGGCCTCGATACCGCGAAGATTCAGGAGGCGCGCGATCAACTCTCACGTGTAGCAAAGCTCGAATTCCGGCTGGTTTATCCAGATAATGGCGAACGACTGAGGGCGATCGACAACGGGACTGAGGTAGTACCGCCGGAATACAAAATCGAAAACTACAAACACGCCGCCGAAGAGGACGAGAAAACGACTGTTGAGCGGCTGCTGGTGAAAAAGAAAGCGGACCTCGGAGGCGATCGCGTGAGCGGATCGAATGCCTATTACGGCAACGAAGGCTGGACGGTGCAGTTGAAGTTCGATAGCGAAGGCGCGAAAAAATTCGGGCAGATCACCGAGCAATACAAAGGTCATCGGTTCGCCATAGTCCTGGATGGCATCATCCAATCCGCGCCCGTCATTCGCGATGCCATTTATGGCGGCGACGCGGTGATCACCGGTCATTTCGCCGAAAAAGAAGCGCGTGGTCTCGCGAGTGTGTTGGAGAATCCGTTGCAAACGCCAGTGAGCATCGAGGAAGAACGCAGTGTTTCACCAACGCTCGGGGCAGATTCGATTAAGGCCAGCATTCTGGCCGGCCTCGTCGGTCTGGCCATTACGCTGGTGTGCGTTGCGATTTACTATCGCTTTGCCGGCATCATTGCGTGCCTGGCGCTGCTGGTGAACATCGTGTTGCTCATCGGCGCGTTGACCATGTTTCGCTTTGTTCTGACGTTGCCAGGCATCGCCGGAATCATTTTGACGATTGGTCTCGCGGTCGACGCCAGCGTGCTGGTTTACGAACGACTGCGTGAAGAACTCGCGCTCGGCAAATCGCTCAAAATTGCGATCCAGGCCGCTTACGAGAAAGCGTTCAGCTCGATCTTTGACGCAAACATCACCACGCTGATCACAGCCGTCATCTTATTTCTGCGAGCCAGCGGTCCGGTCAAGGGTTTTGCCATCTCGCTCACGCTCGGAATTCTGGCATCGCTTTTCACCGCCCTCATCGTCGGGCGCAACATCTTCGAATTCTTCGTCGATACCGGACGCGTGAAGAAAATTTCGATGCTGCATCTCATTTCCTCGCAGAACATCAACTTCCTGGGGAAAGGTTTTCTCGCTTGCATGTGCTCGCTTGCGCTCATCATTGCGGGCGCAACCTCGTTCTATGTTCGCGGTGAAAAGAACTTCGGCGTCGATTTCCGCGGGGGCGATTTGATTACTCTGAGCTCCCCGCAAACGATCGACGTCGGGCAAGTGCGCTCGGCTCTGCAACCGATCAACCTAGCGGACGCATCAATCCAGGAATCGAACCAGGGCGGAAAAAATTACATTACCGTGCGCACGCCTTTGCACACCAGCGACGCGGTTGAAAAACAAATCATGACCGCGATGCCGCAGGCCCAGTTCAAAGTGGAAGGCGCAGAACGAGTCGGCGCACTGGTCGGTGGCGAGCTGGCGCGCAATTCATTGATCGCCCTCGGACTGGGCATCTTTGGGATTCTGGTTTTCGTTTGGCTCCGATTCGAGCTTTCGTTCGCCGTGGGCGCAATCGTCGCGCTGGTGCATGATGTTACTATCACGGTGGGAATGTTTTCGCTGCTGCACCGCGAGCTTACTCTCACCATGGTTGGCGCTGTGCTTACCATCGCCGGCTATTCCATTAACGATACTATCGTTGTTTACGATCGGATCCGCGAAGGTTTGGCCAGCGGCCGCAAAGGTTCGATCGAACAGATCATGAACGAAAGCATCAATCAGACGCTGAGCCGGACTATCCTTACCAGCACCGTCACGTTGATCCCGATTCTGTGTCTGTTCTTGTTCGGCGGCGCGGTCCTGCGCGATTTCTCCCTGGCCATCATCATCGGAGTAGTCGTCGGGACCTACTCCTCCATTTTCATTGCCTCGCCTATTGTCCTGTGGTGGACCCGCGCTCGCGGCGGGAGCAAAACCAGCCTCCAACGCGAAATCACTTCCAAACAAACCAAGCCGGCGACCGCGAGCTAGCTTTGACGTGAAGGGCGAAGGGTTTCACCGCGGATTGCGCGGATCACGCAGATATAGAGGTGTCCCCAACCCGCCTGAGACGTTCAAAGTACGCAGCCATCATCCCGAGGTCGCCCGGCGACCGAGGGACCTCACAAGGCCATTGATCACACAAGATAGTTTGCGTAATCATCGTCCATTCGGGATGACAGGGAATTGCGGACGACCCGGCTCGCCTTTTTCTGATCCGCCTAATATCCGCCGTTGAATTTCCTTCGCGGGCGGTCTTGGGAACCTTCCTAGACGCCATTTGACGGGGCGCCGACGGCCGGAGTAAATTGGATTCGCTCAGGGTCGGAATGGGCGAATTTTTCGGAATCGAGGTGAATTGATGCCAGAAGTCATTGTTCGAAAAGGCGAACCAGTGGATCGCGCGCTCAAGCGGCTGAAAAGCAAGCTGGACGCGGAAGGCATCCTCGATGAAGTGCGACGCTTGCGCGCGTTTGAGACACCAAATCAAAAGAGCAGGCGTAAAGCCAAAGCCAACGCCAAACGCGGCCGCACCAAGTTTCGGTTCAATCCAAACGGCTAAGTCGGAACACAGGGCTGGAGCCCGGTGTGGCGCACAAGCCTGAGGCGTGTGTTCCAGAATTGATTTCGAGAACGCGGCGGCGAGCCGCGTTTTTCGTTTAGTTGCAGGAAGCCTTTAGGATTCGCACTCGCAGACGATTCGGAAGCCAAGATCGTTGCAGGAGAAATTCGGGACGTTGGCGCTGCGCGCGGTCGTCTGCAAACTGGCGAAGCGGGATTTCCAACTGCCGCCGCGATAAACGCGTTTGGCTCCGCTAGGGGGCCCGTGGGGATCGGCTTTCGGCGCTGGTTTGTATTGCTCAAAGAAATCGCTGCACCATTCCCAGACATTTCCCGCCATATCTTCGATCCCGAACGGGCTGGCTCCGCGCGGAAATGAACCCACCGGCGCACTCTCGGCATAT
>QHRO01000114.1 GCA_003220155.1 Verrucomicrobiota bacterium
AGATCGTTCCGCAACGAGTCCCAAATCGGATCCTGGAACAATCGTTCGCAGCAACGCAGCAATACACAGGTTGCCGAGGCAAGTCGAAGAATCCGTGATTATCCCGGTCCTATTTCGGTGCAAGCGAGCCGGAAGGTTGGACAAAAGTGGTCTGCACCAAAGACGTGTAGTGGCCATTTCCGACTCAACACCACGCTCTAAAATGAAATTCATCAATGAAGAAAAATTATGAGCACACAACAACAACACATTCAATTCATAACTAAAAAAGCTAGCCGCACGTGTTTAACGATTTTGATCGCTGCATGCTGCGCCGCGGCTCTGGCACAGACACAGGCGAAGACAAAACCAAAGATGCAATACCACGTATCCACCCTCGCTTCACTCGGCGGAACAAGTAGCGGGGGAAACAGCATTAATGACCAGAGCTGGGTGTCGGGCTATTCCAGAATGGCGGATAGGAACCGGCACGCTACGCTGTGGCGAAACAGTGCGCTAACCGACCTCGGCACACTCGGCGGACCAAACAGCAGTGTCACATGGAACGTGAAAAATACCGCGGGAATCATTGTGGGTATTTCCCAAACTGCCGACCCGCAGCTGCTCGGCGAGAGCTGGAGTAGCGCGGCTTTCTACAGTACGCCTAACAACGTCGGCTATATCAACCTCGGGTTCGTTTGGAAACAGAACCAGATGAGGGGGCTGCCCAATTTCCCGGGCGGAAATAACGGCTTTGCCACCGGAGCCAACAACTTGGGTCAGGTGGTGGGGTGGGCGGAGAATGGAGTTCATGACCCCAACTGTTGCTGCACCCAAGTACTCCAGTTTCGTCCAGCCGTGTGGACTCTGGGACCACCGGACCAGATCCAAGACCTGCCACTAATCCCCGGCGACACTTCCGGAGCCGCCACAGCGATCAATGACAATGGTCAAATCGTGGGCATCTCCGGTATCTGCGACCAGGCCGTTGGAAGACATTCGGCCAAGCACGCCGTGCTTTGGGAAAATGGCACCGTGACGGATATTTATCCAGATCCGCCAGCCCCGTGGTGGAACACGCCAACGGCAATCAATCAACACGGCGATGTCGTCGGGTTTGCCGGCGACCCCGCCTTTGTTGAAGGCAATATATTACACGCCTTTATTTGGACTAAGGACAACGGCATCAAAACTCTCAAACCGTTACGGGGACGTGTCCCGGAACATGTAGACAGTGAGGCCTACGGTATTAACGAAGCCCAGCAAGTAGTCGGTGTCTCCTGCGACGCTGACCAGGTTGATTGTCGTGCCGTTATTTGGGATCACGGTGTCTACCCCACAGACCTCAACGATCTCAAAGGCGACTATTCTGCCTTTCTCGCACTCGCGAAGGACATAAATAACAAGGGAGAGATTACAGGTAGAGCTTTCGACCCAGCTACGGGTGCGTTAATTGCGTATTTGGCAGTCCCTTAGCCTCCAAAGTTTCCTTACTGCACATCGACAAATTGCCGGATGCCAACCCCAGGTTGACGTCCGGCATTTCTTTTGAACAGAAAACCGCAGATTACGCGGATTCACGCGGATTGCTGGGTAGCGCACGCGTCTCGCGTGTTGGCGAATCCGTCTCGGATTTGCGGACTTCTTCGCCACTACGACGGAGGGAGAAATGACGTAGAATGCCGCTACGAACCCACAATTTGTCGAGGTTGAATAAGAGATTCCTTTGAAAATAAAAATTGAAGACATCTTGATGCGCGTAGTCAAGGTTGCCGTCGCTATTGCTCTCCTGCTATTCGCAGCATTACTCGCGCTTGGTGAATTGCAGATGGTCACTCATAATATAGCTTCGACCTTTCACCAACACGTTGGTACAAATCTGCTTGTCGCCATTTGCCTTTGCATGGCCTACATGCTTCTTCGCAGGCCCATCGATCCGGTGGCCGATGTTCATTGCCCGCGCTGTCGAACCTTGGGAGGTCATAAATTTGCTCCTCAATATCGAGGGTCTATCAGTCACGCGGCTTTGCACTTCGGCGGATTTCTTTTCTCGATTTTTTATTCAGGCGGCAGGCAACAGCGCTTTCGTTGTCGCGAGTGCAAAGAGTTATTCTATTCACATACAGCGCTCTCTCGGGGTTATCGTCTTCTATTTCTGCTGTCTGCTGCGTTCATTGTGAATTCCATTTGGAGTGAGTTCTCCGAATTCTGGGCTGCAGGCGGTTGAAACTGCAACGACCCAGGCCAGCATCCTGCGCTCCCCGGAATTGCATTCGACCGATCACCATTTACCATTCACTTTTCACGAATCGGCACTGATCCGATTCCAAAGCGGGGGCATAGCTCAGTTGGTAGAGCGCCAGCTTTGCAAGCTGGAAGTCAGGGGTTCGAATCCCCTTGCCTCCAGTCTTCGCTCGCGCCGTGAAGGAGAGCGAAGACTGTCGCGCTGAAGTCTTGGCGAAGGCGGACTTTTTTGACCTTGTGGATGCAAACGCGGCGAGCTACGACTCGGCAAGCCAGCGACCAAGCATGGCAAATTTTTCTACATCTATATTTTACAAAGCGAACGTGACGACAACCGATTCTACACCGGCTTGACGGACGACCTGCGTAAACGATTAAGAAATCATAACGCAGGACGAATTCTTTACACCGCGAAATGGCGGCCATGGCGGGTGAAGGCATATGTCGCGCTTTCTGATCGAGTTCGCGCTGCAAGTTTCGAGCGCTTCTCAAATCGGCATCTGGGCGGGCGTTCGTCAAAAAACATTTTTAAGGTCAATTCTGCTACATCGTTTCAGATGCACTAACGGGTCCGTAATCCCGTTGCCGTCTAATTTCCAAAAGCTTTCGGGACTGTCGCGCCGTAGCCGTGGCAAAGACGGGTGTCTAACGCTTGCAACAAACGTCTGCCTCCGAGCTGGCGCGGTCAAAATGTTGATTGCGCCCGGGCAATTGAAACTGGAACCTTTGCTCCGCCATGCATCGACCATTCTTACTTAAATCTTTACTCTTCCCCTTTGTCTTCGTCTGCATTCTGCGGGCCCAAACCCCGGCGAAGCCGCAATACGGTGCGTGGGGATTTGATCTGGCCGGTGCGGACACGAAAACCAAACCGGGCGACGATTTCTTCCGTTACGCCAATGGAAGCTGGATCGATAAAACCCAGATTCCGCCGGACAAACCGGCCTATTCTTTGCGCCTGGCCATGACTGATCTGACCGAACAGCGCCTGCACGAGATGATGGAAACCCTCGCCGCGAAAGATGCGGCCAATCCTTCGACGTTAGAGGAAAAGGTGGCGGCGTTTTATCGCTCGTTCATGGACGAGGCGCGCATCGAACAACTCGGCGCCAAATCCATCGAGAGTGTCTTGTCTGACGTAAAGAAAGCGGAGACGCGCGCCGATCTTGCGGCTTTGATGGGACGGGAGTGGCTGGATTACGAATCCTCTCTCTTTTCCTACGGCATTGAAGTCGATCTGAAAGATCCGACTAAGTATGCGTTTTATCTGAAGCAGGGAGGACTTGGCCTACCGGATCGGGATTACTATTTGAAACCGGAGTTCGAAAAGCAGAAGGCCGCTTACCAAACCTATGTAACCACTTTACTTAAGCTCGTGGCCTGGCCAGAGGCTGTGGCGCGCGCGAAGGACGTGGTTGATTTCGAAACCAGGGTTGCGGAGGCAAGCTGGACAAAGGCAGAGCAGCGCAATCTGGATGCGATTTACAATCCGATGACGGTTGATGAGCTGGCAAAGTTCGCGCCTGGCTTCAACTGGAAAGGTTTTTTGGGCACGGCCAAAATGGACAACTTGACGCGCGTCATCATCGCGGAGAAAAGCGCGTTTCCGAAACTGGCTGATATCTACGCCAAAACTCCGCTCGAGACCATCCGCGCATGGCATGCATTCCACATTGCGGATAATGCCGCGCCTTATCTATCGAAGGCATTTACCGCAGCCTACTTTGACTTGCACGGAAAGACACTCTCCGGTCAAAAGGAGCAACAGGCGCGATGGAAACGCGCCATTACTACGGTCAGTGGTGGCGACTTCGGTGTAGGCGACCGTTTCGGAACATTCGGTACGATGGGGTTCGGAGTAGGCCAGCTTTATTCGGCGAAGTATTTTCCGGCGGAAGCAAAGGCCAAGATCCAAGCGTTGGTTACGAATCTGATGGCGGCCTATCGATCGCGTATTCAGAAACTGGATTGGATGGATGACAACACCAAAGAGCAGGCCTTACAAAAACTCGACACTTATACTATCAAGGTCGGTTACCCAGATCACACGCGCGACTATTCGAAGCTGGTTGTGCGAAAAGACGATCTGATTAGAAACGTGCGACGGGCCGCGCAGGCGGACTGGGACTTCTATAGCGGACGCTTCAACGGTCCGGTGGACAAGACCGACTGGGGCATGACGCCGCAAACTAACGATGCTTATAATGGTTTATTGCGCGACATTGTTTTTCCCGCCGGAATTTTGCAGCCGCCGATTTTTGATCCCAATGCCGATCCGGCGATCAACTACGGCGCCGCTGGTGGCGTTATCGGGCACGAATTGACCCACGGCTTCGATGATCAGGGACGCAAAATCGACGCCTCGGGCGCGCTGCGCGACTGGTGGTCGCCGAAGGATGCAGAGACTTTCAAGGCGCGCGCCGAGGTTCTGGGCAAGCAATATTCGCAATACGAACCGTTGCCCGGCGTGAAGGTAAATGGTGAATTAGCCATGGGCGAAAATATTGCGGATTTGGGAGGGCTCACACTTGCGCTCGATGCCTATCGGCGCTCGCTCGCAGGGAAACCGGCGCCGGTGCTCGACGGGTTCACTGGCGAGCAGCGTGTCTTTCTAGGCTGGGCCCAAGCCTGGCGTGGCAAAGTTTCCGATGATTATGTGCGCAAGCAAGTGGCGAGCGATCCACATTCGCCTCGTCAATTCCGGGTGATTGGTCCGACCCGGAATATCGACAGCTGGTATGACGCATTCAAGGTACAGTCGAACGATAAAATGTTTGTCGCGCCGGAAAACCGGGTTCGAATCTGGTAAATAAGTTAATGTTCGCCACGCCGAACTTAGATACGTGCCTCCGGCTTCGTAGGGCGTACACCTCGGAGAGAGGCGCGCTCTCCTATTTTTGCTTTACTAAATCTGCCCGGTTCAAGTCCAGATTCGATTGAGGAATTACTCTGGCCTCGGAAAAGCTCTTCTTCAAAGTTTCAAGAAAAGCCGAAGCCTTGCCCACAATAACAAAACTGGAAGGTGTCTCGAGATACTTGTCCGCGAACGCTGTTACATCCTTTGTCGTGACGGCGTTGACCGAGGGGATAAACTTGTCCAGGGTCTCAAGCGGCAAATTGAAGACTGCCAAACCAGCAATCTGACTCGCGAATCCCAGATCAGTTTCCAGGCTTCGCGCGTAGTTGCCGGCGAGCAACGCCTGGCGCGACTTTAGCTCGTCTCCCTGAACGGGATCTGTTTTCATCCGTTTCAGCTCGACTTGCAATAATGATGCGACTTCAGCGGCCGATTCGTTCTTAGTTTGAGCGGATGCGGTAAATGCCCCTGCATCGCGACGGATATCGAGCGAGCTCCTGGCTCCATAACTAAGACCGCGTTTGATCCGAATCTCCCGATTTAATCGTGAACCAAAACCATTGCCCAGCGCCGCATTTGCAACCAGTCCTGAATAATAGTCCGGCGAATCACGCTTGATCGCGGGCTTGGTTACGCTGACGGAAGCCTGACCGGCTTCTGGCATATCAAGGACTATGCGAGTTGGTTTCCAAACCCCTGTCGCAGCGCTAATCGGGCTAACCGTCGCTTGATGTGGCTTCCAATCTCCGAAAAACCTTTGGGAGTACTCTTTCGCTTGTTCAAAAGTAACGTTACCCGAGAAGATCAGGGCCGCGTTATCCGGCCGGTAATAGGTCTGGTAGAATTTTACGATATCCGCTCGTTGAATGGCCGGCAACGTCTCCAATGTGCCTCCGGCGGCGTGACCATACTCACCATCTCCGTAAACAACACGTCCGATAACATAGGACGCGACTGAGCCTGGTTGTTGCAAGGCGACACGCAATCCATCAAGTGACTGCTTTCTTAATCGATCAATCTCTTCCTGTTTGAAAGTAGGCCGCAAAACTACATCCGCCAGAATAGTCAAAGCCGGTTCAGCCTTATTTGACATGACCAGAACCCCCGCACTCGAGTTATCGGAGGCTGCGGACGAGAAGATTGTGCCACCTAACGATTCAATTGAATTGGCAATTTCTGGCGCCGACATCTTTTCGGTGCCCTTGGTGAGTAAGGAACCGGTCAAGCTGGCAGTTCCCGCAAGATCATTGGCATCTGCTTCCGATCCGCTTCGGATAATTAATTCTATCGCCAGCAAAGGCAAGCTTGGCCGTTCCGCCACAATGAGTCGCAGGCCATTATCAAGTTTCGTTTCCTGGGGATGAGTGAAACTGACCGGATGCGGCGCAGCCGGTGGTGGGGCGGTATCGACACCGCCGATGGCGAAGCAGCATTGCCCTAGAGCAAAGCAAAACAGCGCCAGCAATAGATGAACCGCTCCGTTCCTCACGGCTTCTCCGCCTCCTGCGGTTTTGCTGCTTCTCTTTTTGCGTCAGGCAAATACTCGATCAAGACCTTCTTTTTGCCGGTAATATATTTGTTCAATACATCTTTAATTTGGCTCACGGTCACTGCGCGATACTTCGCCAAGTCGGTATTGATGTGGTTAGGGTCACGGTAGATCACCGCCGCTTCTCCCAACGCACTTGCTTTGCCGTTGTTAGTCTCTCGCTCCATCAGCTTTCCCGTTAGAAACCGGTTCTTTGCTTTATCCAATTCCGCTTCGCTCACGCCGTTCTTCAGGATTTTCTCAATCTGATCGTTCAACGACTTCTCGGCCTCCGGCAACGATTTACCGCTGGCCACAATGACGCGAAATGTTAACAGGCCCAGATCCTCGCGAAGATCGGCACTAAAAGAGGCCCGCTGCGCAACTTGTTGTTCATAAACGAGCGACTGGTAAAGGCGCGACGATTGGCCGCCCGATAGAATTTCATCGGCCAAGTCCAATGCTGCTGCATCTTCACTGCGAACCGATGGCGCCAGATAAGTCACGGCGAACGCGGGCAATGGGGCCTTAGCACTGGACAAAACCTCGCTCGCATCTTCCTTGCGCGGCGGTTCCGCAACAGTGACGCGCGGAATTTTCGCTGCCGGCCTGGTGATCGGGCCGAAGTATTTTTTTGTCCAGGTTTCCAGGTCGGTCGCCTTAAAATCACCAACTACAATTAACGTTGCATTGTCCGGCCGATAGAACGTCGAGTGAAATGCTTTTACCTCGGGCAGCTGCGCGGCATCGAGCTCTGCAATATTGCCGATGCTCGGTCGTTTATAAGGATGAGCGGCAAAGGATTTCTGATCGATCGCTAACGAGAATTCGCCATACGGATTTGCCAGGATGCGTTGGCGATATTCTTCTTTCACCACGTCTCGCTCCGAATTGAAGTTCGCATCATTGAGAGCCAGTGAAGACATCCGTTCCGCTTCCGCCCAAAGGATCGGCTCGAGGTAGTTGGAGGGCACAACCTCGTGGTAAACGGTCACGTCCGGCGCAGTAAAGGCGTTGTTCTCTCCACCAACGTTTTCGGTCAACTCCTCAAAAGTTTCCGGAGTGAGGTGCTCGTTGCCTTTAAACATTATGTGTTCGAACAAATGCGCGAACCCGCTGCGCCGATTGGGGTCATCCTTGGAACCGACGTGATACCAAACCTGAACGGCGACGGTTGGACTGGAATGATCTTCAATCGAGTAAATTTCCAGACCGTTTTGCAACGTAGTATGTTTGAAGGATAGCTTCTTGATCTCGGCGTCCGGTTCGCGCGAAAGACCTGAGGTGGTCAAGGTGAAGCACGCAGAAAAAAGAAAGAGAAGCCGACCGGCGTACACAGAGCCCAAACCTTAGTGAGCGATCTTCTTTCGACAACCGCTTTTGCGACCTACTCGCGCTTTCAAGCCGCTGCGATGACTCAGCAGAGAGAGTAGCTGCTTAGCATTAGCGACACGATGCGTTTGCCTCTCCCTTTGCCAAAGGGAGAGGATAAAGATTAGGGATTTCTTCTTCGGGGGGCGGCTCATTCCAAAAACGGGATTTTATCTTTTCGACTCCTCACCTTAGTCCTCTCCTCGATCGAGGAAGAGAGGAGATCGTTTCAGTGCGCTCCGTTACCCAGAGCGCGCCTACACGCAGCTCACGCTGCTTGCTCGTGCGAAACTTGTCCGCGGACCGGACAATTAAGCTCGCCGTCGAGATCGGTCGCGACCAGCTCCGGCGGCCAGCAGCGGGAACACAGACTGAATCCCAACTCGCCGCCGAGCGTGGCTTTAGCAATTGAAGATCGGTTTCTACTTCGCAAAGGAACTTTCCCAGGCGAGCCGGCGCATTTCCCGTGGCCAAGAGCATTTCTCGCGCGGCGCGAACTTTTTCAGAAACCACAGTGATTGAAAGAAGTGCAGAATGCAGAGCGTCAATGTCCATGGCAATCGATTAAACCACTGGCGTGACGATTCGGTTGCAATTGTGTGCCGATTTTGTGAAATCGCAGATCTGAGATGCTCAGGATCGCCGCGGCACTGAGGCGCCTCCACTTTCGGGAATGGGCCTGACTGGGCTCGAACCAGTGACCCTGCGCTTATCAAGCGCATGCTCTAACCAACTGAGCTACAGGCCCCGTTGCGGCTCTCCCGCGCTTTAAGATTACGATTTCAAATTGGCGGTTTGAAGTCGTCGCGCGCAAGTGCGCATTCTTTAAGTCTTA
>QHRO01000328.1 GCA_003220155.1 Verrucomicrobiota bacterium
TGAGCGGATTGAAACCATTTCACACGCCACTGGGCGTGATGCTCGACGAGAAAAATCCGCAGAAAAGTCCTTGCATCCGCTGCAACACTTGCGACGGATTCCCATGCCTGGTAAACGCGAAAGCGGATACGCATATTTGCTGCGTCGTGCCGGCGTTACGTCATCCGAACGTCACCCTTCTGACCGACACGAAAGTCACCCGGCTGCTAACGAGCGCCTCCGGATACGAAGTGACAGCAGTCGAAGTCGAGCGCAACGGGATGAAGGAGACTTACTCTGGAGCGGTGGTGGTTGTCTCCGGCGGCGCAATCAATTCTGCAGCCCTGTTATTGCGTTCAGCCAACGATAAACATCCGCGCGGCCTGGCCAACGGTTCCGATGTCGTCGGTCGCCACTATATGGGCCATGTCAACTCCGTGTTGATGGCGCTCTCGAAATGCCCCAATCCGACGGTGTTTCAAAAAACACTTTCTGTTAACGATTTCTACTTCAGCTCGTCGGAATGGGAATTCCCCATGGGCCACATCTCCTTTGTCGGGAAGCTCGACGGCGATACGCTTGCTGCCGGAGCGCCAAAGGTCGCGCCGAAATGGACGCTGGATCTCATGGGCAAACATTCACTCGATTTTTGGCTCACATCAGAAGATTTGCCGGATCCGAACAATCGCGTCACGATCAACCGGGAGGGCGAGATTGTTTTGCAGTACAAGCCGAACAACGAAGAAGGTCACAAACGGCTCATCAAAAAACTTGAGCGTCTGATGAATCAGCAACGCGCCTGTCCCATCCACGGTCACGGGTGCCACGAAGGCATTTTTGCGCGCAACTTGTATCTCGGTCAGCGTATTCCGCTTGCCGGCGTGGCGCACCAGAACGGCACCGTGCGTTTCGGGAACGATGCGAAAGCCAGCGCGCTGGATCGCAACTGCAAAGCACACGAGCTCGACAATCTCTACGTTGTGGATGCGAGCTTCTTCTGCTCGAGCGGCGCGGTAAATCCGGGGCTGACGATCATGGCCAACGCCCTTCGGGTAGGCGATCACTTGTTGGAACGGATGCACGCGCGCGTGGAAGAGCCGGAAGCGGTGGCTGTTGCCTGA
The DNA here is from genome assembly GCA_003220155.1 of Verrucomicrobiota bacterium. GTDB lineage: Bacteria > Verrucomicrobiota > Verrucomicrobiia > Chthoniobacterales > UBA10450 > AV69. The sequence goes on from QHRO01000328.1 coordinate 1,101, forward strand.
GTTGTCGTTTTGCTCACAATATTCGTCGTGCTCGAGTTTGCTGCAGCGACAAGTAATGCTCAGCAGGGGCCGGGGTCACCGCCCCCGGCTACAGTGTTCGAAAGTAGTCAATCGCAGGTTACGCTTCTCGAACTTTTCACGTCAGAGGGTTGCAGTAGTTGCCCACCGGCGGAGGCCTGGTTGAACAAATTCAAGAGTAATCCCGAACTGTGGAATCGAGTGGTTCCTGTCGCCTTTCATGTTGATTACTGGAACAGGTTGGGATGGCATGACCGATTCTCCCGACCTGAGTTCACCGAGCGCCAACGGCACTACGCCGCTGCCTGGCAAAGTGAATCTCTTTATACACCAAGTTTCGTTGTGAACGGCCGTGAATGGCGCGACTGGGATCGTGCGATCCTAACCGCATCGACGGCGAAGGTCGGCAAGGTACAAGTCTCTTTAACAAATCAAACCGAACTTGCGGCCACATTTGAGCCGGAAAATTCATCGCTGCAGCATCTGCAACTGAATGTCGCGTTGCTCGGCGCCCATCTCGAATCAGACGTAAGGCGCGGTGAGAATAGCGGTCGCAAATTGCGCCACGACTTCGTTGCGCTGCAATTTGCGAAGATCGAAATGGTGAGCGAAGGCAATCGCTGGACCGGCTCGGTATCATTCCCAAACAAGAGCGAGGAGAAGCCAGGCGCAATCGCGGCCTGGATCACCACTGATGCGGAGCGGCCGATCCAGACGACAGGCGGATGGCTTACACCGGCGAAGTGACTAGTCTAGACCAATTGGTCGAGGCAATCGTCAGCACCCGAACAACGACGCCTCACACTCGTGCAGCACTGATCGGAATTTCGGGAATCGACGGGAGCGGTAAAGGCTTCATCACCGCGCAGCTCGATCAACGGTTGCGCGATCTCGGCTGGAGCGTCGCTGTAGTCTGTGCGGACGATTGGTTGAACCTGCCGGATGTTTGCGTCAACCGCGACAACCCGGCGGAACATTTCTATGACAACGCTTTGCGGTTTGAAGAAATGTTCGAGCGACTCGTCCTTCCCCTGAGAAATGAGCGCCGTGTCGATGTTGTCGCCGATTGTGGTGATGCCAAGGCGGTGGCTTACCGAAAGCACCACTACGTCTTCCGGAATATCGACATTCTCTTGCTGGAGGGCATTTTCCTCTTCAAATTGGCGTATCGCGATCAGTTCGACCTCAAGGTTTGGATCGACTGCTCGTTTGATATTGCATTGCACCGTGCAATTGCGCGCTGCCAAGAAGGTCTGCCGCCCGCCGAGACCAAGCACGCCTTTGAAACGATTTACTTTCCGGCGCAGCGGCTCCACTTCGAACGCGATCAGCCGCGTGAGATTGCAGATGTCGTTTTCAATAATGACACGGCATTGTAGCCGGCGGCGGTGACGCCGGCTCCTATCAGGACGATGCGGCACACCGGCCGGGGTCAGCGCCCCCGGGTACAGATGCCAGCCGTTGGTTCGCGACAAGCAATGCGGTTTGGCCAAGAAAGCAGAGGAATAAAATGAACAAAAGCCCGGTGGCGATGATCTGCGGTGCGAGGGGCGCCAAACTCAGAACGAGCATGGCGTTCATAAACTGCCAAGCCCAAACGCGACGACTTCGCGAGCTTTTGTGGCGCTCCGACGTCGCGGCAAGTCCCACGATCACACAGATAATGCCGGCTGTTGCCGAGCAGGTGATCCATTGCTCGGCAGTGCTGAAATGTCCGCTGGACGGTAAAGCGATCGCGCGACGCACCGCGACACCAAGGAGGCCGATGCCAACGAAGAGTGCGAAATGCAGTGCGATCCATATTCGCAGTAACGCCACGTCTCTATGCGATCGGATGCGTCGAGTCT
>QHRO01000115.1 GCA_003220155.1 Verrucomicrobiota bacterium
TTCCGAAAAACCTGCGTTCCCAGAACGATTCCATCACCACCTGATCCATCGTTTTCACTTTGTAGATCGGAATTTCCTTGTTCACTGCCAGGACCGCGGTCCGCGCAAGATTGGCAAACGCTGCCGGATCGGTTTTTGCCCGCAGCATTACCGACATGAACCAGTCCGGGTTCTGATATTGCGAGACGTAAACGCAGGGGAATTCGCGCCGCTCCGTCAGCCGATCATATATGACGTTGCGCACGATCCCGACAATCGTCCCCCACTTCGGCGCCTCACCCAGCTTTTCAAGAAGGGCCAGTTGATGGCCAATTGGATCGATATTCGGGAACCATTTGTGCGCGGCTGCATCGTCGATCAGGACCACACGCTGACTGTCTTTGTTATCGGCAACCGTAAAATCGCGCCCGCGCAAGAGAGGAATGTGACAGGTGGCAAGATAACCAGGCGTGATGGAAAGGCCGTGCGCCAGTCGCGCATTCTGTAATTGCTGCGGTTCAGGTTCACCTTCGAGAATGAGTGTACTCACTCCAATGTTTCCCGACGCTGGAAGCGACGTGGTCGCCGCGGATGACTCCACTCCGGGAATGGTGGCAACCTGCGGCATCAATGCGGTAAAAAATCTGCCCGCATCTTCCTGTTTGAATTGAGTAGGCGGCAGACCAACTCGGAAGGTCAAAGTGTGCGATGGATCAATGCCGATATCGGTCCCTTGAAGTTTCAGAAAACTGCGTAGCATCAATCCAGCCCCTACCAGTAAGACTAATGCAAGGGCTACTTCGGCGACGACCAGACCGTTACGCACACGCTGGCCTTTGCCGCCGCCAATTCCGCTGCGGCCCCCTTCCTTGATCGCATCGACCAGTTGCGGACGCGACGCTTGCAGCGCCGGGAATAATCCAAACAACCCCGCCGAGTTGATGCCGAGTGCAAGCGCAAAAGTAAAAACGCGCCAGTCGAAATCGAAGCGAATCCAATACGGCAGCTCTACCGGAATGGCGCGCATAACGAGATCGATACCCCAGATCGCCAGAAGCAAACCGAGCGCGCTTCCCGCAATCCCGAGTAGCAGGCTTTCGCTTAGCAGTTGGCGGACGATCACGCGGCGGCCGGCGCCGAGAGCGAGACGAATTCCAATTTCACGCGCGCGTGAAGCTCCGCGGGCGAGGAGCAGATTGGCCACATTCGCGCATGCGATCAGATGCACGAAAAGCACCGCGCCCATCAGCAGTAGCGTCAAAGGTTTGGCGTCTTTCACTGCTTCCTCGCGGAAAAATTTCACCCGCACACTTCCGCCGGTATTGGTTTGGGTGTGATCGGCAGCGATGCGGGCGGCAATCGCTTGCAACTCCGCCCGCACCTGCTCGATCGAGGCCCCGCTCTTCATTTTCGCGAAGCATGCGAAATTAAAATTGCCGCGCGGATTCTCCTTCTCCTCGATCTGCAGCGGCATCCACAAATCGCATGCCTCCGGAAAACGCCAGCCTTTCGGCATCACCCCGACAACGGTGACGCGCTTGCCGTTTATGGTGGCGACGCGGCCAACGATGTTGACATCGGATCCGAAATGATTTTGCCAAATTTCGTAACCGAGTAATGCCACCGGCGCCGCACCCTTACGATCTTCGTCGGCCCGAAATGTCCGACCGAGCGCAGGCTTAACTCCAAGAAACGAAAAGGCGTCCGCGGTAATGTACGCACCGAGATAGCGGTCCGGCTTTTCGCCATCGCTTAGAATCATCGTCGCAGTGCTGGTCGTGCCGAACCCTTCGAGAGTCGTCGCCTGTTGTTTGAAATCCAAGTAGTCCAGATAAGAAACGCCGACGTCGTGTTCGGCACTGACTTTGGGAAAATATTCGCTGACGTAGAGGATGCGGTTCTGATCCTGCATGTAAGGCCAGGGCTTAAGCAGGAGCGCGTTAATTACCGAAAACGTCGTCGTCGACGCACCGATGCCGAGCGCAAGCGCCAACCCTGCGATGATGGTGAATGCTGGTGTTTTGACCAGCATTCGCGCGCCGAAACGAAGATCGTTCCACATGGCGGCGCGCTCCAGCTATGCCGCGATACGATTGTCTTCCACCACGCGACCGTCGAACAGATGCACCGTGCGGTCCGCGTGCTGCGCGAAACGCGCGTCGTGCGTTACCATGCAGATCGTCGCACCGCCGGCGTGTAATTCTTTTAACAAATCCATTACCGCTTCACCATTGCGCGAATCGAGATTTCCGGTCGGCTCATCCGCAAGCAAAATCGCCGGTTTCCCGGCGAGCGCACGCGCGACCGCGACACGTTGCTGCTGCCCACCGCTGAGCTGGCTCGGCAAATGTTTGGCCCGATGGCCCATCCCGACCCGCTCGAGTGCCTGCGTAACCGCGCTCTTGCGATCGCCCGCGCTCATCCCGCGATAAGTCAGCGGCAGCTCCACATTTTCATAAACCGTGAGATCGCCGATCAAATTGAAGCTTTGAAAAATGAAACCGATCTCCCGATTGCGAATACGAGCGCGTTCTGGGAATGAAAGGTTGGCGACTTCCGACCCTTTCAGCGCATAACGTCCGCCGCTCGGGGTATCGAGCAGGCCGAGGATCGAGAGCAACGTCGATTTTCCGCAACCCGAAGGGCCGGCGATAGAGACGTACTCGCCATCCCGAATATCAAGGTGAATGCCGGAGAGCGCATGGGTTTCCACTTCGTCAGTGAGAAACACTTTCGTCACGTCGTGTAAGTGAATAAGAGGTCTGGATCCGTTGTTCATGGTGTTGATTTGTGATTGCTGATTTCTGAATGCTGATTCAATTCAATCTGATTCGTTCGTGGGCGTCCCACGCGCTGGTATCGGAGAGAATGACCTGGTCGCCCGGCTGCAGGCCATTGACGATCTCGATGGAGTTCACTGAGCTGCGGCCTAGTTTGACCGGCGTCCGTACCGCTTCACTGCTTCCGGAAACAAGTTTGAAAATGCCGACGGTGTTATTTTCCTGACCAAACGCAGGTCGGCCGACATAAATTACGTCATCCAAACGCTCCAGCTCGATCGTACCATCAATCGTTAGGTCCGGGCGCGCCCCACGCGGCAGTTCGCCATCAATCTGCGCATCCACTTTGACTGTTCCCTGTTCGACCGCAGGATCCACCCGCGTGACATGTCCCGTAATCACGCCGTTGCGGGTATCAATGGTCGCTTTCTCGCCAATTTGAATATCTTTCGCCTGGGTCTCGGCGATTTTAATTTCCGCTTTCAACTTTGTTGGATCCGCCACCCGCGCCAGATTATCACCGATCTTTACCCGTTGGCCTACGTCCACCGGCAACTGTTGCAGGACACCGTTCATTCCTGCTTTCACGTGCAACGCTTCTACCTGATCGAGCTTTAACTGCGCGGCCGCTTTCACCTGATCGACTTCAGCCTGCTTCGACGCTAATTGCGGTTCGATCGAATCGCGCGCAAAATTCAGACGCTTCTGTTCAATCGCGTCCCGGTTCGCTAGCTCCGCTGCTTTCACTTGCGCGGTCTTGTATTGCAGCTCGGCCACCAAACCGTTTTTCTTCAGCTGTTCGTTCATATCACTCTCTATCCGCGCCTGCTGATATTCCGAATGCACCCGCGCGGTGGTTGATTCCTGATCGAGTAAATCGCGTTGCAGCTTCGCCTGAAGCGTCGTGAACTCCGCTTCCGCCGCCTTCAATTTCGATTCGGCATCGTGCGCAGCTTGCTCCAACTCCGGACTCGATAATTCCAAAATTACCGTGTCCGCCTTCACCTGCGTCCCAGGACGAACAACAATTTTTTCCACCCGGCCTTCGGTATTTGCCGGAATCCAGCGAATCTCCTCCGGCACCAGCGTACCGAGACCACGCACTTCGCGCACCATCGGGCCGCGTTTCACGGTATCGATCCATACCGTTGAGCGATCGACGCTCGGGACCGCCGGTTTCAAATGCGACAAGGCGACCGTAATTACGATCAACGCCAGCGCGCCGCCGGACGCGAAGAGGATCCGGCGGCGACGTTTCTGTTTGGCAATGTGTGGCCGCGCGATGTCCATCCCTGAGCTTACCGGCGAAAATCCAGCCGGTCGCACAATTGTCTCTTCCGCGTGCGCCTCCGATTTCTGTCGCATCATCTCCAACTTAAAGATTGCTAACGGCGCGCAGAAAATCTGCGAGCGCATGCATGTTGTTCAAAATTGGAATCGCCGCCGTAATAATGATCGCGACGAACGCGACCGCTTCGATGCGAAATTCGTTGCGCGCTTCATTCCGAAAATACTCGCCGCTGATATTGCGGAACGATGAAAATCTAGGCCGCAGGCAGCCGCCCCGATAACTCGGCAGCGCTACGGTTTGATAGTTGCAATCGATGGACGGGAACGCGTTTTCCCGCGCAGCGTCCGTTCGCTTGCTCAAATCGTTTTGTTCAACCGTCGGTTTCATCTCTTTTTCCTTTCCCTTGAGATGCGCTTGGCATCGTCCTTGGATTCAAAAAATAAATTGTGTCCCGGTACGCTAACGCAATGCCCGTGCCAGCCAGCCAGTGAGAGTGATAAGTGACTAATGATTAGCGACTTACCGTTGTCGATCCCACGAGGAGAGCACGCGCATGGATTCGCTTGTGGGAAAATGCCGTCCCGATTCTGGAACGCCTGCAGCCGCGGTCGTTGGCCGCGGCTGGCGACCGCGGCTACAAATTACCTCGGCAGCCGCAATAACGCTTCCGCCCCGGGCGCGCCCACACGATTCGCGAGCGTCAACGTTCCGCCGTGTGCTTCCGCAATTTGACGCGAAAGAGCGAGGCCAATTCCAGACCCGCCGGGTTTGGTTGTGAAAAACGGAACGAATAAATTTGTCGGATTCATGATGCCTTCGCCCTCATCGCGCACAAAAATCTCCACGCCTTCCTCCACTTCCTTCCAGCCGATGGCGACTGCGCCGCGCGTTGGGAGCGACGCTTCGGCGGCGTTATGCAGCAAATTAATCAGCGCTTGTTCCACTTGCCCCGCATCGGCATGAATGGAAATCGCCGGGCCACCCTGCCTTTGCACCGGTAATCGCGTTTCCAAATTCGCCGCGCGATTCACGACTTCGCCAATATCCATCTGTTCCTTTAGCGGCGGCGGCAGTCGCGCCAGCCGCGCGTACGCCTCCATGAAACGACTAAGCGCGTCCGCCCGGGTCGCGATTACGTTCAATCCGCTGCGCGCATCTTCGTGCCAATCGGTCGGCAGCGGATCGCGTCGCAACAAATTTTCCAAGCTTCCAGCAACCGATTTGATTGGCGCGAGCGAATTGTTTAACTCGTGACCAAGAACGCGGACCAATCGTTGCCACGCGATCCGCTCTTCTTCCCGCAGAGTGCGGCTCAGATCCGTGAGCACGAGTAACTCATTAGGCAACCCGTGCTCGCGGAAGGTGCTGCGCCGCACGCCCCAGCGTCCGGTCGCGCCGGGAAAGGCGAGCGTGAGCGGCGCGTCCTCATTCGCCTCCAGACAGACATCCAGGCGAAGTTCGCGCGCCGTTCGGCCAAGCACTTTGTCCATTGTTTTCTTCAATAAATTTTCTCCGGCGCGATTAACGAGACGTAGCTTGCGTTCCGGATCAAAGGTGAAGACAGCAACATCGATCTCGGCCATGATCGTGCGCAAAAGCGCGGTGGCCTCGAAAGCGCCCAGACGTTGCACGCGCAAGGTTTCGCCCAGTTCGTTGACCTCGAGCAACGCTTCGCCCAGGGCATCGTTCTCGCGCGCACCTCTGGCCCGGATCGAGTAATCGCCTTCGCGTAAGGCTGCGAGCAAGTTCGTAACTGTTTGCCAGGGCCGGATGGCGTGCTCTCGCACGCTTACGATGTAACCAAATGCGAATCCACCGATGACAAGCGTGAGCGTCCATTGCACTTTCGCGCTGTAGTCACCGAACCAAAGCAAACAGAGGGCAACCAACGCTGCCGGCGCCACCGCGCCTATGGTCAACCAGGTGAGGCGATCTTCGTGCGAAATCCGACGCCGCGCTTTGCGACGCGCATTCATGCGCGGTGCAATCCGCAATTCCTACAGACCATATTGCTGCAACCGCCGATAAAATGCGCTACGACTCAATCCCAGCGCTTCCGCCGCCTGCCTGGCATTTCCGCCGGCGCGGGCCAGCGCCTTCTTAATTAGGTACGCTTCGACTTCCTCCAGACTCATCTCTTCCAATCCACGCGCATCGCCGCCTCCAGTGGAAAGTCCGAGATCGCGCGCCTTAATTTGCGAGCCGGTCGACATCAACACGGCGCGTTCGATCACGTGATCCAATTCGCGCACATTTCCCGGGAACGGATGCGCCATTAAACGTTCGCGCGCGGTTTCATCAAAGCCGCCAAGTTCTTTCCGGTAACGTTTGGCGTGCATGCGCAAGAAATTGTTTGCCAGCGGCATCATGTCCTCTTTCCGATCGCGCAAAGCCGGCAAACCAATCTCGATTGTGTTCAGGCGAAAGAGCAGATCCTGCCGAAACCTTCCGGCCGCGACTTCATCGTGCAGGTTCGAGTTCGTCGCCGAAATGATGCGCACATTTGCGTGCAGAGTCTTCGAAGAACCAACACGTTCGAACTCACCGGTCTCGATCACGCGCAAAAGTTTTGCCTGCAAATTGAGGGGGATGTTTGCGATCTCATCCATGAAAAGCGTGCTCTCGTCCGCCAGCTCGAATCTGCCGGCGCGATCGGTTTTCGCGTCAGTGAAGGCCCCCTTGACGTGACCAAACAATTCGCTTTCAAAAATCGTTTCCGATAATCCGCCCATGTTCACCGTGATCATGGTGTGCGATGCGCGCGGTGAGAGCGCGTGCAGCGCTTGCGCGATCAATCCTTTGCCCGTCCCATTTTCGCCCGTGATCAAAATGTTCGCGTCCGACGGCGCCACCCGCGAAATCATTTCCAACACCGGACGCATCGCGGGCGATTCCGCGATTAACTTGGGCGCGCCGCCACGGAGAAGTTGATTAGCCGCCTCCAGCTTGCGCCCTTTGCGCAACGCACCCGCCAGCTCGATCTGAGTGCGCACGATCGCGAGCAATCGCTCATTGTCCCACGGCTTCGGCACGAAATCGCGCGCACCGCGTTTCATCGCCTCCACTGCCAGATCGATTGTGGCCCACGCTGTCATCACCACGATGGGAAGAGTGCTGTCGATTTCCTGAAGCTTCGGAATGACTTCGAGACCTTCCTGTCCCGAAGTCGTGTCGCGCGTATAATTCAAATCCATCATCAAGAGCGCGTAGTCTTTTTTCTCCAGTGCGTTGAAAATTCCCGCAAGTGAAGTAACCGCGTCGGTCTGGTGCCCCGCGCCCTTGAGCAAAATGCGCAACGCCTCCAGCACATCGGGCTGATCATCGGCAATCAAAATTCTGGCCACGCGTTAACTGTGAACCGCGTTTCGGGTGCGGTGTCAATCATACCTCTGATAAACCCGGCTTGAATTGACAGATCGAAGAATACGCTTACATTTCTGCCATATGGGTCAGACAATTACTTTTCGTCCAACGAAAGAACTTGCTCATTGGATTGCACAGGCCGCGAATCGCAGCGGCATGTCTCAGGGTCAGTTTATCCGTGAACACCTCTCACGTGCTCGACGCGGTGACAACAAGTCCAAGAAATTCATGCGGCTTGCAGGAGCGGTTCGCGGTCCGGCTGATCTCTCGTCACGAAAAGGCTTTGCCTCGAAATGACTGGGATCGCCGATACAGGTTTTCTGGTCGCGTTTGCCAACTCGCGCGACTTGTATCACGACTGGGCCTTGGCGGTGGCGGAACAGATTTCGGAACCCCTTCTCACCTGCGAAGCGGTTCTCGCCGAAACGGCATTCCATCTGCGCGACACTGCCCTTGCCCTGCAAATGATCGACGATGGTTTGATCGTTTCGTCTTTCAATGTTAACGAGAATTTGCCGCAGTTACATGCGCTGGCGCGGCGGTACAAAGATAGAACCCCTGATTTGGCCGATCTGTGTCTCGTTCGCCTAAGCGAATTGCACCCGAAACTTAACGTGATTACTACCGACGTGGCTGATTTTCGCATCTATCGGCGCAACAAACGCGAAGTGATCCCGTTAATTTCTCCGACACGAAAGAAGTAATCAACGGTAGGTTTTTGTAATTCTTCTGTCAATGTCCGCGTCTTCCAATTCGCATCGCATTTCACTGCTCACCGCTACCTGCATCGTGATTGCGAACATGATCGGCACAGGCATTTTCACCAGCCTCGGATTTCAGGTTGGTGATTTGCCCAGTGGTTTCGCAATTATTGCGGTCTGGACCGTGGGGGGAATTTGCGCGATGTGCGGCGCGCTTTCTTACGCTGAACTGGCGGCCGCGCTGCCGCGCTCCGGCGGGGAATATCATTTTCTGCGCGAGATTTATCATCCGTCGCTCGGCTTTCTCGCGGGCTGGATCTCGGCCACGGTTGGCTTCTCCGCGCCCGTCGCGATCGCCGCGATGCCATTCGGCACTTATCTCGCTGAGATTTTTCCTGCGATAAATCCGTTAGTCGCGGCAATGGTCACGGTCTGGATCGTGACTTTCGTTTTACTTTGCGATTTGCGACTCGGCAGCGCCTTTCAAATCGGGTCTACCGTTTTGAAAGTCCTACTTATCGCTGTCCTCATCGGTGCGGGATTTTACATTAACAAATCGCAGCCGATTTCATTCTTGCCGGTCAAAGGCGATCGCGCGCTAATCGCGAGTGCTCCCTTCGCGATCAGTCTTTACTGGGTGATGTACGCCTACTCAGGCTGGAACGCCTCCACTTACATCACCGGCGAAATTCGTAATCCGCGCCGGAACGTTCCGCTTTCGCTCGCACTCGGAACATTCATCGTAATCGTGCTCTACGTTTGCGTGAATGCGGTGTTTCTCCGAACGACGCCCACTGCCGAGATGATCGGCAAACAACAGGTCGCGCTCATCGCCAGCACGCACATTTTCGGTCCGACCGGTGGCAAAGTAATGGCCGCATTTATTTGTCTCGGATTAATTTCGACCGTCAGCGCTATGATGTGGATCGGTCCACGCGTAACCGCGGTGATGGGCGAAGATCTCGGCATGTTGAAGCGATTGTCACGGCGAACCGCCAGCGGAATTCCGGCCAACGCGATCCTGACCCAGTTTGTCATCGTCAACTTGATGCTTTTGACCGCGACGTTTCAGTCGGTCGTGAACTACGTGCAGTTTAGTCTCACCCTTTGTTCCGCACTCACTGTGCTCGGTGTTTTTGTTTTGCGCTGGCGTCGCCCGGAACTGGAAAGGCCGTATCGCACTTGGGGATACCCGCTCACTCCAGTGATCTTTCTCGCCATCAGCGTCTGGATGCTTTGGCACTTGCTCGCGGAACAATCAACGCGCACACCATCATTGCTCGGTCTGATTACTGCTGCATTTGGGCTAATTATTTATTTTATCTCACCAAAAACTGCGACCAGCGCCGTCTAACTGGAAATGAAACGTCGCGTTTTAATAGCGCTGCTTTTGACAAGCGCTTCCGCATTTGCCCAGAACGCAGCCACTCTTGATGAGGCCGCGCATTTTCTGGCGGGCATGCCCGTAACAGGCGCACTCGAACCGCTCACGCATGATCCCACATGGCAGGAGCACGCTCAGGCGATGAACGAGGCGTGGACGAGAAAAGAACAGCAACAGATTTGGCCGATTCGCCAGTGGATGCAGGCGAATGCGCCCCAGTATCACCGCAGCAACGACACTGTTTTCTACATGTTTAGCGGGCCCGACTTTTTGTACAGCAGCATCTTTTTCCCGCTGTCGAGCAATTACGTTCTCGCTGGGCTCGAACCGATCGGCAACGTCCCCGATCTCACCCAGGTTCCACCCGAAGTGCTGCAAGCCGATTTGGTTTCACTGCGCAATTCCATGAATTCGATTTTGCGATTTCAATATTTCATCACCAAAGAAATGCGCGCGGATTTGGGTCGCGGAAATGTCAGCGGAACTTTGCCGATCCTTTACGTTTTTCTGGCGCGCCTCGGTTACACCATTGCCGACGTGACGAATGTGAGTAGCCCGGCCGCGGGTGTGAAGATCACGTTCAGCGGTGGTGAGCAACCGCAAACCTTGTACTACTTCAAAACCGATTTATCTGGTGGCAACAGCGCGTTTCTTCGCTGGTGCGCCGCGCGCGGGCCCGGACTCAGCTTGCTCAAAGCCGCTTCCTTCCTCATGCACGGTGATGGATTCTCCGGTGTGCGCAATTTCCTTCTCCAAAACAGTCGCGTCATCATCCAGGACGACTCCGGGATTCCGCTGCGCGCCTTCCCGAAAGGGTGGAAAGTGAACTGCTACGGCCCATACGTTCCGCATAAGGACGAGTTCCAAAAATATTATCAGCCTGATCTCGCCGCGCTCGTCGGCCAGAACGAGGATGGTTTCCTCATGCTGGCTACGCGCGAAGCTCTACCGGCGCTCCCGGCCGAGGAGCAACCGCAAAAAGTGCGCATCCGAAAATGATCCGCCGTTTGCTTGTCGCACTACGATGAGTTTGAGCGACGGAATAACGTAAAGACGTTGTCCCTCCGAACCAATGCAGGCGACCAGATCGTCAGGGGCATCCTGGCAGATACAGGCATCATGCCAATCCTGGTTTTGCCATTTCGGAATCAGCATCTGCTCGAAATCGAACTCGCGACCGTTCGGAGCAGCGCGATTGTTCCACCAGCCGAGCGAAAAGGCGCGATTGGCCGTGGTTCCGCGCCAGCATTGCGCGAGCGAATTTCGTGAGACAACCGGCGCGCCATTCGCCAAAACAAGCTGACCGACTTTCGCCCATTGTCTTGGACTCAGAATCCAACCAGTAGCAAGGAGAGGGTTGCCGGCGCGATCGGCCAGGTAACGTTGCGAGCGAAGACCAAGACGATGTAAAACCCGACGCTCCAGATAATGAGTTGGCGAATCACCGCGCAATTTTTCCTTCAACACTTGATGGAAAACCTGGAGCGCGGCTGGTCCATAAATAAACGCCCTTCCCGGCTCCGCCACCGCCCGTGCGCGCATGGCGGCAGCATCACGGTCTCCTGATTGCGTTTCATGCAGGAAAAACTGCGGCTCGAGTCCGGAATCAAAATCGAGTAATTGCCGGATCGTCATTTGCGCTTTTCGCGGATCATTTCGCCAACTCGTAATTGTCTCGGCGACGCGTTCATCGAGATTGAGTAAACCATCTTCTGCCGCTGCCAGCGCCGTCAGATCCCAAAACGCTTTCGTGCCACTATAAATTTTGTGCGGCGTTTTCGCGTTCTGTTCTACTAGCGTTCGCCCATCTTGAATTGCCAGAAAGGAAACGCCGTGATGCCGCACGGAATATTCAGCCGCCGTGCTTACTGCGGCCGGGTCGAGCAAAGTAATTGCGCTAGCCGAACCCGCTAGCGAAAGCAGCAATAGCGCACCGAAATCAAGGCGTCTCAGGCAGACGGGTCGAGGCTTGGGCAAAGACATAGCGCCAGCCAGTCGGAGTCCGAACATAGGTGTCGCTAAACCAAAGCTTATAGTCGAACGCTTTGCCATCTTCGGTTCCCTTTGCCCACAACAGCGCGGTAACAACTGCAGTATCACCCCAGACCCGCACTTTGCGGCCGCTATCCTCTTGATGTTCGTAAACCGCGCGCTTGCTCCGCGCTTCCTCCAGCAGATCAGCTTTCGTATAAGTTTTTCCCAGACCCGTTACCAAAACAAAGTCGTCTGCTAAAATGCGATCCATCGTCGCGACATTGTTCTGCTTCACCGCAGCCTGATATTCGATATCGAGCGTCTCCACCGCCTTCTCGTCATCTGCCGCAGATCGCGCCTGGGTACTTGGTTGCATCGCTATCAATATCCAAATTGTAAGCGCTACAGCCCAGGTAACGCAGTTCACTGGGCGCCAGGCGTTGGCAGTCTGCTGATTTCCACCGACATCAACAATCATCCACCAACCTTCAGTTCTCTCGGCTTCCGTCCTTCCTCGGCATCGTGTAGGTCTATCCACGTCCGGATATCGTCACGATTTTCCAGACCCACTCGCTTCTTCGCCGCCATTAAGTCAGCGCTCGCTTCATCGCGCCAACCGCGCTTGGCAAGAAAGGCATTCCAGATGGCAATTTCCTCCTCGCTCGGCCTTCTGCCGTTGGCGAAACACCACTCCAGAATTTCCTCGTCCGAGCTGCCCTCAAGCGTTCGCTTGGCCAGCTCATCGTAATTGACTCCCAAAAACCTGGTGCAGCGCGCATCGAAGAAAGTCGGATCTTCCACTCCGCAAAAATATCCGGGCGCAAGTTTGCCGGCAGCATTGAGCCTGATCTTGTCCAGCATGCGGGCGAAATAGAGCAAACCTTTCGTTTCCTGATAATCCGTGCATGGAATCTGACCCTGCATAACGCCAAAACCTCTCGTCCTGTGCTAAAGTGTCAACAGGCCACTTGCGCCTGGAGGACTAGACCACTTTATAAAGTTGTTGATCGGATGCTCGTTTTTCTACAAATGAAGCGCGGAACACAGACTTTCCAATCTGTGCGCTCAGCGGAGTTGCACTCCGCTGTCAGACAAAAGAGATGGCTCGAACGTCGACTAACAAACCTTGAAACCGCTGGTAAATAAAGCGCGCGCAAAAAAACGGCGGCGGCGCTCAATCATTGCCTTCGAAATGATTCGGCTGGTCCGGAACTCGGCTGAACCGTTGCATCAGCAACTTTATCGGCAAATTCGCGATGAATTAGCCTCGGGGAGTTTTAACAATAACTCCTCCCGTCTTCCCTCTTCTCGCGCGCTTGCCGCTGATCTGGGAATCTCGAGACTCACGGTCAACCTCGCCTTCGAGAAACTTCATGTGGAGGGTTACCTTCGAACCAGAATCGGATCGGGCACATTCGTTGCCGATTCCCTGCCCGAAACTTTCCTGAGCCCCCGCCGGCCGAAAACGCAACTGCTGATCGAACGTCCACCCCGCCTTTCCCACCGGGTACGGAACATCCCGGATAAACGCGCTGGAAAACAGTTTGATTTTGGAATCGCCGGACCGCCTGGAGTTTCCTTTGTTCCAGCGTTGGCGGCGCTCGACGAATTTCCCATAGAAATTTGGGAGCGCCTCCGAGGACAAGTCCTCGCGAATAAGGGCGCTCATTTGCTCCAATACGCATCGAGCCGCGGTGACCCTGACCTGCGCAAAGCGATCGCAGCTTATTTGTGTGATTACAGAGGCGCGCGCTGTCATCCGGACCAGATCATTATCACTGCTGGAACGCAGCAGGCGATGATGATCAGCGCGATGGCGCTGGTAAATCGGGGTGAGGTGGCGTGGATCGAAGATCCAGGATTCTATCAGGCCCGCCGCGCTTTTGGTTTCGCCGGCGCGACAGTAGTTCCGCGACCAGTGGACCGGGAAGGAATCGTGATCGCGCGGCCGTCGAAACAGGCAGCGCCAAAGATTATTTACGTGACGCCTTCTCATCAATTCCCGCTCGGCATGACGATGAGTCTCGCGCGCAGGACGGCGCTGATTGATTTTGCGCGTGAGCGTGACGCCTATATTTTTGAGGACGATCATAACTCGGAGTTTCGCTTCACCGGTCCTCCGCTCCCCTGCTTGCAAGGACTCGATAACTCCGGTCGCGTCATTTATGCCGGGACAATGAGCAAGATCCTCTATCCATCCTTACGCTTGGGTTATATCTTGGCGCCAGAGCAATTGGTAGAGCCAATAATCAAGATCCGGGCGGTCACCGATCAGCATTCGCCGGCAATAGATCAAGCGACGCTGGCTCGATTCCTAACCGAGGGATATTTCCTGAGCCACATCAAGCGAATGCGGAAACTCTATTCCGATCGAAGAGACTTCTTCATCGAACAATTCAATAAGCTGCTAAGCGATTACTTCATTCTCGAAGTTCCGGAAGCTGGCTTACATTTCGTTGCCTGGTTACGGCGGAAAACAGATCTACCGTTCATCACGCAGGTTTGCGTGGAAATCGGTATCAGGCCGTCGCCGCTGTCCTCATGCTTCATGAAAGCGGAACTGGACCCTGCGCTTACCTTCGGGTTCGCAGCCTGGTCTCGCGCACAAATTCGCGAAGGCCTGATTAAGTTCGCTTCCGCACTTAAACTAAGGGCCTCTCGCTCCTCGACCGAAGCTGCGAAGGAAAAAAGGTAGTAGCTGAAGCCGCGGCCGTTTTGTCGTCTGCCTTTCGTAAAAGCTATCTATCTCGGGTTGTAGGGCAGGCGCGTCGCCTAACAAACTGAGAAACCGCAACCGGCGCGGTTGCCCTACAATTTAGAAGTCGTCAATGTTATCGAGCAGGACGATACAACGGTTCA
>QHRO01000319.1 GCA_003220155.1 Verrucomicrobiota bacterium
GCATCGATCTCCCCTTGCAGCGACTCGCGGAATCCCTTTTGGATCAAGAGTCCGGGGCCGTGGTGGCGATCGACCCCACCAATGGGGACGTTCTGGTGCTAGCGAGCCGGCCGGGCTACGATCCCAACACGCTCTCTCACGGCCTCTCTGGCGCGCTCTGGGAGCAAATTTCCAGTGACGCGGGCCATCCCCTGACGAACCGCGCCATCCAAGGGCTCTATCCGCCCGGTTCCACCTTCAAGATCATGGTGGCCTCGGCCGCATTGGAATCATCGAAATGGACGACTCACACCAAGATCCATTGTAGTGGGAGCTATCCGTTCGGCAATCACGTCTTCAGAGATTGGAAGAAAGGCGGCCACGGCGCCGTCGACATGTATCAAGGCATCGTGAATTCCTGCGACGTGTACTTTTATATGCTGGGCAATCGCCTCGGGATTGATGCGATCGCGCAGGCGGCGCGCCAGTAAACGCAACGGGATCGTGCCATCCATCGAATGGAAACAGCGTGCCAGAAAAGAGCCGTGGTATCCCGGCGAGACGATTTCCGCATCGATAGGGCAGGGGTATGTGACCGTCACGCCCTTGCAGATGGCGTCAGCGATGGCCGCAGTCGCCAATGGCGGCGTGCTGTACAAGCCGCGTTTGGTGCGGTCAATTCGCGCCCCCACGACCGGCCAATCTCGGGACATTCCTCCAGCCGAAAAAGGCATCGTCCCGATGAGCAGTGACTCTTTCGCCTTTCTTCAGCAGGCGTTGAGAGGGGTCGTGGTTGAGGGTACCGGCAAACGCGCGCA
>QHRO01000241.1 GCA_003220155.1 Verrucomicrobiota bacterium
TTCAGCCACGAATTCTTCCGGCTGCAAATCGACATGAAGACGGAAATCTTTTACCCGTTGCGCCGTGGCTGGTCCGATAGCCGCAATTTTCGCCGCGCCAATCTCGCGCGCGTCATCGTAAAGTTTGAAAAACATCTCGAAAAAGGAATCGACACCGTTCGGGCTGGTGAAAACGATCCAGTCATAAGAATGCGCGTCCTGCACCAATTCGGCGAATTCGCGAAGATCGCTGGGCGGCTCGATCCGGATGGTTGGCAACTGGATGACATCCGCTCCCAGCGCACGCAATTGTGAGCTCAACCCGCTCGCCTGTTTGCGCGTGCGCGTGACCACGATTCGCTTACCGAAAAGGGGACGTTTTTCGAACCAGTTTAAATCCTTTCGCAAGAAAACGACATCACCGAAAATTGCGACGGCTGGCGCTCCGAAGCCCCCTGCACTCGCTCGCTCTGCGATATTTTCGAGAGTACCAACAATGGTTTTTTGATGTCCCAGCGTGCCGAGACGGACGAGGGCCACCGGCAGGTCCTTTCGGCTGCCGTGCGCCAGCATTTCGCGGGTGATCGCCGCCAACCGGTCCACCCCCATTAACATCACTTGCGTGCCCCCCAACTTCGCCAGTGCATCGAAGTCAATTGTGCTTTCGCTCTTCGCCGGATCCTCATGGCCAGTGAAAAAAGTGACGTGCGAATTCTGATGACGATGAGTTACCGGAATTCCGGCATATGCGGGCACGGCGATAGCGGATGTGATTCCCGGGACAATTTCGAAATCAATTCCACCAGCCGCCAGCGCTTCAGCTTCTTCGCCCCCGCGTCCGAAAACAAACGGATCCCCTCCCTTCAATCGGACTACATTCTTTCCGCTACGCGATTTTTCGATTAGGAGCGCGTTGATTTCATCCTGAGAAAGCGTCTTCTCGCCGGCGCGCTTTCCGGCGAAAATGATTTCGGCGTCAACCCGCGCCCAGCCCAGCATTTCCGGATTGGCAAGCGCGTCGTAAACAATAACGTCGGCGCGCTCCAGCAACTCTTTCGCACGCAGCGTCACCAGTCCGAGATCGCCCGGCCCCCCTCCGACCAGAAAACATTTTCCCTCGTTACTCCTGCTCCTGCTCATGCTCGAGCTTTCTAAAAACCCTTCTCGCTAATTTCTCCGGATCGTTTCCTCGCCTACTCGCCATTTTCGGCGCAGGCGCATCGCCAAAAACCTGTGCATGCAATTCCATTTCGCCGTTCATAAATCGAGCGTGCACCCCCACCGGCAAATCGCAATCACCTTGCAGTAATCGCAAAAATTCGCGCTCCGCTCGTAAACAAAGATGCGTTTCCTGATCATCAATCGACGACACAATTTCGCACGCGACCAAATCGGCTGCGCGTATTTGCAAGGCGATGACCCCCTGACCGCCAGCCGATACGAAATTTTCTTGCGGCAGTATTTCGGCAAAAAGCTTCTGGCCTTGAAATTCAAACTCCGGCGGCATGAATCCGAGCCGCTCCAGGCCGGCGCGCGCCAGAATAATCGCGTCCCAATCGCTTTCGATAAATTTGCGCAGACGGGTTGGCACATTTCCGCGCAACCCTACGACTTGCGCGCCGGGGTTACTCCAACGCGCTTGCCTTTGTCGCCGCACACTTCCCGTCGCGATTGTTGCGACCGGTATGTGCGCTGCACTTTTCCTGAGCAACAAATCTTCCACTGCGCCACGGGGCAACACTGCTGCGATTATAAGTGCGCCCTCAATTTCGCTGGGCAAATCCTTCGCGCTGTGCACCGCGACGTCAATGCGCTTTTCCATCAGCGCCCGCTCAAGCTCGGTCGTGAAAATTCCTTTGCGCCCCTTTGCCCGGTCATCCCGAGCGAAGCCGAGGGATCCCGTGGAGGTTATGGTAAAGCTTTCGCGGCTGGATCCACCGGCTCTGCTTGGCACGACTGTTTCGTCGCCTCTCGTGCGAATGATTTTGGTCCCTACCTTGAGCGAAGGCCGAGTCCGAGCCAGCGCTTCCTTAACCATTCGGGTTTGCGCTAACGCCAATTCACTCCCGCGAGTGCCGAGAACTATGTCCGGTCGCGGCGTTTCATAAACACCGCTCCTCGATGACTCTTCGACGCTCACGAAGCGTCGCTACAGTTCGGATGTCCGCAATTCTCCGCTCACGCGGGCCGGGCATTCCTTTGTTGGTCGCGTTCCGGACTTAGACAACCCCAAATGTTTTTGAAAATCCGCGACGTGCTCGTCGATGATCGCTTCGGCGGCGGCCAGTTGCTGCCGGCGAAGCTCGTGTGATTCGCTGGCAATCTGTTGCAAGGAATCAATGTCGTAGAGATAAACGCCGTCGAATTCGTTCACTTCCGGGGCAACGTCCCGTGGTACCG
The DNA here is from genome assembly GCA_003220155.1 of Verrucomicrobiota bacterium. Classification (GTDB taxonomy): domain Bacteria; phylum Verrucomicrobiota; class Verrucomicrobiia; order Chthoniobacterales; family UBA10450; genus AV69. The sequence goes on from QHRO01000241.1 coordinate 2,380, forward strand.
CAATATCGATGATAAAAAGTGGACGATCGGCTCGGTCGCGCAAAATCGGAACAAGCAACGGCGGAGTCAGCAGATGCGTTTCCGCCGCAGTCGATGAAATCAGAATATCGATTTCGCGACACTGCTCGAGCCAGGTCCCAAACGGCACCGCAAGTCCTTCCAACTCGCTTGCCAGCTCTTCCGCGCGTGCCGGCGTCCGGTTACTTACGCGCAGATCTGAAACCCCGCGAGAAGCGAGCGCACGCAAAGTTTTTGCGCTCGTTTCCCCAGCTCCCAACACCAGGACTTTTCGCCCTCGTAAATCACCAAAAATCTTCTCCGCCAAATCCACCGCTACCGAACCAACCGAAACCGGCCCGCGCGTAATCTGCGTCTTTGAGCGCACCTGTTTTGCCGCCCGAAAAGCACGCTGACACAGCCGATGCAGTAACGGACCGGCATTTCCGTTCGCAAGCGCTTCTGCATAAGCGCGCTTGGCCTGGCCGAGGATTTCGGTTTCGCCCACCACCATCGAATCAAGTCCTGCCGCGACGCGAAAAAGATGCCGCGCGCATTCCGCGTTTTCCTTGCGATAGAATGCTTCCAAATCGTTTTTCGCGCTCGATCCGCCTTCGATGCGCAGGGATTGCGCAATTTCTTCGTTCGCAATATTTGTATCCGCTGCGGCATAAATTTCCACCCGATTACAAGTCGTGAGCAACAACACTTCGCTGCAGCCGAGATCACGCAACAGTGCGGGCGATCGGGCGTGGCCAGCGAAGCGTTCGCGTGCTTCAATCGGCGCGGTGCGCTGGTTGAGACCAAAGCAAAAAAAGTTCATGCGCGATGACCGACAAATTCGATGCTCCACAAAAGCGGCAGGGCAACGGCGAACGCAAACATGCAGAGTGCGGCAATCCGCCGCGGCGCCATCCATCGCAAATACCGGCCCTGCAAAATCGCGCCGTACAAAATCCAGATCGCGAACGCCAAGACAATCTTGGTCCAGGGCATTGGTTCGTTCACAAAAAATCCGCTGATCATCCCCGCGCTATAGAGAATAAAACCGAACCAAAGCAGCCTTGTCATCGCGGAAAAGAGATTGGGCAGCGGTGGCAAATGATAAAAAATTGAGCGCAACTGGTGGGTCTTGAGCTGCCGTTCCTGCACCAGATACATGGCGCCGGCCACGCATGCGAGCGCGAACGCCCCGTAGGCGATTATCGAAATAGAGGCGTGAAACTCCAACCACGGATTTGGAGCAATCGGGGAAGCGCGCGGTATATCGATCGGCGCGAGCAAGGCAGCGACTTGCAGCAAAAAAACGAGCGGCGCCGTAAACGCGCCCATGAGCGAGAGGCGGTAGGCCGGCCCAATCAACAGGTAAATAAGGGCGATCGACCAGGCCAGAAAAACGAGCACTTCAAATAAATTCGTAATCGGACAACTCCCCAGAGTGTGTCCGCGAACGGTGAGAAATGCAGTCTGCAAAACGAAACCAAGCGCGATTGTTAGGAAGACAAATCGGCTCCGGCGAAAGATGCGCGCCCGGAACGAAACAACAGTTCTGATCACCGCTGCCAGATAACAAATCGTCGCGAAAATCAGGAATTGCCGATCCATCGTGCACCAGAGTAAAAGCACGCCCCCTGCTTCGCAACCAAGTCGCCAGCGTTTGACCTTTCCGTGCAAGAAGCTAGCATCGGCCCCGCGATGGCTCAGGACACGCTTTCGAAACTACGCGCAGCCGTACGGGATGTGCCCGATTTTCCCAAAGCCGGCATTATTTTTAAGGACATCACTCCGATTTTGAAAGACGGCGCGCTATTCCGCTCCTCGGTCGATATTTTTCTGCATCAATTGCGCAACAAACGAATCGATAAAATCGTCGGCATCGATGCACGTGGGTTTCTTTTTGGTTCTGCCGTTGCCTACGAGCTTGGCATCGGCTTCGTGCCGTTGCGCAAAAAGGGACGGCTTCCATATCGGACGGAAAGCGCGAGATATTCACTCGAGTACGGCGAAGCCGAAATGGAGTTGCACATCGATGCGATCGAGCGTGGCGAAAAAATTGTATTAATTGACGATCTGCTCGCAACCGGTGGCACCAGCGCCTCGGCCGCAACCCTGATCGAAAAAGTCGGCGGCGATTTGATCGAGGCGATCTTTTTAATCGAGCTCGAGTTTCTGCACGGGCGCGAAAAGCTCAAGCCAACGCCAGTGACTTCGTTTTTAAAGTATTGACTCGTCATCCCGAGCGATAGTCGAGGGATCCGATTTGGTACCTCAAAGCTTTCGCGGGGGAATCCCGCGACTATCGCTTGGGATGACAGCTACATTGCTCCCCGCAATTAGGATCAGCCACCACCACTTCCACTTTGATCGCTTGCAATTCGAGCTGGTCGTGGATCGCCCGCAATAACCCCCGCGCCTCTTCGTTCGGCATGTGTTGGCAGCGCAATTCGATCCGCGCTTTGCGACCGACAAGTTCGGGATGCGCTTCCGTCATTTCGCCATCCAGAATAAATGACGCGTAAGCATTGAATTTTTCCTGCATTTCGTGCAGCTGCTCATGCCCGCCATCCCAGGGCCGGGACTCGTTCATCACCAGCAACACTTCGCCGGTTTTCTGATCGACGCCGAACAAATCGATAACCGCGGGATTGGCGATGCCGGTTGGTGTTTCTGTCATGGGCTCGTCGATTCTATTAAATAATGGCGATGGAGCAACGGTGCCGTGTTGGAATGAGCCGATTCCAAGATTGCTGCTGGATCGCCATGCTGCAGGAACACAGACTTCGAAAGTCTGTGCGCCCAGCGGAGTTCTACTTCGCTGAAACTGCGCTGCAGGAACAGCGGGGAGAATCCCCGCTGGGCGCAGAGGCCACAGGCCGGTGTTCCCTCTACCTCCTTGGCGAGGTTTGAACGCCACTGATTTCGCACGATAAGCGAAATCGGCACGCCTAACCCTGCTCGGGCGGAGCGAGGCACATGTTCCCGCTTCGCCCGCGGAAGCGACATTGGAAACCTTTCCAAATCCAGCCCGACGCAACTACAGGATTCATTTTGAAACGTCGGATTTCACTTCGCTTTGTCCGGTAACCGGACAGGCAGATTTCGCCAAAATCGAGATCGATTACACCCCGGGCAAGCTTTGTATCGAAAGCAAATCTCTAAAATTTTATCTGGCCTCATTTCGCACCGAGCGCGGGTTCAACGAAGCGATCACGAACCGCATACTCGATGATTTCGTTCGCGCCTGCGAACCACGTGAAGCAAACATCACCGCCTCCTTTTCCGCGCGCGGTGGAATTGCGCTGACGGTCCGAGCGAGTTTTCCGGATCGCTCGGTAGGGCGAGACTCTGTCGAGCCGGCGAAGATCGACGGCTCCGCAGAGCGTCATCCTCCCGCCGGGAGATGAAACGTGCCGTTGTTTTGCTGAGCGGCGGTCTCGACTCGGCAACGAGCCTGGCGATCGCGAAGGAGGAGGGCTATGAAGTTTTCGCGCTCTCCTTTCGTTACGGGCAGCGCCACGAGATTGAGCTCGGCTCCGCTGAACGAGTCGCCAAATCTCTTGGCGTCAGCGAGCACCGGGTGATCGAGATAGATTTGCGCGGGTTTGGCGGTTCGGCCTTAACCGATGCGATCGAAGTTCCAAAAAATCGTGGCGCAGACGAGATGGCGAGCGGAATTCCCGTTACCTACGTCCCGGCGCGGAACACAATCTTCCTGAGCTACGCTTTGGCCTGGGCCGAAGTGATCGGGGCGCACGATATTTTCATCGGAGTGAACGCGCTGGACTACAGCGGATACCCTGATTGCCGGCCGGAATTCATCACTCAATTCGAAAAACTGGCGCGCCTGGCCACGAAAGCCGGCGTGGAGGGAACGCGTTACCAGATTCATGCACCGCTAATTGAAATGACAAAGGCCCAAATCATTCGCAAAGGGGCAAAGCTCGGCGTCCAATTCTCGTTAACAACGAGTTGTTATGATCCGACGCCAGACGGCCGGGCGTGTGGCGAGTGCGATTCGTGTTTGTTGCGACGGAAAGGTTTTCGTGAGGCGGGCGTCGAAGACCCGACTCGCTATGCCCGTCATCCCGAGCTTAAGCGAAGGATCCCGCTGCGGAAACTCTAAGCTAATTTCAACGAGGTGCCGCGACGGACCGCGCACGTTCTTGGATTATTTCCGAAACTCCACAAAAGCAACGCCCGTCATCCCGAGCGCAAGCGAGGGACCTCCCACAAGCTCCACTGGTCACCCAAGCTTTCCTGTGTGATCCAATCCACAATACGGAGGCCCCTCGGGTCTGCGCGACTCGGGATGACGGAATGGGCACATCGGAGCCCGATTAATCCCGCAGTCCCGGAATGTGCGCGTAGCCAACGAATCGCGGATGCACCTTGCCATCCTCGATCTCACCCTTGTCCGCGCGCGGCATCTTGAAATCGAACACGCTCACTCCGAATCGCTGCTGACTTTGATAAGTCCGGCCGTCGCTCGCACCCACCATCACGCGGGCACCGGTTTTCTTCTCGCGTCCAAGATAGATCATGGCATGCGTAATCGGCGGATCGCGCGCAATCGCATAAGTACCGGTCCAGAAGAGCAAGTCGCCCGGTTTTAGATTATCAAATTCAAAGGAATCATCTTTCTGACTCACCACCGGCTCGAATTTCCCAGCTCGTCGCAGCCAGATGTATTGCTCGCTGGAATCGCGCGGCACATCCTCCACCCCGTTTTGTTTGAGCACGAAATAGACAAAGCCGGAGCAATCCATTCCGCCGTTACCTGGGTCGGCTGAGCCGTATTTGTAATCAAGATTGCGGGTCGTGAGTTCGAGTGCCGAACTAAGAAGTTGCTGCACTTTCGGCGAATAATTCTCGAAACCACTGATCGCTTCCGGTAACAAAGTCGCGTTCGGCGCACCGCGTTTTCCGCTTTCCGGCGCTGCCGTTGCGGTTGGTGAAAGAGAAGGCGTCGGTGTTGGCGATGGCGTTTCGCTCGGCTCCGGCGTAGGCGAAGACTTCTTTTTTGCCTTCGCCGTTGGAGACACAGCCGGTGATGGGGAGACGGATTTCTTTTTTCTCGACAGGGTCGGCGAAGGCGACGCCGATTCTTTTTTTGTTGTCGCCGATTTTTTCTTTTTGTGCGGAGTTGGAGTTGGCGTCGGAGTAGAAAATATCTTTTTGATTTTTTCGCCGACGGATTCTTCCGCGGCTAGCGACGGTGAGCACGCGGCCGATAGGATTAGAACTGAAGCAACAAACGTCGAGAGCTTAAAGATACCGCGGCGGGATTCCTCGACTCCACTGCGCTCCGTTCGGGATAACATTCAAGCCGCGATTTCCTGCAGCACTGCTTTGTTAATCCGAATTCCGGCGTCGAGGTTTTCCAGGGGGAAATTCTCGTTCGGCGAGTGCGCGCGACAGTCAGGAAGAGCGAGTCCAAGCAGCAGAGTTTCCGCACCAAGAATGTCACGGAAATCCGACACGATCGGAATGCTGCCGCCCTCACGAATCAACACCGGATCACGTTCGAAAGCTTTCTTGAGCGCGCGCTGAGCTGCCTCACCATACTGCGAATGCGGGTCGGTCAAATACCAGGGACCGGCATGCCCAGCGGCCATGTCGAGTTTTACTCCGGGGGGGCAATTTTTTTGCAAATATTCCTGCACCAAGGCGATGATTTTGTCGCCATTTTGGTTCGGAACGAGACGGAACGTGAGTTTCGCCATCGCCTCGCGTCCAATCACCGTCTTGGTCCCCTGCCCTTGGTAACCGCCGCCAAATCCATTGATCTCCGCCGTCGGTCGCGCCCAAATCCTCTCCAACGTTGAAAAACCTTTCTCGCCAAACAATTCCGGGACGCCGGTCTCCTTCACAATTTCTTCATCGACGTTCACTGGAATTTTGCGCCACATTTCACGCTCCCAATCTTCCAACGGCAATACTTCGTCATAGAAACCGGGGATGGTGATGTGCCCGTTCGCGTCATGCAAAGTGGCGAGCAAGCGAGCCATGGCGGTGAGCGGATTCGCGACCGCGCCGCCGTAAATTCCGGAGTGCAAATCCATTTTGGGGCCGGTGATCTTCAATTCCAGCGCTGCCACACCGCGCAATCCGTAGCTCATCGTCGGAACACCGCGCGAAATCATTCCGGTATCGGAAACGACAACGATCTCCGGTTTCAACGCCTTCCGATTTTGGGAAAGAAAATTGCCGAGATTGGCGCTGCCAATCTCTTCTTCGCCTTCGATGACGAAATGCAGATTCACCGGGAGATCGCCGGCGGCCTCGATTTGCTCCTGCACTCCGAGAATGTGTGAGAGGATCTGACCTTTGTTGTCGGTCGCGCCGCGAGCGAAGACGTAACCGTTTTTCAAAACCGGCTCGAATGGCGGAGAATCCCAGAGCCGGACGGGATCGGGCGGCTGGACGTCGTAGTGACCATAAATCAAAACCGTGTGGCGGCCCGGCTGTTGCTTGTTGTGCGCCCAAACCACGGGATGGCCAGGTGTGGGGCAAAGTTTGGCGGACAAACCGATCTTAGTCAGCTTTTCCACCAGCCAATGGCCACACTCGGTTACTTTTTCCGTGTAATGATCGTCGGTCGAGACGCTGGGAAAGCGGAGGAACTGATAAAAATCTTCGAGATGACTTGCGCGCATGGTTGACGGTAGCGACGCAAAAGCGTTTGTCATCCCGAGCGAAAGTCGCCTGCCCGCCGTAGCTTTATGCGAAGGCGGGAGGGATCTCGTGGCGAAACCTTTGAGATAACGCGACGTCATCCCGATCCGCAAAGACGGCGAGGGACCTCACAGTTAGTCACACTCTATCCAAGCTTGTGTCAGCAAGACCCAACTGAGAGGTCCCTCGCATTCGCTCGGGATGACAGCAGTGCTAGCCTAAACACATGGCCCTATCGCGCCGTTTCGCTGTCCTTTGTCTCCTCGTGGTTGGGTGCTTTGGGATTTCGCTGGCCCAAATCGATCGCATCACCGGAAAACCTTTCGCCACGCGATCGGAAGTCCTGGCACGGCACGGAATGGTTTGCACGAGCGTGCCAGCGGCCACACAAGTCGGGCTCGATATCTTGAAGCGCGGCGGTAGTGCGGTCGATGCCGCGATCGCGGCCAACGCCACCCTTGGATTAATGGAACCGGTTTCGAACGGAATCGGCGGCGATCTTTTTGCCATCGTTTACCGCGCGAAAGAAAACAAGCTTTACGGGATCAACGGCAGCGGCCGTTCTCCGCTCGGCCTGAGCTACGAACAAATGAAAGTGGAGCTCGACAAGTTGCACCGCAAAACGATTCCGCCGCGCGGCATGCTCCCAATCAGTGTGCCTGGAACGGTGGATGCATGGAGCGAATTGCATAAGAAATTCGGCAAACTCAAGCTCAGTGACGACCTGGCGCCGGCCGCGAAATATGCCGACGAAGGTTTTCCGGTGACCGAGCTAATCGCCTTTTACTGGCACTTTGGGCCGGAGCTCTACAAAGATCTACCGGGCGCGTTTCTCGAAACTTATACCCTCGATGGCAAGGGCCGGACGCCGGCAAAAGGAGATATTTTCAAAAATCCAGCGTTGGCGAAGACCCTGCGAGTCATCGGAGAAAAAGGTCGGGATGCTTTTTACAAGGGCGAAATTGCAGACAAGATCGACAACTTCATGCAGGAGAACGGCGGTTTTCTACGCAAAGCCGATTTCGAGCAGCACACTTCGACGTGGATCGATCCAGTCTCGACGAACTATCGCGGCTACGATGTCTTCGAGCTGCCGCCAAACGGACAGGGTATTGCCACGCTCCAGATCTTAAACATTCTCGAAGGTTTCGATCTCAGGTCGATGGGTCGCAATTCAGCGGAAACACTGCACGTCATGATCGAAGCGAAGAAGATTGCGTGGGCGGATCGCGCCAAATTTTACGCCGACTCGGAGTTCGTGAAAATTCCGCTCGCCGGTTTGCTTTCGAAGGACTACGCGACGGAACGGCGGAAGCTGATCGATCCGAATCGCGCGGCGAAGGCTGTAGAGGCAGGCGCGCCGCCGGCAAACGCTCAATTATCGCAGCCGACACGGCTGTCGCTACCGGATCCAGCCGCGACGCCAAAACGTTCCCCAGTCGATGACGGCGACACTATTTACATGTGCACGGCGGACAATGAGGGCAATATGGTCTCGCTCATTCAGAGTAATTACCGCGGCATGGGCAGCGGGATCGTTGTGCCGGGACTCGGCTTCATGTTTCAAGATCGTGGCGAGCTTTTCTCGATGGAACCTGATCACGCCAACGTTTACGCGCCGGGCAAACGTCCCTTCCACACCATCATTCCGGGTTTTGTGATGAAAGATGGAAAACCGTGGGAAGCCTTCGGCGTGATGGGCGGTGGAATGCAACCGCAAGGGCACGTCCAGGTTCTGACGAACGAGATCGATTTTGGTTTGAACGTGCAGGAAGCAGGTGACGCTTCGCGCTGGCAGCACGAGGGCGATAACGAACCGACGGGAGAAAAAATGACGAGCGGCGGTTACGTTGATGTCGAGAGTGGAATTCCATACGAAATCGTCCGCGACCTGAAAAAACGCGGTCACGATGTGCGTTTTGACGTTGGTGGCTACGGTGGCTACCAAGCCATTAAAGTAGAGATGCACGATGGCCAGCGCGTTTACGTTGCTGCGAGCGAATCGCGTAAAGATGGTCAGGCCGCAGGTTACTGATTTGGAGGGGAATTGAGGCTGGATTTTAAACCGATGAAAAGCTTCGCCGTGTGGCATATCTCCTGCGCGCACATGATTCGATGGCTCCCGGTCGCATCACAGAGCAATCTCATAGCGGACCCGCGCCCCCCAAACGGTTTTCCACTATCCGATGGCTCGGCGGCATCGCCGCTACGGCGGCGATCTACTTCGTAGCAGGCAGGTTAGCGCTTCTCCTGGCAATTCCCCCCGGCTATGCAACGGCGGTCTGGCCGGCGGCTGGTCTCGCACTCGGCTGCATCCTTCTATTCGGCAATCGTGCCTGGCCGGGCGTGATCATCGGATCTTTTCTTGTCAATTTTTGGACGTCGCTCGATACGGCCACCTTTGGCGGGATCGTAAAATCGGTCACGGTCCCGGCCTTAATCGCCGGGGCCGCAGCTTTACAGGCCCTAGCAGGAGCGTTCTTGGTGCGCCATTACGTCGGGATACGAACAGCGTTGGCCACTGAGAAGGAGGTTGCCCACTTTTCTCTGGTTGCATTGGCGAGCTGCCTCATCACGTCCACCTGCGCCGTAACAACCCTTTGGTTCGCCCGCATTGTTTCTTCCGCCGATTTCTTAACGAACTGGGTTACCTGGTACGTGGGCGATTCAATCGGCACCCTGATCTTCGCCCCGCTCGTCCTGATCTGGACCTTCCGGACCGCGGATTGGCGCCGTAAGCTTTCCGTTACGCTACCGATGACCTTCACCTTTGCCGTGGTAGTGGCTCTCTTTTTCCAGACCAATCGATGGGAACAAGCGCGAATCAAGATGGAGTTTGAGCAGCGGACCCAGAATCTCAGCCAAAAACTCCAGAGCGACTTTGATAGTTATCTCGACGTCCTGCGCTCAATACAGAACTTTTTTGCAAGCTCACCCGCAGTGAGCCAAGGCAGTTTTCGCTCGTTTGTGGCGAGAGACATCTCCGATCACCCCGGAATCCAATCGCTGTCGTGGAATGCACGAGTCCCCCAGGCTAAAGTGTCGGCTTTTGTCGAAGCGGCCCGCCGCGATGGGCTTGGAACTTTTCAGCCGACCGAGCGCGATGCGCAGCAAAAACTGATTCCGGCGGCTCAGCGTGAGGAGTACATTGTCATCCGCTACATCGAGCCCCTGTTTGGGAATGAAAGGGCGCTCGGATTTGATATCGCTTGCGATCCGATCCGGCGCCAGGCGTTCGAGTGGGCCAGAGATAAGGGAGAAGCCCGCGCTACCAAACAAACCGAACTCATTCAGGAGAAGGGCACAGCGCCTGGCTTCGTGGTCTACTTGCCAATCTACACCAACGGCCTTTCTCACGATACAGTCGAAGAGCGGCAAAAGCGATTGGAAGGCTACGTCGCCGCAATTTTTCGAATCGGGGACGTGATAGCTCAATCGCTTAAGGGAGTCGATCAAAACGGCCTCCGATTGCGATTTCTCGATCAGAACGCAGCCTCGACAAAGCAGATTCTTTTCCAGAATTCGACCGAGCGCGCGAAGCCCGCAGTTTTGCATATGGAAACAAGCATTGAAATGGCTGGCCGAAAATGGTCGTTGGAATCCGGCCTCTCGCCTGAGTATTTGCTCACCCACCGCGCCTGGCAGTCGTGGAGCGTGCCTGCTGTCGCTTTGCTCTTTACCGGATTACTTGGTGCATTTCTCCTTGTCGTCACCGGACATCGCCAACGCGACGAAATTTTGGTCGCGGAACGGACGCACGAACTGGTTGCGGCCAACGCAATGCTACATCGCGAGATCGCTGAACGCTCAGTCGCAGAGAATGGGCTGCGCGTTTCGGAGGCGAAACTGCGCTCTGTCACCCACTCCATCGGCGACGCGATTGTCTCAGCGGATGACAGTGGAAACATCGTTTTTTGGAATCCCGGAGCCGAAGCAATTTTTGGCTATAACGAAAAGGAGGCAATCGGGAAATCACTCAACACCATTATTCCTCAGCGGTACCACGCCATGCACCGCGAGACTATCTCGCGCCTCAAAGCCGGAGGGGAAACACGCGTCGTCGCTAAAACGATCGAGCTCGAGGGCTTGAGAAAAGATGGCGCGGAATTTCCGATCGAGCTCACCCTCTCCTCATGGAAAACAAACCAGGGCCAGTTTTACACGGGAATTCTGCGGGACATTACCAGACGCAAACAAGCTGAAGACGCCCTCAAGTTTAGCGAGTCGCGTTTGGCGGAAGCACAAAGAGTCGCTCATGTCGGAAGCTGGGAATGGGATGTGGCCACCAGGCTGGTGTTCTGGTCGGAGGAGCAGTACCGGCTATTTGGGTTCGCGCCGGACGAATTCCCGGCCAGCTACGATCGTTTTATGGCCTCCGTTCATCCGGACGACCGGAAGCGAGTGCGCAAGTGGTTAAAGAAATTAGTGGTGGGCCATGAATCCACCGGGATCGAGTGCCGGATTATTTTGCCAAACGGCGAGACCCGGCTCCTGCATACCCTGGCCCGTACGGTCTTAAGCATTACCGGCAAGGTCGTCCGAATCGTTGGAACGTCGCAGGACATTACCGAGCGCAGCAAGGCCGATCAAAAATTCAAATCGCTGCTCGAATCCGCTCCCGATGCCATTGTGATCGTCAACGGCGAGGGAACGATCGTGTTGGTGAATTCGCAGGCAGAAAAAATCTTCGGCTACCAGCGCGAGGAACTGCTAGGAAAAGAAATCGAAGTCCTGGTCCCGAAACGTTTTCATGGCAAGGATCCCGGCAATCGACGCGACTTTTTCAAAAATCCCCGCAGCCGTGAAATGGGCGCCGGGCTCGACCTGTTTGGCGCTCGCAAGGATGGGAAGGAGTTTCCGATCGAGATTAGCCTCAGCCCACTCGAGACCAACGAGGGCATCCTGGCGATAGCCGCAATCCGCGACACCACTGATCGCAAACGCGTCGAACGCGAGTTACATACCGCCAAGGAGGAGGCGGAGGGAGCGAACCGAGCCAAGAGCGAGTTTCTTTCCCGCATGAGCCACGAATTGCGCACGCCGCTAAACGCAATTCTTGGATTTGGCCAGCTCATTGAAAAACAGAGTCCAGCCGGGGCCCTTCGCATCCGTGCCGGCCATATCACTGGTGCCGGTCGTCATCTCCTTAACTTGATCAACGAAATCCTGGATATCAGCCGGATCGAAGCTGGCGCGATGCAGTTGTCCTTGGAGCCGGTTAATCTCGCTGACGTTTTGGATGAAGCGCTTGATATAATGCGGCCACTCGCGGCCGAGCGCGGGATTGAGTTTAGCGCCCCCGTCCGTATCGATCCGCCGGTCCATGTTTTGGCCGACCTTCAGCGTTTCAAGCAGGTCTTGCTTAACCTGTTCTCGAACGCCGTAAAGTACAGTCCAAAGAAGAGCAAAGTTTCAATCTCGTATCGATCCGCCGGCGAAGGCACCATGCGGATCGTGATTAGCGACATGGGTGCGGGCATTGCCAGTGAAAAATTGTCGCGACTGTTTACGCCGTTTGATCGCCTGGGGGCGGAGCAGTCGGCAGTGGAGGGAACTGGCCTCGGCCTTGCTCTCTCTGCCCGTATCATGCATGCCATGGGGGGCGGTATCGGGGCCAGCAGCGCGATTGGACGCGGCAGCACTTTTTGGGTTGATCTTCCCCGGGCCGAGCCGCCAGCAATCACGCAGCCGGAAGACAATGAGGATGAACCCCTGCCGGCCCGGGACCCCGCTGCCGGCAAGCGCACCATCCTTTATATTGAGGACAACCTTTCCAATCTCAATCTCGTCCAGGAAATTCTTCGCCAGCAACCGCAGGTCGAACTGCTGAGCGCGATGCAGGGCCGGCTTGGCCTCGACTTAGCGCGCAAACATTCACCCGATCTCATCTTACTCGATATCCATCTGCCCGACTTGAACGGATGGGAGGTCTTTTCGCAATTGCGGGGTGAGGAAACAACGCGAAACATCCCGGTCATTGTCATTAGTGCCGATGCGACCGCGCGACAGGTTCAACAGTTCATGACTGCCGGCGCCCGCGATTACCTGACCAAACCACTCGACGTCACAAAATTTTCCCGAGTGATCGAGGAATCGGCTTGGCCATCGACCGATTCAAAGACGCTGATTCAAAAAGCGAATGGAAAAGAGAATGTAACAGCCAGGAAAATATGAAGGAAACCGAGCAATTGCATGGCGCGGCCTCGCCTTTTTGCGTCATTCTCGCAGTTGAAAAAGAATCGGTGGAGCGCGATCAGTTAACCAAAGGAACAGACGCTGTGAAAAGCGAATCAAGTTAGAAAGAAAGCTGACTCGCCGCGCATGAACACTGCCAACTGGAAAAGCGAACTCGCCGCCTATGCGAAAATGAGGATCCTCATCGTTGACGACGAGCCCGCCAACGTTGCCCTCCTGGAAGACATGCTGGGCGAGCAAGGTTACACCCAACTTAAGTCAACGACTGATTCCCGCCGGGTCCTCGAACTTTGCGACGAGTTCGACCCGGACTTGATTCTGCTCGATTTGTTCATGCCACATCTTGATGGATTCGCGGTTCTCGAATCCTTGCGTGCCGATCGGAGCGAGGTTTACTTGCCAATTATTGTCCTCACGGCCGACGTCAACGAGGAAACCAAACGCCGGGCCCTGCATTGTGGTGCAACCGATTTTCTGAACAAACCTTTGGATCACATCGAAGTGCTCCTGCGCATTCGGAATCTGCTCGAGACCCGCCGTATTCATCAGTTGCTCGATAACCGGCGCGCCGCTCTCGAAGACGCAGTGCATGCGCGCACTTCAGAACTTCACGCCGCGCAAGCCGCGTTGGAGAAAGTGCAATCCGAGATCAGCGGCTGAATTGGAGCGCGGCCATCCTGGCTGTGAGGCCGGTGGGCATCTTGCCCGCCGATCTGGAAGCCTATGCACCTGAGCGCGAGCCTTGTCTCGCGCGCTTAAATGACGCACCATCCGCGGCATGGCTGATGAGACAGTGTCGATCCAACAAGCGGAACAGGTCGATGATCAACTTGTCCGTGGCATCGGAATTCCCGCGCTCACTGCCAACATTGTCAGCTCGACCATCGGCGCAGGAATTTTCGTGATTCCCGCGACGGTCGCGGCAGGACTCGGGCCGGCTGCGCCGCTAGCATTTATTTGCTGCGCAATCGCGATGGTTTTGTTCGTCACCTGTTTCGCCATCGCGGGTAGCCGTGTCTCGCTCACGGGCGGACTCTACGCGTATGTCGAGGTCGCGTTCGGCAAATACGTCGGGTTTCTCGCAGGCATGCTTTACTTTCTGACCGCGCTTGGCGCGGTTGCGGGCGTGGTGAATGTGCTCGCGAATTCAATCGCACTGGTCATTCCATTTCTCGGCGGACCAGTGATGCGCATCGTTGTGATGCTTGCGGTCTACGGCGTGCTCGTGTTCATCAACATTCGCGGTGTACGCGAAGGCGCGGCCGCAGTCACGACGATCACGATTGCGAAACTTCTCCCGTTACTTCTGTTCGTTTGCGCCGGAATCTTTTTCATTCACCCGGCGAATTTGACTTGGATCGCGTTGCCGGGCAGCAAGGCGTTAGGCGATAGTGTCATCCTGTTGATCTTCGCTTTCGTTGGAATCGAAGTGGCGTTGATCCCGAGCGGCGAAGTGAAAAATCCGTCGCGCACCGTTCCGCGCGCTGCGTATCTCGCGCTCGTCATTACCACCATCATTTACATTCTCATCCAGCTCGTGGCGCAAGGAACGCTCGGTGTCGATCTTGCCAATCACAAAGACGCGCCGCTCGCTGAAGCAGCCGCGCTATTTCTCGGCAACATCGGCCGCACCATTCTTCTCGCGGGCGCGACCATCTCCGCATTCGGATTTGTCACCAGCGACATTCTAAGTTCGCCGCGCATGATCTTTGCCTTCGGCCGCGACGGCGCGTTGCCGGCGTGGTTCGCGCACGTGCATCCGCGGTATCGCTCGCCTGACGTCGCCATCATGACATATGCCGTCCTCGCCTTTGCCTTGTCCGTCACCGGCACGTTCGAAAAACTAGCGGTCCTTTCCAACGTCGCCGTCCTCCTGATGTATTTGCTCTGCTGCGCCGCCTGCTGGTTTTTGGTGCAGCGCGACGTGCGGACCGACGGTCAACCTTTCAATTTTCCCGGGATGAAAATCGTCCCCGCGCTCGCCATTCTCGCCATCATCTGGATTCTCGCTCATGCGACGCTGTTTGAATTTGCAGTCAATGGAATCGTGCTCGCAATTGCGTCGATCTTGTATTTCTTGCGCGAGAAATTTCGTTCAAGCCCACACAAAGCGTAAGCACGGGTGAGTCTCTGGGGAGCGCAGGCTGCCAGCCTGCAAGTCTCGGCAGCTTGCCGAGACTATCTGGGAAACATAACTTGATACATGCGGGTCGGATGTTGTCGGCAGGCTGCCAGCAACTGCGGGCTAGCAGCCCACGCTCCCCGGAGCGGAAGCAAAGATTGTTTTGGCGAGACACCAAAACCAACACGCGAGGCGCATGTGCTCCCCGGAGTTTGGGGCAACGCGGTGCCCGTGGCGATGATCGTAAATCCCTTTTTCGGTTGGCAGGCTGGTGAAGGAAAGCGGCAGAAGGCTGCCGCTTCGGCAACCAGGGTGCTGCTATCTCACCTTCACCCCCAAATATGGTAGTGGAGCAGGCGCCGCCCACGCCGAATTGTATAGATTTGCCTTGCGGGCCCATCCTTGCGATTATATTCACCACAACAAGGCGCCTTGGGCGCCCCCGGCCTTTTCAATGCATCTTCAATCGCTCGAGCTCTTCGGCTTTAAGTCTTTCGCCGACAAAACAATCTTTAATTTCCACGAAGGCGTGACCGCCATTGTTGGTCCCAATGGCTGCGGGAAGTCCAACGTCTGCGACGCCGTCCGCTGGGTTTTGGGTGAACAATCTGCCAAATCGCTCCGCGGCGGCGAGATGGCTGATGTCATTTTCAACGGCGCCGAGTCCCGCAAGCCGCTCGGTTTCGCCGAAGTTTCGCTGAATTTCACCGAGTGCTCGGAGGAGCTCGGGGTCGCCTGGCATGAGGTGCGGGTAACGCGACGCATTTACCGTGATGGCAATTCCGAATATTTCCTGAACAAAACCGGTTGCCGCTTGAAGGACATCCACAGTTTGTTCGCCGACACTGGAGTGGGTCGCGCCGCTTACTCCATCATGGAGCAAGGCAAGATCGACCTGATCCTGAGTTCGCGTCCGGAAGATCGGCGCAGCGTTTTTGAGGAAGCGGCCGGAATCACTAAATACAAAACGCAAAAAAAAGAAGCGCTCCGCAAACTGGAAGCGACAGAAGCGAATCTGTTGCGCATCGGTGACATCATTAAGGAAGTGAAGCGGCAGATTGGGTCGCTGCAACGACAGGCGGGCAAGGCGCGGCGATATCAGGCGCTGCATGCGGACCTGCAAGTGCTCGACACTCATTTTTCACATCGCAAATTGCAGAGCCTCGAGCAGGAACTCAACGAATGCACCGCCGAGATCGCGCGCGTATCGGACACGGAACAGGCAACACGCAACGAGATTAACGAGGGCGAAGCGAAGGTGGCGGCGGCGCGTCGCGAACTCGACGCCGCAGACGAAAAGATCACTCACGCGCGGGCCAAGGTGCAGCAGCTCGAAAATGAGATCGCATCGCATCGTCACCGAATCGAGTTCAACGAAAAACATGGCGCGGAGTTGCGGCAATGGATCGAACGCAGCCAGCGCGAGATCGAATCGGCGGAAACGAAATTGCGCGAACAGAACGCGGAAATCGAATCGGCCAATGTGCTGGTGGAAGAGACCACACGATTGCTCGAGCAAAAGAACCAAGAACTCGAGCACCTGACTGAGGACGCCAGCAAGCGCCGCGAAGGTTTTCGGGCCTGCGATCAGAAACTTCGCGATGTGCAAATGAGTTTGTCGAGAGATGAACTGCGGTTATCCGCGATTGCGGAAGATTTGCGCGAATTGCGCGAACGGCGTGATGCGACCAATCGGGATGCGGACACGCGGCGCGCCAGAATCGCGTCCGCTGGCGCCGGCCACAAGCAATTACATGTCAAAATGACAGAGGCACGTGCTGCAACCGAAGCGGAGCGGCAAACGGTTGAGCAACTTTTTGCGAGTGTCCGCTCGCAGGAGGAAACCCTGCGCCAGAACCAAAGGGCACTGGCCGAAGTCGAGAAAAAATTGTCCGCAATCGATCGGACCATCGCCGAGAAAGAATCGCGTCACGAAGTTTTGTGTCAGCTCAACGAAGAAGGCGAAGGACTGGCGCAAGGCTCGCAAGCATTATTAAAGAGTAAAGAGTTTGAATTTGCTGGTGCGCTGGCGGCCCAGCTCGATGTTTCGCATGAATTTGTCCCCGCAATCGAAGCGGCATTGGGCCGCAATCTTCATGCGCTTATTTTGCGCGATCGTGCCCGTGCGGCAGAAATCATTTCCCATTTGAATCAACAACAGTTGGGTCAGGCCGCACTTGTTCTCGAGCGAATCGCACATCGCGATCGGCCGGCTTCTAATGATTTGCCGCAAAGTGCGATCGGCTGGGCAGCTGATAACGTGCGAACCCCCGCTCCACTCGAGGCTTTAGTGAAGGGTTTGCTCCATAACGTCGCGTTGTTTGAAAATTTGGAGGAGGCACTAAACGCAGTCGTAAAGAATCCCGAGCTCGCGGCCGCCACTTTACGCGGCGAATACATCTCGCATGAGGGAATTCTCTTCGGCGGCAATGGAAGAGGGCGGACGGACTCGTTACTTGAGCGCAAGGCGCGGATCGATGCGATCGCGATCGAGCTCGGGCAGTTGAAACGCGAACAGGCGATGGTCGAGCAACAGCGGGTTGCGCTGGAATCGCAGATCGCCACGATTCTGAGGGCACTGGAAAAGGCCGTCGCCTTATATCAGGAGGCACAGCTCGCACAAACCGCATCGGCGTCGAAAATTTCCCAACTCGAACGCGAACAGCACTCGGCAGAGCGCGAACTGGAGTCGCTCGAATTTGAGCGCTCGACTCTCGAGCGCCAGATCGCAGCGGCAGACGCACAGATTCAGCAGCTCGAGGTGCAAGGCGCGGAACTTGAAGAAAAGATCGCTCGCGATCGAAAGGAGGCCGCCCTCCTTCAAACGCAACGGGACGAGGCGTTGCGCGAGGAAGAAGAGGCGAATGTGCGGTTGGCAGAGCTGCGCATCGCGGCCGCAACCCACGAGCAGAAACACCAGAATTTGCTAGCGCAGCGGGCACCAATGCTGGCGCGCCAGACTGAACTTTCGGACGTGATGGCAACGCGGCGGGCCGACATTGAAAATTACGAAGCCCGATTGGTTACGCAGGCAGCGGAAGACGACTCAGCGAGGAATGCGATCGAACAGCAAAGACAGGAATGCACGCGGCGCGAAGCGGAGATTTGGAAATTGGTGGCTGAGCGCACTAGCCAGTTGGAAACGATCAACTCCAATGAAAGCCGACTACGAGCCGTGCGTGACCGCTTGAGCGAATTACAAGAGAAACGCGGGACCCATTCCGTGCGGCAAACGCAACTGCAACTTCAGATCGAACATTTGGCCGAACATATGATGGAACGTTATCGGATTGATTTGCGTCAGTTCGAGCCCGACACGCAAGCGCACGAAAAAGTCCTTCATGCTCAGCTCAAGCGCGCGAAGGAAAAGATGGAGGGCGGAGCTCCTGCGACGCCGCCGGGGATCGAGGCCATAGCGGGCTCGCCGGAGCTCGCCCCTCCAGAAATCGAGAAATTCATGGCCGAGCTCGCGCGCCAGCTGGAAAATATGGGCCCGATTAATCTTGAGGCGGTCCAGGAATATGATGAGCTGGAAGAGCGTTATCGTTTTCTGGAAACGCAGAACACCGATCTGACGAATTCGCGTCGCGAACTGCTTGATGTCATTGCTCGGATTAATTCCACCACGCAGGAACTTTTCGCCGAAACATTTGCGCAGGTGCGAGTGAATTTCCGAGAGATGTTCGCCGAGCTTTTCGGCGGCGGCCGCGCCGACCTGCAGTTAATGGATGAGAACGACGCGCTGAATTGCGGAATCGAAATCATCGCCAAGCCGCCGGGCAAACAGTTGCAAAGCATCTCGCTTTTGAGCGGAGGCGAACGGACGATGACGGCGGTGGCGCTTTTGTTTGCCATCTACATGGTGCGCCCGAGCCCGTTTTGTGTGCTCGATGAAATGGATGCGCCGCTCGATGAATCCAACATCAATCGCTTTATCAAAGTGCTGGAGCGATTCGTCTCGCAAAGCCAGTTCATCATCATCACCCATAACAAGCGCACCATTGCCAAGGCCGATATTCTTTACGGCGTGACCATGGAAGAACGCGGGGTGAGCAAGCTGGTAGGAATGAAGATGACCCCGCCACGAAAGGCGGAAGCGAACGGAGCGAGCGTGCTGACGGAAGACGCAACGCAGCAAGATTTTTCGATGGCGGAGGAATCATCGCGCGTCAGTTCGCTCGCCGCAAGGTAGTTCCGGGTAGCGCACGCGTCCCGCGTGTACCGCCGGTCCGGCTCGGACTTTCGGCGTCTCGCCGAAACGATCTTTCGAGAAAAGTCCGCGATCGCGAGGAGGCGATCGCCAACACGCGAGACGCGTGCGCTACCCAAAGCAACGTGCGCCGCACATATCAAATTTGCGCGATACACGAGGTTCGGAACATAGACCACTAGGTCTGTGCGCCCAGCGGAGTTGCACTCCGCTGCCGCAGATCCGAAAGCGGACAGAATGTCCGCTTGGCGCACAGGCCGCAGGCCTTTGTTCCGTGCCGCTGGCCGAAAAGCTTCCGAAACCAGGTCGGTTAGACTAATCATTGCGCCGGCACGCTGCCGGCGACGGCAGGCTGGCGGCCTGCGCTCCCCAGATCAGCTTCGGGGTCCCCGTCCCATGAGCCGGCCACGAAAATTTTTTGCGCAGCCGCCCTGATGTTGGCTACAATCGTCCGATGCTGCAAACGGCGCGCCCAAGGAAGAAATCCCAACCGAAAGCGCCGGTCCACGAAAAATATCTCGAGGCGTTTCGCTGGATGCTGTTGACGCGGACATTCGAAGAGAAACTCGCCAGCATGTATCGCGGTGGCCGGATCACCGGTGGTGTTTACGTCGGCAAAGGCCAGGAAGCAATCAGCGTCGCTTGCGGAATTTTTTTGCAGAAAGGGGACATCTTCGCGCCCCTCATTCGCGACCAGGCCGGCCGCTCGGCCTTTGGCGAACCGCTGGTTGATGTTGCGCGCACATATCTTGGTTCGCGAACCGGACCGATGCGAGGACGCGACGGCAACATTCACCGGGGTAGCCCGCGCGACGGCCAGCTGGCCATGATCAGTCACCTGGGCGCGATGGTTTCCGTGGTGGTCGGCTCGCTCATGGCAAAACGTGGCCGGGGCGAGAAAAATTTTATCGGGCTAACGGCAATTGGGGAAGGTGGAATGCAAACCGGCGCCACCCATGAGGGAATGAACATCGCCGCGGTCGAGCATGTGCCACTGGTCGTCGTCGCGACCAATAATCATTATGCCTATTCCACACCGAACGATCGCGAGTTCGCCTGCGCCAATCTAGTCGATCGCGCCCGCGGTTATGGCTTCGAAGGTTATGAATTGGATGGAACCGATCTGGCGCAATGCCTCGACGTGATCGGCACGGCGGTGAAACGCGCCCGCGCCGGTCGCCCACCGCAGCTGGTCGTCGCATCCATCCTGAGGCTGGCCGGTCATGGCGAACACGATGACTTCAGCTACGTCACCGACGACATTCGCAAAGAACCATTCGCGATTGATTGTCTGCAACGTACGGAAGCATTTATCAAGGAGCGCGAATTAGCCGACGCTGCAACGTTGCAACGCTGGCGCGAAGAGGCGGCAGAGGAGGTCGAAAACGCCTTCAGCGCCGCGCAAAAAGAACCCGTTCCTAACGGCGAGGAAGAGGATTGGTGCGCGATCTCAACTCGCGATTTGGTGGACGAGATTGAATGACGATGAAAAACAGATGTGATTCGTTAACTCGTTACAACGTTACAACGGCTCGCCGGTTCAACGCTTCAACGCTTCAACGATTTAACGTGGCGAAGCCATGAGCATCACTTACCTCGAAGCCATCCGCGAAGCGCAGGCGAAACTTTTGCGCGACGACAAACGCGTTTTCATTTACGGACAGGATGTTGGCGGAAGCTTCGGTGGCGCGTTCAAGGCTACCAAAGGATTGGCGAAAGAATTCCCGGGACGCGTCTTAAACACGCCAATTAGCGAAGACGCCATGGTCGGCACGGCCATCGGCGCCGCGCTCGAAGGTATGCGCCCAATTGTGGAAATGCAGTTCGCCGATTTTTCCAGCATCGCTCTGAATCAAATTCTCAACAACGCCGGCACGCATTACTGGCGGACCAATGTTCCAATTCCAATTACGGTGCGGTTGCCCTCGGGCGGCACGAAGGGGAGCGGGCCGTTTCACTCGCAATCGATGGAATCCCTTTACGCGCATTATCCGGGATTGATCGTGATGACGCCGGCAACGGTGGAAGACGCTTATACCATGCTGATCGACGCGGTCGCGATTGATGATCCGGTGATTTACTGCGAGCACAAGTACCTTTACTACCATCTCAAGGCCGACAGTTTGCCGAACGATAGAATGCCAGTTGGAAAGGCTCGGATCGCGCGGACCGGCCGCGATCTAACAATCGTTAGCTACAGCGCGATGTTACACGAATCTTTAAGCGCGGCCGAGGAGATTGCGAAAGAGGGATTCGAAATCGAAGTGGTCGATCTGCGGACAGTGAAACCATTGGACACCGCCGCGGTGCTGGCCTCCGTCGCCAGAACCGGCCGGCTTTTGGCGGTGGGCGAATCGTTCCCCTGGGGCGGCGTGACCGCGGAAGTCATTGCGCGCGTGGCTACGGAGGGTTTCCATTTGCTCGATGCCGCGCCCGCACGGGTTAACGCCAAGGATACTCCCATTCCCTACCATCCAAATCTTTGGTCGACGCACCGACCGAGCAGCAAAGTGATTGCCGCGAAAGCGCGAAAAATACTTCGCGAATAAATTTATGCCACAAGTTCCAATCATCATGCCACAGCTCGGCGAATCGATCGCGGAGGCGACGATTGTCTCGATCAACGTGAAGCCGGGCGAAAAAGTCGCAGCCGATCAGGAAATCATCGAAGTCGAAACTAATAAAGCAGTGATGGGTGTCACGACACCATGTGCGGGTGAGATCGCGAAAATCGATGCCCAGGTCAAGGAAACCTATCCGATCGGCGCCGTGCTCGGTTACATCGAAGCGAGCGAAAAAGACGCCGAGCGATTCGCCAAGCAAACCCCGCCGCCCGAAGCGCAACGCGAAATGACCGAAGAAATTCCAGGGCGAAACGAAGAAACAGCAAAGGCCGAAAAAACGAAAAGCAACGGCGCCAGAGTAAAAGTTCCGACCGACGGCTTGCCGGTTCCCGCTGCCGCAAAAGGGGCAGGATTTTTGTCGCCGCGCGTCCGTGTACGAATGGCGGAGTTGCAATTAACGAACGCGGATCTCGCTGGAATCGCAGGAACAGGCAGCGGCAATCGCGTCACGATCAAAGATCTGGAAAATTATTTGCACCAGATGGAATCGCAGACAACGAGCGATGCCTCGGCCATTAGGGCGGGAGTCGCAGATGCGATGCGTCGCAGCTGGTCCCGGCCGCTGGCGACGATTGGGTCGTCGGTGAATCTCGATCCTGTTCTAACGGATCGTAAACAGCGCGATCCGAAGCCCGGTCCGGCACTTTATGCGTTGCGCGCGCTCGCCCTTGCCCTTGCAGAAAATCCGGCCGCGGCCGCGAAACTGATCGGCGCTCGCGTCCTGCAATCGAGTACCATTGACATCGGCCTCGCGATTGAAGCACAGGACGGAATCATCGTGCCGATCCTTCGCGGCGCAGACAAAACTTCGCTAGCGGATCTGACGACAAAGTACGAAGAGTTAGTTTCCCTCGGGCGCGCTCGTCGCATTTCCCCGGAAATGCAAAGCGGCGGAATCGCAGCGGTTTCAAACTTCGGCACTTTCGGGGTGGAATGGGGCACGCCGATTCCCCTGCCCGATCAGACCATGATTCTCGGTCTCGGTGCCGGCAAAAAAACACCACGCTGGGACGAATCGAAATCGGATTTCGTTCCGATAACGGAGGCGCAAATCACGCTCAGCTTCGATCATCGCAGTCTCGATGGCGGCGGTGCCGGGCGATTGCTAAAGCGCGTGATCGAATTGCTGGAAGATCCCGCGCGGCTCTGATTCCCCCCGGGTAGCGCGCGCGTCTCGCGTGCTGGCGATGATGTCTCGTCATCGCGGACTTTCCTGCAAAGATTGTTTCGGCGAGACGCCCAAACCAACACGCGGGACGCGTGCGCTACCCAGATTCATTTGCGACGCATCGCGGTAAAATTTGCGCCAGCGGCAAAGCCGACCACAATTATAGGAGATTTACAGGCCAATATGTACGAGAACACCGAATTCAGCACCAGTCGCGACATTGAAGCGATTCAAATCCCGGCGGGGACGAAGATAACGATTCCGGCGGGAACCCCCGGCGTGATCACGCAATCACTGGGCGGTAGTTACACTATCGCGACGAACTTCGGTTTGTCCCGCATCGCGGAAAAGGATGGAGACGCTCTCGGATTGGAGAAGAGGGAATCGCAGCCTATCTCGTCCGGGAATGGAGCGAAAGATGGCGAGGTTTCCGAGGAAGATGTTTGGAATCAGTTGCGCCAATGTTATGACCCGGAAATTCCGGTAAACATTGTCGATCTAGGATTGGTTTACGATTGCAAGCTTACGAAGAAAGAAGATGGCGGCACCCGCGTCGACGTGAAGATGACATTAACCGCGCCGGGCTGTGGCATGGGACCCGCCATCGCGCACGACGCGCAGAGCAAAATCTTGACGATCGACGGCGTCGATGAGGCCGATGTCCAGCTCGTCTGGGATCCGCCGTGGAACCAGAACATGATTAGCGATGCGGGACGGATGAAGCTGGGGATGATTTGACGTAGAAATCTACGTACCCCATCGCAACCTTGGGGGAACGCAGACTGCCAGCCTGTTAATTGCCGTCCGGATCGGACTTTCGCCAAGTAACGTAACATAGACCTCCAGGTCTGTGTTCCGAATGGCATTCGGGATTCGGGATGACACCGCACGGAGCATTACGTTGAACGCGGGTCCTCGATTACGTCTCGCACGTGCAAGAAATTTTCTGAATCAATTGACACTGACTCTACCGATTCTATAATCCTGCTCCCCGCGCCCGAAAAAATTTCACGAGATCATCCGATGCCTTCTACTGAAATCATTTTGACAGACAATGTCCCGGGCCTCGGCGCGGAGGCGGACATCGTGAAAGTGCGTCGCGGTTATGCTCGAAATTATCTTTTGCCGCGCGGCAAAGCGCATGAGGTAACGCCGGCGAGCCTGCGTCAGCTGGAGAATTTAAAAACGAAACGGGCCGAGCGTGAAGCCCGCGAGTTGAATGAAGCGGAGGAACTGGCCCGGCGAATCAATAAATTGCGCGTGATCTTTAAACTCGAAACCGGCGAGACTGGCAAAGCGTTCGGTTCGATCACGGCGCAAGATATCGTGACGCGATTGAAGAATGAGATCGGAGATGAAATTGATCGTCATAAGATTCATCTCGAACATCCGATCAAGACAACCGGTGAACACGAAGTGGCGATCAAGTTGCACCACGACGTAACCGTGAATTTCAAATTTGAAGTAAAATCAGCGCATGAGGAACCGGCTAAAGCGGTGGAACCGGCCGAATCGGCCGAGCCTGCTCCGAAACGAGGATTATTCCGAAGACGCAAATAAATGCCGAGCTCTCAGGGAAGCGGTCCTGAGAAGCCTCGTAAGACAGCGGGAAATGGCGCTGACCGAGGCTTGGCGCAGCAGAGTGGCGGAAGAGTTTTTCAGGGCTCGCCAACAGGTTCGGCACAGGATATTCACCGCGCGCCGCCTCATAGCCTCGAAGCCGAGCAGGGCGTGCTCGGTTCGATGTTGATCGCGCCGCAGGACGTCATCCCGGAATGCGTCGAAAAAATCAAAGAGGAATACTTTTACGTTCCGGCGCATCAAACGGTCTTTCGCGTTCTGGTCGAACAATGGAGCGCGGGCCAGGCGATTGATCTCATTACCTTCACCCAAACATTGCGTGACCAAAATGTGCTCGAAACAATCGGCGGCGCTTCGTTCGTGACGAGTCTGTTCACCTTTGTCCCGACGGCCGCGAATGTTGAATACTACCTCGAGATCGTTCGGGACAAATACGTCCTCCGCCAGATCATCATCACTTGCACCGAAGGAGTGCGTCGCGCTTACGAGGAACAGGGCGAAGTGGGGCCGCTGCTTGACGAAGTCGAACACAATATTTTTAAGGTCGGCGACGACCGTTTCAAGAGCCAGCTCCTGACCATGAAAGAGCAGGTGATGGGCGCGCTCGAATCCATCGAGAAACTTTACGAGCGACGTGGTGGGATCACAGGACTATCGACCGGATTCATTGAGCTGGATCGCCTTACCAGCGGATTACATCCGGCCGAGATGGTTGTCATTGCGGGACGACCGAGCATGGGCAAAACCGCCCTCGCGATGAACATGGCCGAACACGTGGCTGTAAATCAAAGGAAACCGGTCGCAGTGTTCAGTCTGGAAATGAGCAGCCAGCAACTTGTCCAACGCATGCTTTGTTCTCGCGCCCGCGTTAACTTGCAGCGGGTGCGCGATGGCTTTCTCGGTGAACGCGATTTTCCAAGCCTGACTGCAGCTGCCTCAAAACTGGCGGACGCGAAAATTTTCATTGATGACAGTCCATCGCTTGAAATTCTGGAGTTGCGGGCCAAGGCGCGCCGGCTGAAAGCGCAGCAAAACGTGGAGTTGGTTCTGATTGATTATTTGCAATTATTGCGATCGGCTACGCGTCGGGCCAAGGAAAACCGGCAGCTCGAGATTTCCGAAATTTCCGCGGGCTTGAAGGCGCTGGCGAAGGAACTCAACATTCCCGTAATTGTCGTCGCGCAATTAAATCGACAGCCGGAAGCGCGTTCCGGAGGGAAACCGCGGCTAAGCGATCTGCGAGAGTCTGGATCCATCGAGCAGGACGCCGATTTGGTGGGCTTGCTCGTGCGGCCTGAGATTTATGAGGAAGATGAGGAGGCGCGCGCGGAGAAGGAAGGCGAAGCGGAACTGATCATTGCCAAACAACGCAACGGACCGGTTGGCGAAATTCCCCTGACCTTTTTGAAGGAGTTCACCCGTTTCGAAGATCGCGCGCGCAACGTCCGGGAACCGGGGGAAGCGTTTTAGATTCGTTGAATCGTTAAAAAGTTAAATTGTTAAATCGGAATTGATCCGTATTTAGCGAATCACGATAATGATCGCGCGGCCTCGATCACATGCGGCGCGTCGATTCCAAATTCCTTCATCACTTCCGCGCCAGGCGCGCTCAGACCGAAGCGGTGCAGCCCGATTACTTTTCCATCGAGACCGACATATTGATACCAGGTATCCGGAACGCCAGCCTCAATCGAAATGCGTTTGCGACATGATTTGGGCAGAACTTCGTCGCGATACTTTTCCGGTTGCCGATTGAAGCGCTCGAAGCACGGCATCGAAACAACGCGCACGCCGTCGCCGAGTTCTTTGGCAGCGGCGAGAGCATGCTGCAATTCGCTTCCACACGACATGATAATCAAATCGAGTTTGCCTTTTTCCTTTTTTGCGATGTAACCACCGCGCAGAACACCTTCGCGGCGCGCCTGAACATCGATATCGTTCAAAATCGGAACGACCTGTCGAGTCAGCGCAATTAGTGTGGGACCGTCAGTTCGTTCCATTGCGGCAACAAATGCTCCGGCCGTCTCCTCCGGATCAGCCGGGCGAATCACATCGATGTTCGGCATCACCCGAACGGAGCTGATCGTCTCGACCGGTTGATGAGTCGGGCCGTCTTCGCCGACTCCGATAGAGTCGTGCGTGAAAATGTAGGTATTGGGCAGTTTCGCCAGTGCTGCTAACCGAATCGACGCGCGGCAATAATCCGTGAAAACGGTAAAGGTTGCACCCGAGGCGCGAAATAAGCCGTGATAAGAAATTCCGTTTAGAATTGCGCACATGCCGTGTTCGCGAATTCCGAACCGGATGTTGCGGCCTTTG
This sequence comes from Verrucomicrobiota bacterium, assembly GCA_003220155.1. Taxonomy (GTDB): domain Bacteria; phylum Verrucomicrobiota; class Verrucomicrobiia; order Chthoniobacterales; family UBA10450; genus AV69. Next base: position 29,271 of record QHRO01000241.1, read on the forward strand.
GGATTGTCGCGTGTGAAATCTTCGCCGCCCTTGATGTAGTTCAAGGTCGAGCCGTGAAGATCGGCGCTGCCGCTCATGAGCAGCGGCATCGCCTGTGCAATCGGCTGCAAGGCTTCACTGCCAGCTTTGCGGGTTGCCAGCTTCGCATCCTTCGGAAATTCAGGAATTTTCGCTAAGAGATCGCCCGGCACGTTTCGCGCGATCCCGTTGTCGAGCATTTTTGCCAGCTCAGGATTTTTTTTACGCCACTCGTTGTAAATTTTTTCCCACCGCTCGTAATCCGCGAGCAGCTTCTTCTTGTGCTCGGCAAAGTAGGCGTAAGTCTCCTTCGAAACGAAATAATGTTCGTCCGGGAGGCCAAGTCCTTTGCGGCCGGCGTCGACGAATTTCGCACCGGCTTCTCCATGCGCTTTATAGGTCCCCGCAACTTCGGGAATTCCTTTCCCGATCAAGCTGTGCGAGATGATGAACTTCGGCCGGCCGTTGTTGTTCTCTTTCGCATTGTTGAGGGCGTCGAGAAACGCCTGCATGTCTTCGCCGTTGATTTCCTGAACGTCGAAGCCGTAAGCCTTAAAACGCGCGCCCGTGTCTTCGCTCTGGGTTGCGGTTGCCGGCGCGTCGAGCGTCACCGCGTTGCTGTCGTAAATCAGAATCAGATTATCGAGACCGAAGTGCCCCGCGAAGGCACTTGCCTCCGAAGACACGCCTTCTTGCATGCAACCGTCACCGGCCAGACAAATCACATGCTGATCGAAAATCCGGTGCTCGGCGGTGTTGAAACGCGCCACCGCCATTTTGCACGCGACTGCGATGCCGACCGCGTTACCGACACCTTGGCCGAGTGGACCCGTCGTGCATTCGACGCCCGGCGTGTCTCCAAATTCCGGATGGCCCGGCGTCCTGGAATGCAATTGCCGGAACCGTTTGATCTCCGACATTGGCAAATCGTAACCGCTCATGTGTAGCCACGCATAAAGAAACATCGACCCGTGACCGGCCGAGAGAACGAAATAGTCGCGCCCGATCCAGCGCGGCTTTTCGGGATTATGTTTGAGTGCGTAACCGTAAAGGACCGCGCCTATTTCTGCGCAACCGAGCGGCAGACCAAGATGACCGGATTGCGACGCCTGGACTGCGTCCATGCAAAGACCGCGGGCTTCGGTCGCCGCACGCGAGAGGGCTTCAAAATTCATTTGCATAGCGTCTTATAATCGCAGCGCGCCTCCCGACAAAACGTTTTTGCCACCTTGCAATCGCGCCCAAATCGCCGGTCATTGCCGCAGGTGAATCGGACGGCATTGCTCCACATCGTCGAGCGTCTTGAGGGGTTGCTCGGAAAATTACCAACGGCGATCCAAAAACCGGTGTTGCACGAATTAACGCCGTTGAAGGAACTTTTTTTGCAGCAACGCCCGCCGCGTCTCCTCCTCGCCGGAGCGGGGCGCTGGCCCATGCCGCAAGTTGTGAATCTTCTTTTTAACGGAGTCGCGGTTGAAGAATCCAGCCAAGTCGTGTTCGAGATCTTTCGCTGGCAAGACATTGAGATCAAAGATCGAGGCGCCATTTCCGTACTCGATGCCCGTGGCGCCGATGACAAAGCGGAAAAAACGATTCGCCGAGAACTCGAACGCGCGTCAGCAGACGCGATCATCATTTTGAGCGACGCCTCCGAAGGCCGCAGCAAGGTAAAACGAAGCGCGGAAAATGGCAGCGAGTGTGTGCACTGGAATGATGCCGTGCGCAAAGACGCCGGCATTGTAGCGATCCACCTCGAACCGACTCCAACCGCTCGCCACAATGGGGAACCGGCCAGGATGGATTGGTCGGAAAAAATCCAGCCGCAATTGCACGGTCGCGTCTGGGGCGGGTTCGAATTTTCCGGCGAATCAGGACACGCCTTGGCCGACCGGGCGGCGTCACATCAATTCGTTTCCGTTCTTGCGAAAAAGTTACCGAACGAGTGCCGGGTCGAAATCGTGCACATATCGGGCGACCGCGACGCCCAACGCGAAATCGCAAACATTCTCATCAAATCGACCAGCGCGATCTGCACGGCAGTCGGCGCGCAGCCAATTCCGCTGGCGGACCTTCCCGTTCTCACCACCTTGCAGTTGGTGATGGTCTCCGGGATCATGTATCTGAGCGGACGCGAGCGGAGCCTGCGCGCCGCCACGGAATTTGTCGGCGCGCTCGGGGCCAACGTCGGGGCCGGAATGCTACTGCGCGAGGGCGCTCGCGCGCTCCTGAAATTCTTTCCGGGTTGGGGAAATGTCGTCTGTGGCATGGTGGCAGGCGCGGGCACCTACGCTATCGGGCATGCAGCATCCGCTTATTTCCTGGAGGGGGTGACGCTAGGTGAGGCGCGTCGCACCTATTTGAAAGGACGAAAACGCCGGAAGTCAGCCATGCTCCAGCTGAAATGAAATGACGATCGGGGACGCGAGAAGCTAGTATGCGGCGCGTGCTTTAGGCAATGGAGGCGGAGTTCCTGCGACGCTTACGACAACCGCGGGCTCGCAGGAGCCCGCTTCTCCATCTATTTATGACATGGGGGTTGGATTCGAGGCGGTGAATAACTTGTGTACAAACCCGCGGTCCGCTCCACATTTTGTTCACAGCTTTTTGTGAACAGCAGGCGCGTTTCCCTGCCTTCCGGCTGATCAGCGGATGAATCTTTCGCAGATTCGCGCAGCGCTCGACAGCGCCGGCGTGCGACCGGCGAAAAAACTGGGACAGAATTTCCTGCACGATCAAAACCTGGCGCGCTGGATTGTCCAGCAGGCCCAGATCAGCCCGGAAGATTTTGTTCTGGAAATTGGTCCCGGGCTTGGCGCCCTCACCAGTGAGATTCTGAAGCGCGGCGCGCGTCTGCTGGCGTTGGAAAAAGATGCGCGGCTGGCGAATTTTTTGCGCGAAAAATTTCACCATCCGCGATTCGAACTTCGCTATTGCGATGCGCTCGATTTCGACACGCGGATTCTTTTCGCCGAACGCAACGTCAAAGTGATCGGGAACCTTCCGTATTACATTGCGAGCCAGCTGCTCTTCCGCTTCGTGGATTTTCCGAATTGTACCTCATTGGCATTGTTTATGTTACAGGAAGAGATGGCGCGGCGCCTCTCGGCGAAACCAGGAAACGCCGATTACGGCGCCCTCACGGTGCGGCTGCAACTTCATCATCACGTCGAGTACCTGCGAAAAATCCCGCGCACCGTTTTTATTCCGCAGCCCGAAGTCGCTTCGGCAATTGTTCGGTTTACCCCGCGCGACGAAAAACGGATTGGAATTTTCGATTACGAAGTATTTGGCGACATCGTGAAGCACGGGTTTTCGCAGCGGCGAAAGCAATTGCGAAAACTACTCGCCGGTCAGATTGACAACTGGGAAAGCATTTCCAAAAAAATTTCGGTTCCACTGACGGCGCGCGCAGAAGAGCTGTCGTTTGAGCAATGGATCGCGCTGACCAATCTCATCGCTCCGCGCGATGAAAAAATTGCGTCACAGGCGTCAGCTGAGCGCTTTCCAGTAGTGGACAAAAATGATCGGCAAATTGGCACCGCCAGTCGCTTGGAAGTCCATGAGAATAACTTCCGTCATCGCGCTGTCCACATCCTCATTTTCAATCATGCCGGGGAGGTACTTTTGCAAAAGCGTTCTCCCTGGAAAGACCGGCATCCCCTGCTCTGGGATTCAAGCGCAGCGGGTCACGTGGAAGCTAACGAAGACTATGACGAGGCCGCCGGGCGCGAACTCATGGAAGAACTTGGAGCAAGCGTGAGTCTGGATTGCATTGGAAAGCTGCCGGCGTCGGCAAAAACCGGTCAGGAATTCATTATGATCTATCGGGGAGAACACGATGGGCCATTTGCCTTTCCATGCGAAGAAATTAGCGCAGTCGAGTTCTTTCCGATCGAAATCGTGGAGCGATGGGTGGCAAATAAGCCCGAGGATTTTGCGCCAGGATTTCTCGAATGCTGGCGTTTATTCAACGCCATTTCGTCTTAGCAGCCGATTCGTTGTAGCTGGCGCTGTCTCAGCGGCAGAAATTAGAGGCTCTGCCGTCGGCGACGGCGGCAGCTACAGCTTGGCACGCGCCACTGATCGAAAATCATTTCAACCCAACCAATTCCGGCAGAGGTAAATTCCAGCTTTTCCACCTCGCCGAATAATCCGCCTTCGTGAGTAACGCGTAGCAAGGATGCTTGGGCGCGCGCAACCACGCGACTAGCCGAACCAGGTCCAGTTCGGCCATTGTCGTGCAACCAGTCGTAGGCCGATTTACGCCGCGGCGAATGTGAAAGAAGATGGCACTGCCATCACCGGGCACGGGCGGGTCGGAATTATGTCGAATCTCGACCAGCCAGCGATAGGCGAAATCGCCGCCGCGCATTTTTTCGTGGCTATAATTATCGGACGGATTACGCGGATCGATTACCACGTGCCGGTTATAATTAGGCGAACGCGGATCGTCGCTCCAGACATCGGCTTCGGTCACCTGATGAAATGGATAAT
>QHRO01000318.1 GCA_003220155.1 Verrucomicrobiota bacterium
ATGTTATACCGGACGACGTGGATACCCTTGCGCAGAAGGCAGGTATTGCACAAGCGCAGGGTGACCTCCAGCGGGCTGCTGCACTCCTCGCTCCGCTGCATCCGTCCGCTGACGACACTGGCGCCTTGGAAATACAAGTTTACCAGGCGATCCTGGAACGTCGCCCTGCGGAAATGATCTCCCGGCTAAAGGAAGTACTTACCAAGCCTGATCCAGCTTTGGGTTTTAACAACGGCGAACTGCGCTTCTGGTTAGGCTGGGCACAAGAAGTCGCAGGCGACCATGCCGCTGCTCAGGAAAGTTTTCGACAAGCTCGCGGCGAACTGGAACCATTCCTCAAAGAACAGCCGGACAACTACGTCCTCATTGGAGATCTCGCACTGGTTAATATGGGCCTTGGTGATAGAGCCGCGGCGTTAGCTCTGTCGGAGCAAGCGATGACGGTGCTCCCGCTCGAGAAAGACGTGGTGGATGGTCCCGCGCCGATCGAGATTCTCGCACGGGTGGCAGCCCAACTGGGAGAGCCGGACCGCGCCATCGCCGCGTTACAGAAACTGTTATCGATACCGTCCGAGGGCGCGCTCGCTTGGCGCGGGCCGCTCACTCCCGCGCTGCTCCGGCTCGACCCAATGTTCGATCCGCTCCGGAACGATCAAAGTTTCCAGAAATTGACAGTAGAACCTATCTCAAAGTCACTCTAAGTGACGAGATCAGACAAGCGAGCTGCTCGGTGCGAAACCTCCTGACCTCTTCAGTGATTTTCATGGAGCAAAAGTCCGGACCGCACATAGCCATGGTTATTGTTTCGAGAGCCTCGCTTCTTCCAGCAGCAATGTCTTCACATCGGCAACGACAAGGCGAGGATCGAGCGTGCCGGAACTGTAGATGTTCCGGATCCGGCCTTCGCGATCGATCAAAAACACCCGAAGAATGTGGTAAAGCGGGCCCTGCGGATCCGATGCGTTGGCCCTTTTGTCCACCGCCTGGTCATACGCCGCGAGAATAGATTCCAGTTCCGCGGTCGACTTCGCCGTAGCGAACCGCCATTCGCAGCCCGATTTTTCTTCGAGAAACTTTTCTGAATAGGCGGCGAGACGTTGCGGCGTATCGTAACCGGGATCAAAGCTCATACTGACCAGTCGCATGTTTTTCGCCAGTGTCGGGTCGTCAATGCTTAACAAGTGAAGCTGGTTCAAGACGCCAGCTGCATAAGGACACGCTTTCATCGCCGCGCATCGCGTGTAGATGAAGCTCAGGATAGTGATCCGACCGTGGGTCAGGTCACGCAGGTTAAACGGTTTGCCGTTCGAATCGAAGATTGCGCCATCGGCGGCGGCTCTTACGTCCTCTCCTCTGAAGGAGAAACAGAAGATGCAGATTCCGGGCGCGTCGTTAACGTCGGCTTCATGTCAGTTCTTGCCCGGCGATCCGCGTCATCCGCGTAATCCGCGGTTCCGATCTAACCTTTCTCTCAGATTAGTTGCTAGCGACAGTGGTTCGAGGTGCACCAAGTTTCGTCGAGCCAAAAAGCATGTGATGCGGTCGACCCAGTTTCAGCGCGGTGAAATCGAGATCGAACGCCGGCTTCAGCTCTTTGCCGTCCCAGGTGTAACCGCGAAGGAACTGCTCGTTGTCGGCGCCTTTCTTGTCCCAGTTCGCCAGGAGCGAGCTTGTGAAATAGAGCCGTTTCCCGTCCCAGCTCTCCGACACCATGTTGACCTGCCGCCCAATATTTTTCTCGTAAATCTGTTTCGGTTTTTGTGGATCTGAAACGTCGAAGACGCGGCATTTGCCATCACCGAAGCAATCGACAAAGAGCGTTTTGTCGTCGGCGCTCAGGCTGATATCGACGGGGAGAACTCCGCCTTTGACGTCACCGATTGTCGCAATCTCTTTTGCCTGCCATTCGCCGCGATCGTCCGCGTAAACGAGCCAAAGCTTCGATGTCAGCGCCGTTGCCGTGAAAGCGTAGTTGTGTTTGTCACCCCAGGCCCAGCGGATTTCAAGCGGCGCGCCCGGCACTTCGAAAACCTTTTTCGGCTGGCGCGCATGAAAATCCCACATCACCATCGTGTTCCCAAAATGCTTCATCGCCTCGGGATCAGCGGTCAATTTGCCGAAGTCCATCGTGTAATTGTTCCAGCCGGTGAAGGATGAAGTGAGCAGCGCGTTTTTTCTCGGCAATACGCGAGCATCGTAGCCGTAGCCATCTGCGAATTCCACTCCTGAGGCACCGCGCGCATTTTCCTTCGTCGGCAGCCAGTGCGTTGTGATGTAGTTGCCATCGTTCCCGTATTCGACCAGCGCTGTCTTTCCTCCTTTGTCCTTCGCGTTGGAGAGACACGGAATAAGCACGCGTCCAGGCAACGCATAGGCGCCATGCGGCCCGACCGCGCCACCGGTAGTCTCGGCGAAATTGTCGATTGTCTTGGTCAACTTCGGTTTCGCCGGATTGGTGTGGACGTCGAAGATGAAAACGCGGCTGCTTTCCAGCCCGGCCAGCCAGAGCTGACGACGGTCGTCGGTGAACCCGCCGTGATGCGCCTCATTACGTCCATCGACGGAAGAGCTGCTGACGACTTTGCCGTAGGAAGGCGAGCCGGGTTTTACATCGACCGTAACGAGTTTGTCAGAGCCATCGCCCATTCCTTCGACCCCGAGTGTCCAAACATAGACAAACTCTTCCTGTCCATCGATGCGGGCGAGGTACGGTGACGAGCAGGTTTCATCGGCGCGCAAGGCACTCGCGCTGAAGACGAGAGTGCATACGAGCGCAGCGCAGAAGATTGCGGGCGAAAGTCTAGCAGTGTGTAAGTGATTAATAAGCGGTGTTTTCATTTTAGTCGGGTTTATTGGTCGGGCAGCAGTTGCCGACGTTGCCCTCGAGGCCAGCTGCGAAGCTGCCTCGTCTCCCAGTTTGCGGCCGCTGCTCATGGGGTTGCGTTCAAACGGTACGACAGAAGATAAAGCTCGGCAGGTTGTTCGACAAACTCTTTCGATTTACGCCAATCCGAGAGAATGGCTTCCAAAACACGCATAAGAACTGGTCACGATCAGCTCCTGGCTGATCTATCCAGATGAATCCGCGCTGAAGATCAGATGCGGCGGACGTTGAGATCTCGTCGCGCCTTCCTGCTCCCAACTTCCATCCGGAATCGGGCCGAGAGCTTTTCTCGTTTTTTCGCCACGCAGCCTGTTTATCGGTTGTTCCAAAAATCGCCACGACAACGCCGCAGTGAATAGCGTAGCAATCCCGAACACCAGCAAACGCAGAGAAGGTATCGTAATCAGGAATCTCATTTGCGAGGGCATCCAGCGATTGAAAACCATCGCCACCAGGATGTGGTAAATGTAAAGTCCGTAGCTGATCCGTCCGGCGAACATGAGACCAGCATTACTCAGGAAGCGCGCGATGTTTCCATCGAAACCCGTCGCCGTCCGCGCAACCAAAATCACAAACGCACCGGCCTCGAGCGGTTCAACCAGGACCGATTTCAGTTTCGTCGGGTCGCTGTTTCGCAAGACCGCAGCCACTATTAGCATCGACAAACAGAGCAATGCGATCACCCACCCGCCGCGCGATGCGCGCAATCGACCGCCCCACCAGCCCAGCGCTGCGCCGGCCGCGAGCGAGTCGAGGCTGCCGAACGGCAACACCCATCGGGCAATGATCGGCGCTGAAAAAATCACGCATCCGATTCGAAACGCGATGCCGGCGAACGCGACTGCAACAATCGCGGACAGCACCCATCTGCGCGGCAACAGCAAAATGAGCAGCGGCCAAAACAAATAGAATTGCTCCTGCACGCAAATCGACCACAGATGCGAGATCGCCAATGGCCATTCATTGTTCAGGGCAATCAGCCAATCCACCGTGCCGGTGAAAACCCACGGCCAATAGTGACGGATTGCGCCGAGATTGAGCAGTAAGTACCGATCGATAACCTGCTCGCGTCCATTCGATCTCTCGCGCGTCGCAATGAGGCGGTAATAAAGTAACCGCTCAGGACCAAAAAGAGGCGGACACCGGTTGCACCGAGACGAATCCAGTCCGGCAACGGGAAATTCGGAACGTCCGCGCTGAAGTGATCGACCATGACGGTGAGGACCGCGAGCGCTCGCAGTCCGTCAAACTGCGGCTGATAACGCTCCAGAGCGCGATCGCGCGCCAACGTTTGCTCCGACGTGAAAACACCCCTTCGACTCGATCCGACACCAATCCCAGCCCAGTACGCAGCCCACCCCATGAGTTATGTGACAACCCTCGCGGCGATCTCGTTACCAACTTTTTCTGAATCGCTGGCGCGGCGACGGCAGGAGTTGCCCTGGGTCAATTCTGTTAGCTTCACCCGCAGATCATTCGTCGGCGCGCGTCGACGCTGACTTAATGTCGACCACCGGCGTTCCATCGAATGCCTCAATCGGCCCGATCTTCAAGCGTGTGGCGCGTGTCGCACCGTAGCCCTCGCGCGAAGGCGGATTAATCTCACGCACCGTTACGGGATGCAGCCCGAGAGGGTTCGGTCGCGCAGGTGAGCGCGTGTAAAACACACCAGTGAGCGGGCGGTTCGGATCGCTGCGCGGATGCCCCTTGAGCACGTCCCGCCTGGTCTCGTGCAACCATGTGATAACGATCAGTTCGTGACCGACCTCCATTCCCAACAACGCCTCGGCAAATTGCGGTTCGATTTCGAGCCACGCGTCCGGCGCACCTTCCGGTCCCTGCCGCGGCGCGTCTTCACGGCCCTTCACCGTCGAGCAAATGAAGCCGACCGGCTCAAGGGTATAAGCGCTTATCCATCAACGTTGTTCACTCTGCCTGTGACGCAACTTTCGCGAAGCTCTCGGCAGACCGGGGATTTCGATGATAAATTGTATACGTGAGTCACGTATGACGTCTGTGTTCATCAACGATGACGAGAGCGGGCTGCATCACGACTACGAGATCTGGCTGGAAACTGGCGCCTCACGAGCTGACCAGCGCCTACCGGCATAATCGCAGCGGCGAACTCCGAAAGCCTTCGCGAGCAAGCGGACAAATGCCGGCGCCCATCTCAAGCGCTAGATCATGGGTCGCGAAAGTCGTCGTCACCATCACCAAAGGCAAACTCGATCTCGGCCCGTGGGAACATGTCTTCGACGGCGAGTTCGACGGCCGTCGCAAGAAACGCGCGCTGGTCAAGATTATGGGCGACTAGACCGACATCGCCTGTGCCAACGTCGGCAATCAGACATTGGCGATGCTGTCGGCTAGCGCAATCCCAACGCCCAGCGCGCAATTTCGGCAGGCGACAGGAGGAAATTTGTTGGTCTCTTTAAGCGAGTTGGGGGCAAGTTTAGTAAGTCAGAGCCTTACACATATTGAAAGTTTTTTTGAGCGGCTGCGAACCGGGTGATTTCAAGTACACGGTTATAACGACAGTTTCATAGCAGCCCCAGCCTTCATATACGGCGCTGAACGAAGGTGCGGCACCGCCTTCAAGCGAAAGGGGATTCGGGCCATAGACAAGATCGTAATGAACGCGGGCGATGTCGTCGACCAATGCCGGAGCATCAAGCGACAACGTGAATGTGTAGCGCTTGGGATTGTCTGCGAGAGGTTCCTGTCGGGCGACCAGTGAAAAGTCTTCGACTCCGATGGGCGCCGCATTTGTTTTTCTAGGCGGAGACACTACTTTTTCTGAACTTCGCTTTATGGGCCCGGGCACGGATGAATCGACGGCTGCTGAAGTTGTCGTGATCTCCGCCCGGCGGTCGGCAGAATTATCCACTACCTTCTTGACGGGCCGGAGATAGAACGCAAGCCCGATGACAATCACGAGAAGAACCGCAATTACGGCGAGGGACTTAGTCGCTCTTAGCTTACTGCCTGCCTGGACTCGTTCTGGGTCGGGTTTAGGGCCTGATTGAGAGATGTGAGGGTGCAACGCCTTTATTAACACTTGGATATCGGAGTCCCAGCGCGCATGCGCGAGT
>QHRO01000324.1 GCA_003220155.1 Verrucomicrobiota bacterium
ATTTCTTATGGTCACACCACCGGTGCCTGACACAATGAAATGCGGCGTCGTAACGGTAGCATGGCCAATTGCGAACAGGCGCGAGTTACCTTTCCCCTTCCATTCGAGCGTCGCACCATTGGCTTCAATCGTCATGATGGAGAAGATCATCGGAGTAGCCGTCGGGCCCATATAATTATAAGCGTCGCCGTCCAGCGACTTGGTCAGCTGGAAGTCTGCGCCGTTCGGCAAAACGATTGTGTCACCATTGCCTGTGCCCTTGACACAGTCGGTCCCGATGAAATGGTCCGGATCAGTCGCATCAATGGCGACGCCATGGTAGCCGCCGTGCAGGGTGTCGTGAAGCACGTAGGAATAGATGGCCTCCTGCAACGAACAGCCGCCTGTGCCGACGCCACCGATTTTCTGGACAGTCGTGGTTACGTAAATTCTGGCGCCTGATGTTGTCTGCGCGGTCGCGTTTGGCGGTCCCATCGTAAGGCTAGTGACTGCAAATAAAGCGCCCACGCCACAAAGGCTGGAACCGAGCAAGAAGCGAATATTAAAAAACCCGGAGGCGGAAGAAGAAGTCTTTTGCATATTATGCAGAAAATGCGAAATCTTTTACAGAAGGTAACAATGCGAACAAAGATTCGGTTCTGCCGGACCTACAAAAGCCTTCGTTCCTCTCCGAGCCGTAGGCTCTACCAGCCGGAGGCCTTCGTTTCCTTCTGTTAGAAACAAATCCTTTAAAGCAAAATTTCGCTGCTTTCGTCTTCCCCCTGTTCGATTTGCCCCGGGACGTCTCGCCCAACTCGGCTATGGACCCGCGAGCTTACGGAGGATTTTCCGGAAAAGACCTTGCCACTAGCTTTTGAAAGCGGGTCTCATCTCGCAGCGGATCGAGCAGTGGATCAACCCTTAACCAGTTATCTGGAGATTTCTCCAAATAGTCCATCGCGGTCTGTTTCTGGTCCAGGGCTATGTACATCAAAGCGTAGACATAGTTGCGCACGTTGTGCTTGTGTCCGCACTCGTTTAACTCTTCTAGAAGCTGCACGGCCTCGGTTTTTCTCCCTGTTTTGGCGTAGGCCAGCCCGAGTAAGGCCAATACATTGCAATCATCATCGGCGAGCGTTCTCACTTTCTCGTATTCGGCGATTGCGGCATTAACATCCCCCTTTAGAAGCAAGACGCTGCCAAGGATATCATGAGCATAAACAAAATTGCCGTCGAGCGCGAGCGTAGCGCGCAGTTGCGCAAGCGCGTCATTGTAGCGGCGGGCCTCCATCAGGGTGGTGCCCAGGTCTGCATTGATGATGAGCGAAAAGGGGTCAAGCTCGATCGCACGTTTTCCCTCTTTAATCGCCTCATCAAATCGGCCAAGAGTGGTCAGCAAAGTGTTTCCGTACCAATGATGAGCCGTCGCATAGTTAGGATCGAGCTCGATGGCGCGTTTAAACTCGGCTTCTGACTCCCGCACCTTGAAATCGTAGCAAAGCAACATTGCGAGCGCGGCATGTCCTTCCGGAGAACTCTCGTCCAACTCAATGGCTCTGGTAGCCGCAGCTTTCGCCTTTGGGAACATGTCTTGTGAAGCGCCGGCGTCATAAAATGGCATCAACAGTGTAGCTTGAGCTAGTCCGGCATAAGCGTTAGAGTAACTTGGATCTGCCGAGATCGCTTGCTGAAAGTAATCCGCGGCCGTTTGTAAATCGGCACCAGTCCGTTTATTCCAGAAAAACCTGCCTTTGAGGTAGAGTTGATGCGCCTGCGTATTCTCAGTCGGCCGTGCCGCGATCGCGCGCCGCTCGGAACCGGTCAACCTTGCCTGCAAAGATGAGGCAATCCGTTGTGCCACCTCGCTTTCAACGCCGAACATCTCGGTCATTTTCCGATCATAGGTCTCGGACCACAGGTGGGAGTCGGTGGAAGCATTGATAAGCTGGACGGTGATTCGAACCTCGTCGCCTGCCTTCTGGATTTGGCCTTCGAGAATATTCGCCACTCTGAGTTGCTCTTGTACTTCTCGGTTGATGTCCGCGAAATAACCTTTAACTCGGCTATCTTCGAAAGCCGACTCAGGATTTCGTCCTGAATGCCATCAGCGAAATAGGCATTCGCTTTGTCATCGCTAAGATTCAAAAATGGCAGAACCGCGATCGATCTCTCCGATACCACGGCGGCATTACTTGGCGGTTGGCGAAACAGTTCGCCGTTCCAAATAACGATGGCCAAGACTGCGATCAAAGCGACCAGCGACGCTACGGAAACAGCAATAGCCGGCTTGCGGCGAAGCCATTTCGACCCGCGCGTGACGAAACCTGTTCGCCGCGCCTGGATTGGTTCGTGTCGCAGCCATCGTTCCAAATCTTCCACAAGAGCGAGAGCCGACAGGTAACGGCGCTGGGGATCTTTCTCCAAGCACTTCAGGCAAATTGTGGAAAGGTCGCGATCTACTTTCGGATTTAACAGCCGCGGTTGCCTCGGATCTGTTTCCAGAAGCAGCCGGACAGTTTCGTAGGTGCTTCGCCCAACAAAAGGAGGAGCACCGGTCAGCAGTTGATACAACACGGCACCGAGACCATAAATATCTGCCGCAGCTGTTACCTCAGCGTTACCATTTGCCTGTTCTGGGGCCATGTAGCTCGGGGTCCCCAGCATTTCCGTCGTGCGGGTAACGCTGCCTTCCGTTTCGACTAATCTGGCCAAACCAAAATCGGTCAGATGCGGTTCGCCCTCTTTATCGAGCAGCACATTCCCTGGTTTGATGTCCCGGTGCAGAATACCGTTCTCGTGCGCGTAGTGCACCGTGCGCGCCAACTTTGCGATTAGTTCCACCGCCCGGCGAATCGATATTACCTGACGCTTAACTGCTTCGTCGAGCTGGCCACCCTCGATCAGATTCATGCTGAAGTAGCAACAACCGTCGCGCTCACGGATTTCGTGAATCGGAACAATGAACGGGTGGTTTAAGCTCGCCGCTGCTTCGGCCTCAAGGCGAAAGCGTCTTAGATGTGCCTCCCTGTCCCAATGGCCACCGCCAATAACCTTTAATGCCACTGTGCGGTTAAGACTTTTCTGGCGGGCGCGATAGACCACGCCTTGCCCGCCCCGGCCGATTTCCTTTAACAACTCGTAGTCGTCGAAGTCTGTCGGCATCGCCACTGGACTCGATCCGAGAGACTCATCATCTTCGCCCAGCGGCCCAAGGCCGGTCTTAAATAGACATAAGCCGCAAAATCCTTGCGGCGCATCCGCGAAGATCCGGCTGCCGCATTTACCGCAAATCCGGTTCACATTTGCGTCAGCACTTTTCGGGTAATCACTCACCTCCATGGTACTGTGCCAAATATTGTTAGAGGTTACGTTTGCAGTACCGAAATGAAATGCCGCAACTCATCTTCCACGTCGCTCGGCACCGCCACCGTTTGTGCAATTTCCTCACGTAACAACAACCGATATCGCTGGCGCAGACGATGGAATGCCTGCTTGACCGCGTTTTCTTTCATCCCGAATTCCTGCGCGATCTTTGCCTGCGACGGTCGATCATTAGTTAGCATTTGCTTTAACTGTTCAAATAAGGCCCCGTTGCCCGCGACTTGATATTCTTCCCCCAATCGCTCGAGTACTTGTTCAAGCACCGTCAGGGCCCATCGGCGCTCATAAATTCGATCAGCGCTCAATGTATCCGCTGGTTCAAGGTCGGCCCGCTCACGCACCAACAATTCCTCCAACGGCACGAGTGGTCGACCTTCACCGCGTTTGATCGTCATGGCGCGGCGGCGTGCTTTAGCGAGGAAATTCTTGAGTGATGCCAGTAGGTAGGAGCGCAACCGTCCTTTTTCCCGCCGAACGGCATCGAGATCTCTTCGCTCCAGCAGCATCGCGAAGAACCCTTGCGTAAGGTCTTGTGCCTCTTCCGGAGAATATCCCTGCCGCCTGACAAAACCGTAGAGCGGCCACCAGTAGGCGCGACAAAGTTTTTCTAACGCTTCTTCCGCCGATGGCGATTCACCTTGAGCGTCCAAGACCACACTCCATTGCGTGGTGGTAAAGGCAACGGCTCCGTTTTGTGCGCTTACACTAACCCCATTCCATAAAGCCATCCGATTACCTGCCGGCACTCAGCGATTGAAGTAAAAAGTAGCGTTAAAATCAAGCCTGAATCGTGCGTGCCAATGTCGGATTATCCCCTACGTGTATTCTTCGATTTATCGGGCCGTAGCGCACGTCTAATTAAGCCATCCTTATCCCGCAGTAATCGAAACCTGCAACATTGCTCAACTCGCGTAGCTTCTGGTCCGAAGATGTCACATGCTCGCGAGCCAAAGCCCACCTCATCGGGACAGAGCACCAACTCCGTGCTGATGGTTCGTCCATCCAGGTTTTATCCAAACCCGGAGACGGCCACGGACAACGCGTTTCAACGTCGAGCCGATTGTGACATCACTGCCCTTACCACCGCTGCCAGAAGAGAGTTCGATATCGCGGTCCAGACGCTTCGTGAAGCAGGGGTGAAAGTGCACGTTT
>QHRO01000242.1 GCA_003220155.1 Verrucomicrobiota bacterium
AGCTCTGCGACGCCAGGCTCGCGGAGCTCGACCCTCCATCAGTTGCCTCAGCCGCCGAAATGCTTGCCGTAGATCGCGTGAATATCCGCGCGAGCGCGTTCATAGGCCTGTTGCCAACTTTCGCGATCTTTGAATCCCATGCGAACAGCAAGCTTGCGCTGTTCGATTGGGTCGGGCGGCAAAGATGATGCGCTCGTGTTTCGCCAGCGCCGCAGAACCGTTTCAAGGCGACGCAAAAATTCATAACCGCGGCCAAGCAAATCCGCATCCTCGGGGGAAATGATATCGGCAAGCTTTGCGATTGCCAACCGCACCGAAGTTTCGCGCACATCGTGTCGCATCTGCAGTGCCTGAACCAGAAACTCAGCCTCGACGATTCCTCCAATGCCGGTCTTGAAATCGAGCGCGTCGTTACCGCTGCCCCGTTCCGCACGGATGCGCTGTACCATGGCATCGATTTTGCCAAACAAATCAGGATCGCGGCCTGCGATGGACCAGGCCGCGTGCGCGATTGCGCGAAAGGTTTCCTGGTTCGGGCCGGCTACCGGCCGGGCACGGGTCAGTGCCTGAATTTCCCAAAACTGGGCGCGATCGCGATAGTAGGCCTCGAAGGCCTCGAGCGACCCGACAAGCGGCCCTTTTTCGCCTTCGGGACGCAGGCGCGCATCAACTGATGCAATGACACCTTCCGGACTTGGGATTGAAAGGACGGTTATGAAATCTTGCGCGGCGCGAAAATCATCGCCGACAAACATGAGATCGAGATCGGACGCATAGGTCAGTTCGCGACCGCCAAATTTTCCCATCGCGATGATCGTCAGATTTTTCGCGCCCACAATTGCAGCCGCAGCGAGAAGGCAGGCTTCAGCCAGGTCCGTAATTTCCTGCCACAAGTTTGGCAGAGGGCCGAGTCCTAATACGTCACGCATAATCGTGCGCAGCAACTGCGTTTGCCGATAAAGGCGAATGGAATCGAGATCGCCACGCTCGACCAAAGGATGAAGCGACGCAGCATGCTCGGGGAGTGACAACGATCGATTGAGATTTGCGCTGCGGGTAATTTCCTCCAGCAGATGCGGGTGACGAATCAGAACATTGGTCGCAAAAAAACTGGCATCAAACGTTCGCACCAGCAGCTCGAGGAGTTTCGGATTGGTCGCGAGCAATTCGAAAAGAAGACTGCGCAAACCGAAGGCTTCCACGAAACGCACGATGGCGATGAGAGTGGCATCGGGATCGGCGCACTGCACCAGTTCCTCAAGTAGCAGCGGTCGAAGTCTGCGAAAAATCTGCCGCGTCCGTGGGGCAACATGAAAGGAAACGGAACCCTGCGCTAATTCGTTGAGCGTCCGCGTGGCGCGCGCTGGATCGGAAAAAATATCGAGATTGACCGCGGGCGCGGCGGTTCCGGAAGCGATGAGGTGATGAAAGATTTCGCGGACGCGTTCATTACTCGCCTGCAAATCGGCCAGCAATGTCGCAGCGGAATCAAAGCCGAGGCTTCGCGCGAGCCGTTCACGCTTCTCGGGGTCGTCGGGAATCGAATGCGTTTGCCGTTCCGCCTCGATTTGCAAGCGGTGTTCGATGCGCCGCAGAAAACGATACGACTCATCTAGGATGCGCACTTCTGAGCCCGGGAGCAATTCAAGCTCGGCGATCGCGCGCAATGCTTTCAGTGTCCCCGGCTCCTGCAAGAAAGCGTGTTGCGCGCCATGAACGAATTGGAGCGTCTGGATAACAAACTCGACCTCACGAATTCCGCCGGCGCCGAGTTTGACGTCTAATTCGTCAGCCGGCACCTCGCGTTCAATCCGACGTTTGATCGCGGCAATTTCGTCAAGCAGCTCCGGTGTGGGGTTTTTCGGAAAAATGAAAGGCTGATGTTGCCGCGAGAATTCGTAGGCCAGCTCTTTACTTCCGCAAACGTGGCGGGCTTTGATCAACGCCAGCCGCTCCCAGGTCTCGCCGAACCCGGCATAGTAATTTTCCATGCTTTCGAGCGAACGGGCGAGCGGGCCGGCCGAACCCTCGGGTCGTAGCCGCAGGTCGAGTCGGAACAAGGCAGGCTCGCCGGCAGAAAATGATTTTACGATTTGCTCCGCGAGGCGGTTATGCCATTCGTGGTTGGAAAGCCGCGGTGAGACCTGACCTTCTTCGCCATAGAGGAACATGAGATCGATGTCGGAACTGTGATTTAATTCCCGGCCGCCAAGTTTGCCCAGACCCAGGATGGTGAATTCAGTGTGAGGCGCGCCGAATCGCGCACGCAAGCGTGTGTCGCATTCTTCGTAAACGATGGCGAGGCAAACTCCCGCTAAACACGATAGTTCGGCCGTCGTGTCCTCGAGCGATGACGCCTCCGCCAGCTCGCGCAAAGCGATACGCGTCATTTCTCGTGCTTTCCACAAGCGTAAGGCGCGGAAATTTTCAGCTCGAACTGATTTCGAGCTATCGTGCAACTCTGCCAGCATTCGCCGCGGCCCGCGGTCAGACATCGAAATTTCGGGGCGGGCCAGCCAGCGAAGAAGCTCGGGATTGCGCTGCAATCGTTCCGCGCGAATCTGCGAAACCGCCAGAAGATGAATCAGCGCTTCTTCGCCGAGAGGGAAATCGCGCAAGAAATCCGGAAGAGAACCGTCCCAGTCGGCAGCAATGTCGTTCAGCGCCGTTTCAACCTGGGGCGGATTGAGTGATTTCTCCGCTTTTGCTTTTATCCAGCGCGCTTGCGAGCTCATCGCGCCTTCGAATTAACACGAAAGCGGGATCAGGGCTCGGTTTTCGAGAGCATTTTTTCCCTCGCCTGTTCGAGCAGTCGGCGCTCGCCCCTGCTCAAGCTTTCCAGACCGCAGCGGGAAATCTTCTCGAGCAACGGATCTATTTCCTCCGCCACGAATTGATCGGCAGTCATGGAGCGCATCCGCTCCACTTTGACCCGGCGCTGCTGAAGCACGCGTGCAAGAAACGAGGTGCGGCCAAATCCGAGAAGATGGGCATAAAACCAACCCGCGACTGCACCTCCGAGAAAGGCGCTGTGGCCGACACTTCCGGTGCGATCGAAAAGCAGGAGAGCGATGGCAGCGAGAAGCGCGATCTGAGCGACGCGGCGCATCTTTAATCGCACCGGCACCATGAACAGAAGCAGGGCTGTCATCTCCAACTCGGGCAAAATGGTGGCGTAGGCTGCGAAGATTGCAGCGATGCCCCCTCCGGCCGCGAACAAGACACAATCGCTCGGCATGAGAAAGAGATGACCGAGCTCGCCGCTAAAAGCGCCAAAGAGATAGAGGAAAAGAAATTGCCGCTGTCCGATAATCGCCTCCACATCGCGCCCGACAAAATAAAGGACCAGCATAATGGCGAGGAAATGCCAGATGTTGTTATAGAGCAGCGGGGCGGTAAAAAATTGCCAGGCGTAAGCGTCCGAAATACCGCGATCGCTAAGGCCGAGATATTCGAGAACGAATCCGCGATTCCAGGAGGTGAGAACGAGCTGGATAATGAAAGCCGCGGCGTTCAGACCCAGTAATGAAAAAAGAACGATACACTGCGGGGGCGCCCATGAGCGCGTGAAACGCGACGCCTTTCGCCCTGATAGCCGCATACATAAAGATTATCGCACCCGGCGAGCGATGTCGACGGGTGATTCGCCGCGAAAATCGAAAATCAGGCGGGCGCGAGCACCCGGAGACCCCGTTCCCGCATTCGAAACTCGACCGGGCAGGTCCCGATCAACTCGCCATCGACCTCGACCGGCACCTCGTCCTCAGAGGTAACACGCAAGCGTTTGGTCTGAAAATACTCCAGCTCCGGCATGGTGATGGACGAGCTGAAGATCACCTCTTGCAGGTAACGAATGATATCGAGATAACCGATTCGCTTAAAGACGACGATATCGAGCAAGCCGTCGTCGATCAGGGCGCGTTTAAAAAACGGGAATGGTCCACCATAAAGGCGGCCATTTCCGATGAGGACAAAGGAGCCTTCCGTGGTTTTCACGCCTTTCGATTCAATCACAAGATGCGGCGGCGGGCGGGAGGCGATCTGCGCCGCCGAAATAAGATAGCTGAGGGGGCCAAAGCTGCGTTTGAGGGCCAGGCTCGTCTCCTTCACCGCCTGGGCGTCGAGTCCGATACCGGCGAGTTGCACAAAATGTTTTCCGTTCGCGTTTGGCAAATCAATGGTGCGGGTGTGGCCATCACAAATAATCTGCCAGCATTGCTTCAAGTCGCCCGAGGGCAAACCGAGTTCGGTGGCAAAGACGTTGATAGTGCCGATTGGCAACAAACCGAGTGCGGCCGATGTGCCGGCGAGACCGTTAACGACTTCATTGATCGTTCCATCGCCGCCAGCCGCCACAATTCTCCGGTACCCTTCCCGCGCCGCTTTGCGGGCGAGCGATTCCGCTTCGCCGATGCGTGAGGTCGAATGCAACGTCGCTCCTTGTGACACCTTTTCCACTCGCGAGCGCCAATGACGGGCACGCTCGCTACGCGCTGCCGGATTTAGAATAACAAGGGTGTCCTGCACGAATGATTTACTGCAATGACGCGCTGAGTAATGTTTTTTGAATGTTCCGCCTTAGGCGAACCATCGGATGGCTGTTCCTGGTCGTGGTTGCGATTTTTCTGGTATCGCTGCTGGGGGCAAATCTCTATGTGCAATCACAGGCAACACAAGAGCGGATTCAGCAGGAACTCAGCCAACGTCTTAAGATGCCGCTGCAGATTCAGCGGATCAGTGTCACGCCGTGGGGCGGACTGAAACTCAGCGGAATCACCATTCCGCAAAGCAACGATGTCCATGCTGCGCCATTTCTCCAAGCCAAACACTTTCAACTTCGCGTCCAATTACGTTCGATTTTCTGGCGACCGCTGGTCATTAAAGAGGTCGCGCTGATTGCGCCGGCAGTGATCTGGCCGCAAAACGAATCTGGCGAATGGCGCGTGCCAATGAAGGAAACGCCTTCCGAAGCTCAGGCGCAAGTTGAGGAGCCGACGGTTTCAACCCCGGAAACCCTGCCGGAAGGCACCCCCCCCGAAAAGGAGCGGAAACAACCGAAAGCAGTAGAGGCCGAAAATGCTGCACCCGGGCCGCAAATCAAAAAGGTGCGGTTGAGCGATGGCAGTTTCCATTTTCTCGACCACGAGAAACGAAACATCGCGTTGTTCGATGGGGTCCAGTTTTCTTCCTCCATGCGTGATGTTACGACGATTCGAGGCCAGGCTCGCGTCGCCAAAATCGTTCTCCGTGATCGCGTTTTTCTTTCCGCGCTGCGGTCGCCCATTCACTACAGTCCGAGCGAGCTCGAACTCTCCGGGATTACCGCGCAAATCGCGAAAGGACAACTAGACGGAGATTTTTCGATGCAACCGCAGGCAGAAGATTCGCCCTTCACGGTACACGCAAGTTTTCATCGGGTGCAGGCAGATCAATTAGTGGCTGAAGCGGGTGGTTCCCGAGAAATCATTCGCGGTACTTTAGAAGGGACCCTCGAGGCGACCGGCAAAACCGCCGATCCCGATGCTCTGAGCGGTTCCGGCACCATCCTTTTGCAAAATGGCCATGTGCAGCAGTTCGCAGTGCTCGCTGCGCTCGGACAATTGCTGCAAATCGAGGAACTGACGCAGCTTGATCTCGAACAAGCCGAAGCAAAGTATCATCTCGCTGGCAACACCGTCCTGGTCGATGAGTTGCTCTTGCGTTCGCCTAATTTGCGCCTTACCGCCACTGGTTCCGTTTCGTTGCGCGGCAAACTCGCACTCGATTCCGTGCTTGCGATTAATGAAAAAATCCGGAGCCAATTGTTTCGCGGAATTCGCGAAAATTTTGTTGCAACCTCCGAGCCCGGACAGTATGCGCTCCAGTTTCACGTCGGCGGCACTTTGGAGAAACCGAAAACGGATTTAGTAGAACGCGCCGTAGGCGCTGATCTTAAGGACCTCGGCGGTGTCATCGACGCGCTTCTCGGCCACAAAAGCAAAAAAAAGAAGGCCGCGCCGTCGGCTTCGCCTACACCGTGAGGGTTATTGCGGGCAGGGCGGGCGGCCTGCAACTGAAAGTCCCCCGCACCGGTGTACGACCAACGATGGATCGCGTGAAGGCTGCGATTTTTTCGAGCTTGGGCGAGAAGGTCATCGGAGCACGCATATTGGATCTTTTTGCCGGTGCCGGCGGGCTCGGCATCGAAGCAATGAGTCGCGGCGCGGCCTCCGCGGTCTTCGTTGAATCAAATCGAAACGCGGCGCGAATCATCGAACGCAATCTCGCCATTGCCGACGTGGATGGTCGCGTGCGGGTGCAGGATGTATTTGCGTATTTGAAATACGCGACCGGGCCGTTCGATATTATTTTTGCTGATCCGCCCTACGAAGCCGCGCCCGGAGCAAAATCTTTTACCGATTTGCTACTAAACGATCCGAAAATTCCTCGTCTGCTTGTTCCTGACGGTGTGTTGGTTCTTGAGAAACGGCCGGGCGAGAAGGTGCCAGAGCATCCACACTGGAAAGAAGTCCGAGCGCGTCGCTATGGCGCGACCGAAGTAATTTTTGCGGAGCGCCAGAGATGATCCGGCTCATCTACAATCTGCTCTGGCCAATCGGTCTGCTGCTGTTCCTACCCTCGTACCTCGCGAAAATGTTCCGGCGCGGCGGCTATCGAAAAAACTTTGGGCAACGGCTCGGTTTTTATTCAACCGAATACCGGCAACGCTTGCACGGAAAAAACCTGACCTGGATTCATGCCGTCAGTGTGGGTGAAGTCGTAATCGCGCTAAAACTCGCGGAACAATTGCGCGCACTGCAACCCGATCTGAAGTGCGTCCTCACCACCACGACAACGACCGGCCGTGCTCTGGCACAGAAGCGTGCGCCCGATTGGATGGATGTTCTCTACGCCCCGCTTGATTTTTGGCCGGTGATGCGTCGCGCGTTTCGCGTTATTGCGCCGCAGCGTATCATTTTGATCGAAGCGGAAGTCTGGCCAAACCTGGTGGCGGAAGCAACGCGCCGGAAAACTCCGATCATATTGGCAAATGCACGCTTATCCCCGCGTTCGGAACGAAGATTTCGACGTTTCAAGATTTTTGTCGGGCCCATTTTTCGTCAACTCGATCTTGTTTGCGTGCCAATACTCGAAGACGCTGAGCGATGGAAAAATCTTGGCGCGACCCCGTCCCAAATTCATGTGGTTGGTAATATCAAGTACGACGTTTTCAATCAGTCGATTTTATCCAGCGCGGCGCGACGATTCATCGAAACAGCGATTGATGCGACTCAGCCAATTCTTCTCGGCGGCAGCACCCATCGGGGCGAGGAAAAGATTCTGGCGGATGTTTTTTGCGCGCTCCGATCGGAATTCCCCAATTTGTTTTTGGTTTTGGCGCCGCGTCATGTCGAGAGAGTGAAGGAAGTAGAATCGGAATTACGCCAGCGCAATCTGCGGGCGATTCGACGCACTGCAGCCGAGAAGCCCGCGCAATTGCCTGATTGCCTGCTCATCGACACCACCGGTGAACTGCCGGACTGGTACAATATCGCGACGATTGTTTTTATCGGGAAAAGTCTGACTGCGCATGGCGGTCAAAACCCGGTCGAAGCGATTAGCGCACAGAAGCCGGTAATTTTTGGGCCGCACATGGAAAATTTTGCAGGTCTGGCAAATCAACTCATCGCGGAAGGCGGCGCGCTGTGTGTCCGAAATTCGCAGGAATTAATGGAACACTCGCGTCGTTTATTGTGTAACTCCGCCGAGCGAGAAGAGCTGGCGACCAACGCCCTTCGCGTCATTCAACCGCATCGAGAAGCGGCGGTGCGAACAGCGACACTCATTGAAAAAATTTCTGCGAGCCGGTCGCCCTGATTTGCTTGCGGCTCCGCAGAGCGTCGCCCTACCAATGAAATTTTCGCGCGCACGCATTGGTAGGGCGAGACTCCGTCGAGCCGCGGAGTCAGGGCGCAAAGCTCGATCTTAGTTAACACCAATCGGCGGTGTTACCTGGGATTTGCTTCGACCATTCGAGAGAAACGCGACTTGCAAGGTCGGTCGTCGTCTTGATATTTGGCGCTCGCCGACCCTATCGTCCAGTGGCCTAGGACACCGCCCTTTCACGGCGGTAACACGGGTTCGAATCCCGTTAGGGTCGCTTCCCTTGGGAAGCAATGACCATCGGCGGAATGCATAACGGAGTTGCATAACAACTGCACGGAAATTCGCCTGCATCCGCTGACGTGCAGCAACGCGAATTTCCTCATGGTTGGCGGTTCATCGACTCCTTTGCAGATGACGTGCTCTGCTGACGCGCGCGGAATGGGACGACGGGAACGGGTGCAGATGCGGACAAACGCATTCCGCTAGGACGAAAAAGTCTAAAAATGTTGGGGAAGCTCTGGCTCAAACGAATCGCAGCCGAATGTCATGCAGGATACGCAAATCAAAGTAGCGATTTACAAGCATTTCGCTGAGACGGGGCGGGCGCCTTCAGCGTCAATGGTCGCGAGGCTAACCGGCTCAGACACAGAAAGTGTGCGTCAGGGCTATGCGAGATTGCGCGCGCAAAGAGTGCTTGTGTTGCAATCGGACGGCGAATCGATCCGAATGGCACCGCCGTTTTCCGGTGTTGCAACGCAGCATGTCGTTTCGGTTACCGGTAAACGATACTTTGCTAACTGCGCATGGGATGCGCTTGGAATTCCGGCCGCATTGCATCGGCCGGCTGTTGTCTATTCGAGATGTGAACAGTCTGGCGAACCATTGCGCCTACAGGTTAGTCTTGAGGGTCCCGAGCCATCGACCTGGCTATTTCACTGCCTAGTTCCAGCAGCAAAGTGGTGGGATGACATAGTATTTACCTGAAACAACGTGCTTTTCTTCCGGTCGGAAGAAGCCGTTCACGAGTGGTGCAGCTTGCGTGGCTATCCGCTGCGACCGCTCGTGACAATTGATCAACTCTGGATACTTGCTACGACGTGGTATTCGACGAGGTTACGGGAAGATTCGCGCAGGCCACAACCGCAAGACATGCGCACAATCTTCGCTCGGGTCGGATTAAACGGAGAATCTTGGGACCCGCAATCGGACAGTTTCGGTTCAAATGAGCTAGCGGAATCAGCGATTCCATTGCTGAAACTGTTGAATCCCATTTTTGGGATGAACGAACACTCGCCTTTCCTTCTTATATTTGGTTAAGTGATTCATTTTTATGCCCTTATAGCTACGATGTAGAGATGGCATGGTTGATGCAAGCACAAAGGTTATCAATCTCTAGAAACTTCGGAAACTCCAGTAAGTTCCATGGAACTTTCATTCAAATCCGCTGCCGATACAAAATCCGCCGCGCTCCACCTGCTTCGCATGGTGTTGTTCGCTTCCGTTACTCTCGCAATGCTGAGCGCTAGCCGACCCGCCAGAGTGGCCCAAGCCGTCGAAGTAACAACGGCGTTACCTTTCCGATCTTGTTGGAATTCACCGACTACCTGATTTTGGATGAGTACCGGCCTCAGAAAGAAACTAAACGGACCCTAATGCCGGTTAGGGTGTCCAGAATTCAATTGAGATCGCTTCCTATATGAAACTACTATCTTCCATCGGCAGCCCCGCCTTATCGCGGGTCGGCTTTTGTCGCGCAGTCTTCTTCGCTTCTATTAGCGTCGCGCTTCTCGTGGTGCCGACCTTGGCGTATGCCCAGAATTCCCACAAGCAAACCGCAAGGCATCCCCACCCAAGAATCGATGATACAGCGCCAACTTACGCAGAGCCAGAGACCATATTAACAGATGGAGCAGCAGGGATTCAACCGACCAGTGGACCTGCGATTTCGCTATCCGCGCCCGGGTCCTTCACCACGGTTGGCCCAGCATGGGCGGCTATCGGTCCGACGCCTATTCCAAATGGCCAGACCATACCGGCTGATGTTAACGGAATCTCTCTCACCCAATCCCCCGTCAGCGGGCGCGTGACGTCCGTGGCAATAGATCCCGGCAACGCAAGTATTGTCTATGTTGGGGCGGCGCAGGGGGGTGTATACAAGAGCACTAATGGCGGCGCGTCGTGGACACGTCTAATGGATGGCGCGATGACGCTGGCCGTCGGTTCTCTCGAGCTTGATCCAACAGACGCGACGGGGAACACGCTCCTGGTCGGCAGTGGCGAGTCAAACTTCTCGGGCGACAGTTACGCTGGCTTCGGTGTTTACAAGGTGACCGCACTGAAAAGCGGCAGCCCAGTCCTGAGCGGGCCATTCGGCTCCAATCAGTTCATCCATCGCGGCATCCCCGGGTTGGCTATCGACCCGAATAATCATAACAACGTTTACGTCGGGAGTGCCACCGGCCAGCAAGGGATCGGGCCGCAAGCCCCTACCGGTGCTCCCCCGCGCGGTCTCTTTCGTTCGACTGATGGCGCCTCTACGTTCACAAAGCTTGCGGTCGCTAACCTACCTGCGACCGCCGACTTCCGGGTTACGTCAATCGTCTATGAGCCGGGCAACTCCGATCGCGTGTTTGTCGGGATCGCCGATGCCAATGTACCCAACGCATTTGGGGGCATCTACTTCACAGGCAATGCGAGCGCTCCTTCTCCGACGTTCACGAAACTTCGAGCAACCTCAAAGAAGGACTTCGCGCCTATAAAATTCGCCATCAATAAGATCGGAAACACAGTCACCGTGGTAGCCGTCACCGGCGAGACTGCCCCTAACAACCAAGGGCAAGGCCAAGCTTACAAAGCCGTTTACGACTCAAGCAAGTCAACCATCAATCCGACCTTCTCCCCGTTACCGGCCGCGAATGGATTCGCAGACGGTCAAGGATCCTACAACCTGGGGGTAGCGATCGACCCGACGAATGCAAACAACATCTACGTGGTCGGCACGCTGAACGGGACGTTTCTCTTTTCCAGAGATGGTGGCCAGACATTTACGCCAAGCAACGATAGACTGCATGTTGATAGCCACATGGTTGGTGTCGCACCATCCAATCCGTCGATCATTTACACCGGCAACGATGGTGGCGTTTGGCAGTCGACCGATGCGGGTGTGACTTGGCTAAGAGATCGCAACAATTCCACCTTTAGCGCAACACAGTTCCAGAGCATAGCGGTCCACCCGACCGACCCCAACTTCAGTATCGGCGGCACCCAGGACAACGGCACCAACTTCTTTAGGCCGAACCGAACCTGGCATCGTGTTGACTTCGGTGACGGCGGCTATGCGCTCATCGACCAGAACGCGACGAACACGGAAAACGTGACCATGTATCACACCTATTTCAACATTACGGGTGTCCTGATCGGCTTCGGGC
This sequence comes from Verrucomicrobiota bacterium, assembly GCA_003220155.1. Lineage (GTDB taxonomy): Bacteria > Verrucomicrobiota > Verrucomicrobiia > Chthoniobacterales > UBA10450 > AV69. The sequence continues at coordinate 11,295 of QHRO01000242.1, forward strand.
GCGTCCTTAAAACAAGCTGCGCGACCGAGGGGCAGTGGTCATTTAAAGGGAACTCCAGCGATCCCGCGGACGTGGACCCCACTGTCGTCCACTGCGATGGTACCACGAACGGTTTAAACGGAATTTCGCTCAACGACGCTGTGAATTTCTACGCACCGATGGCTCTTGGGCCGGGCAATCCAAACAAGGTTTACTTCGGGACGGATAAACTTTATCGGTCAACTAACAAGGGCGACACGATGACCGTCGTCAGTCAGGTCTTCGCCGCTGGTGTCCCCGTCAGCGATATCGGTATTTCGAAGACGAATGATGCCGTCCGCATAGTCGGTCTCAACAACGGAAAGGTGTTTGCGACGATCACTGGTGGGGCGACGGCTGCGAACATGACAGATGTGACTTTCGTTGGCACGCCCACTACTGGGATGCCTGCCAAATATATCGCGCGCACCGTCATCGACCCAAACAACGCGAACACCGCCTACGTCGTTTTTAACGGCAATGCCATCGCAGGGAGGCATGTTTGGAAGACAACAAATCTGAATAACACCGGTACGGGCACGGTCGCCTGGACAGCGATCGACGGCACCGGCATTCCGGATGTTTCGGTAAACGCCTTCGTGGTCGATCGAGCAGATTCGACCCATCTCTACGCCGGCACTGACCGGGGTGTTTTCCTCTCTACCGACGGTGGTACAACCTGGAATCAATACGGCACTGGCCTGCCGGACGTCGCTGTATTTGATCTTGCGATCAGCTCCGATGGTCACTTGCGTGCAGCGACACATGGACGCGGATTCTACGAAATTCTGAAGGCTCCGTGAGGTGCCCTTTCCGCAACGCACCTTTGGCGAACCGCTAGAGCTGCGTGTCCTTCAGGCCTGACGCGAGAGTCGCCCTAGTTAACAGGCCGTGCCTCTCATCTTGCCGGGGCGCGAGCCGCGCTGTATGACCACTTGCGGCGAAGCTTGTCAGAAAAGCGCTTGCCTTGCGCGCTTGGTAAGCATTTTAACGAATTCGTTGTCCCCTCACCAGCCGCTGGCGCGTCCTCCTCTCCCTCAAGGGTGAGGGGTTTACGCTTCTCTAGCCGCGACAAGTTAAGGGGGAGCGGGCCGCGCATCGTGGCCGAGATTATTCGTTGAGTGCTTCCGCTTGGCTGGTCCCGGGTCGGCGAGCGAGTCGCCCGTTTTACGTTCCTGAATTTGGAAGCGCAAAAAATCATGAACAGCGTTCCGTGCTTCTGAGTTTGCCGTCGTAATGCGTACTCGCCCGCCATCCGGCAAATTTTCTGCCGCGTAAGAGATGTCGCCTTTTAACTGGCTCATTCTGTTTGCTCCTGGCGGGTTTCGTCCGCGCGTAACCGCTGGGACTTCGAATTTCCCTTGTCCGAACATAGCCACAGTGTTCGCTACTTGGCGCCGGATCGCACCGACGTCCGCGGGATCATTTGCGGTCATTTCTATTGCGCCGCCGTCCGGAAGCAATTTGAAATGGCGAACGGCTTTCTCTTGATCGAAACCCAAAGCTGTCTCTCCCGGAGTTGCAGCTGCAACTGAGTTCTGGGGCGTTTGCGCCGGCGAGAGATTCAGCATCATGAAATCAAGTATGGCAGTAGCAGCCGTAATGTAGAAACCGATTCTCAAGCTCACGTTCATATGTGGCGCAAGTTTATATCGTGCCGCGTCCCCCTTAGTTCGACGCCCTTTCCTAGTCTCTGTTCAAAAGAGTTGCGACCTTGGGTGCCTGCACTGGCGACAGAAACGCAGCCACCGGTACTTCGTCGATTGGCGCGGTTGCGAGCCGAGATGGGGGTCCGAAGCCTTCGCTTACGCCGCTACGCGAAATTTCCTCGCGACCCGAACGGCGCCAATGGAGTGAACGAGGTTGTGACACAACCTGCATCCACCGGAACATTCGCAAACACGTCGACGCGCGCAGGAATTGTTAATGACGAAAATCAATTAATAGCCGGCTTCATTATTGCCGGTGCTTGGTCCAAACAAATTCTCATTCGCGGGCTGGGGCCTTCCCTGGCCGCTTTTGGACTAACTGGGACGTTACAGGATCCTGTTCTTGATTTGCGCACTGAGACTGGGACCAATATTACAGTTAACGATAATTGGGCGCTAGCAGCGAACGCAGCCCAAATACCTGCCAACCTGAGGCCCACTGACCCGCGCGAATCGGCCATTTGGACAACTCTTGCGCCAGGTTCATATACAGCGATTGAAAGCGGCAAAAGCGGCGCAACGGGAACAGGTCTGCTGGAAGTATACGACGTGGATTCTGTCGCCTCATCGCAGCTGGCAAATATTTCGACTCGCGGTTTGGTGGGAACAGGTAACGACGTCATGATAGGTGGTTACATCGTGCGAGGCGGAGCCTCCCCAGTACTGGTGCGGGCATTGGGACCGTCGCTGGCTCCATTGGGCGTCGTTAATGTATTAACGGACCCTACGATAGAGCTTCGCGATGCCAACGGTGTACTTGTCGCAGCTAACGATAATTGGAAGCAAATCCAGCAAACCGCCATTCAGGCGACTGGGCTCCAACCCCCCAATGACGCCGACGCCGCCATCTCCACCATACTGCCCTCGGGCGCGTTCACCGCTATCGTACGCGGCGCTCATGGCGGCAGCGGTATCGTGCTTCTCGAGGTCTATAACCTGGAATCGCCCGTTCGCGCAGTCCCTTAGGTTTAGGGCGAACGGCTGGCGACAATCAACCCAGCGAGAAGAAAGACCATCGCCGCCGAAAACAGGCAGTAGCGGCAGAAGGCGTGAAGAATGAATGCTTGAGTGTAGAGGAGCCAAAGCGTGACGGCGAACATCGACCACACCGTGAACAGTAATAAGCGGCGGACCCGGGCGTACCCGAAGGCGGCGAGAATCGCGAAACTGAAAACACAAAAATAAGCGACCGCGCCGATGAAAGCGAGCGGAACTCCCCCAATGCGCGCGTACGGGCTACCCAGCACTTTAAAACAGTCGGGAGACCCGCCGCAGACCATGGTCTCGCCGGTCAAGGCCTGGACCGCAAGATAGGTTGCATCGGCGAGGCCGGCTAACGAGATTAATGCAACTATGGCGTAAATGACGATTTGAGAACGCGATATAGCGATGGCGTTGCCTCCCGGCTTTGAAGTCGCGCGATTGTTTTTCATTTCAAGACCTGGTTTTCTGCTTCACCGCGGCATCGACCGCGGCGCGCAAGGCGGTTGGGTTCAGCGAGGTGGGAGGAACCGACTCATCGTTAATGAAGATGGTCGGAGTATTCCGAACTCCGAGGGCCTCGCCTCGTTTTCGATCCTCCTCTACCTTAGCTTTTACCTGTTCGCCGCTAACGTCTTTCTTAAAGCGTTCGAGGTTCAAGCCGATCATTCCAGCGTAGGCGTCAAATAAGGACTGAACATCGCTGCTCTTGGCCCACACTGATTGTTCCCGATATAGCAAGTCATGCATCTCCCAGAAGCGTCCCTGGAGACCTGCCGCTTCGGCAGCATAGGCAGCCTCGTGGGCATGCTCATGAATGGTAAAAGGAAAGTTGCGGAAGATGACACGTAAGCTGGAGGCGTAATCGCGCTCAATTTGCTGGAGAGGCCCCTCCATAGCACCGCAAGGAGGGCATTGGAAATCGCCAAATTCTTCAAGAGTAACCGCGGCATTAGCCGGTCCGCGCACGTGTACTTCCTCAGTCCGCTCTTTGGCAGCGGCCATTGCTTTGGGAATGGCCGTCGCTTGAAGGAGCTTTGACCGATAAAGCATAATAGCCGCTCCGAGCGTGACGAATCCGACCACGGCTACGATGACGAATGGAAGAAAGCGTCTCAAGTTGCCTCTTTTGCAGTGAAGGTTGAGTAGTTTAACGAGCCCCCACAGAGTTCAAGCGTAATTCAGTTGGCGCGGTCAACTCGCGATTTGTTTAACGCGTTCGCCCATATTCTGCAAGCCGGCCGGCGGCCTGCCACCAACACTGAGAGCGAGATGGCGCTTAGGACTGATTATTGAACGATAACCGCCCTGTTTAACTTATTGGCTATCGCAGGGAGGTCCGGGTTTGTCCCTGCGTTACTGACACATCGGCGCCGTCTATGCCCCCCGTGGCGTTGACGTCGAACCGGAAATTGCCTTGGTTCACCTTCTGACCCGAGTGTTTCTGCACCGCAGAGACATCATTTTTATCGACACCGCCGGTCGCGCTGACATCCCCCAGCAGCACACCCATTTGAACGGCGACGTCGTTTGTGTTCTGGCCGTCGTTTACACCGAGCAAGGTAACAGTGGTTTTTCGCGTATTGACGACGTTCTTGAGATTTATTGTGACGATCGATGACCCGTTGCCGCTGAAGCTGTCAACGGACGCGCCACCTGACGTCGAAATGACGTTGCTAAATGTGACGGGCGTCGGGAATGTAATTACGATTTGGTCGTCGATTCCTGCCCCAGCAAGGGTTAGACCGGGAACGCGGCATTCGATACCGGGGATAGTATTGAACTGGGTATTTAGTGGAAGAGTAACACCCAATGTCTGGGCCCCCGTTCCAGTTCCATGGATTTTTATTGAAGCGGCGTCGATCGCTTGTACCGGAAAGGCGTTGGTCCAAAATGCGGAATGCCCGTCGGATGTCTGCGCTTTTCGTACTACGGCTCCGGCTCCCTTGGGGATGATATCGGCCCCGCGGTCTGTCGTCGCCGTTGTATCTCCCAGCAGCCGCCAGCCTCCACTGTTACCAACCGAAGCGTCATAAAAATATGCGGCCGGCGACTTTTTGAAGGCCGCTTGGGCATTGTTGAAGACTAGCAGCTGATCGCCCGCAACAAAGGAGCCATTGGCTGGCCCTAGCCCGGTGGCGTTGAGAGCTACGTCAACCGGGCGCACCACGCCGATCGGATTATCCTGAGTCCGATTTGTCGCAGTCGCCAAGGGCGTTGACATCTTTCTTAGCAACACAGCGCCGAGGTTTGTCAGTAGACGAGTGGGCGCTTTGTTACCATTGTGAACTACAAAATAGCCATCGGGAAGCAGCGGGTCGTCATCGCCCACACCGCCGTCGCCGCCACGACTGTTAATACGGTGCCAGGAACTGGAGCTACCATCAAAGTAATACTGTGTTGCGTAGGGGGAATTGTAGGTGGGAGCCGAGTAGTCCGGCACCTGAAGCAAGGTTTTGTAAGTCGGAGGGGACGTTGTCGGAGTGAAAGAAACGTTCGCATCGCTCGCTGGAAAGATAGTCGCAGGTGTCCAGTACGGAATCACCTGGACCTGAGTGTTAGCCGGTATTGTACTTAAGTTAGTTGAATCGTCATTACTCGCATCAACTGTTAGTGTCCCGGTTCCGTTTCCTATGATTAAGTACGTGTGGCCTTCCTTTGTTCCCGTTCCGCTAATCGGGCCGATCAGCGCGTAATAGTGATTATGCTGAGCACCCCCGTACAAAAATTGACTCTGGCTCAAGGGATTGCCCACTAATGTGATGGTGCTTCCACTGGCAGAAGCAATACCTCCGATGAATTCGGGCGGGCGAATAAAGGGAACTGAAACGAAAGTATCGGAACTTCCCAAAAGTGTGGTGGTGGTGAAGCCGACGGGATTGGTGGTAACTGTTACCTGGGCACTGGCGAAATTTGCGACGCTCAAGAAGAGAGTGACAAAGAAACAAAGGCGACGAGACATGGGGATGAGTGGTTTGTTTCTGAGTATTTCAGGCTAACAAAGAAGACTTATCGAGCAAGAAAAATCCTCGATCGCGCACCGGGTTAATGCGCGATTAGCGAAACCACTTTAAAGCGTTTTTGACGAGAGACTTGGAATGGCAAAAGATGCTTCGCCCGCGAGCGGGATCGGGTGGTTTGCGATGGCCCAAAATCTTTGTTCACTGCGTTAGAATCAGGTGTGCCCCGCAGCGGACACCCGCCCGGCTAGCTTGGCGGCGATCAAAGCGAGCAGCGGGCGGCAGGGATTTCATTCTCATGCCCGCGCTCGGAGCCGCTACGTGAGGGGGGAACGGCTTCGCTCCTAATCCTGGTTGCTATTAAGGAACTAAGGTTGGCCGCAGGTACTGTTTCCAGCTACCCTGTAAGTTGCAGCAGGGTAGCTGTTATCCGAGTTACCTTTCACAAAGGTGTGGTCTATGAAAGTCGTCGAACGTTCCAACGTATCGGTAACGCCCGGCACATCTCCCGTGATCGTCTTGCCCCCAATTGCGCCGAGTAGATCGCCGCGTTGCGGATTACCAACACCGCTCTTCGGCACATACATGGTAATTGTCCCATCGGGATCATAATGGGTTCCCGTCGGACTCTGTGGGAGATCGGCTATCTTCGTCTCACCCAACACGAGGACTGCTGGAACTCCAGCATCCGCAAGTGTGCCGTACTCGAAGCTAACCGCGCCAGCCTGGTTGCTCTTCATCCCGACGTAATACATCTGGGTCGTTGGCGTCCACCAGTCCCAGGCAATGCGCCAGCGGCTATTCGCAGGAATAGAAGAAAGTGTGTTGACCTTCATCTTAAAGACAAAGTAGCCGGGAGCGGATGCGGGCTCAGCCACCGAGACGTAGTCGATAAGGAGTTGCGGGATTGCACTTGCAAGCACCGGCGGGGTTGGTGTTGGCACTGGAGTTGCGCCTGGGCCGATCGGAGCGGTCGTCAATATCGCACCGCCGTATGATTCCGGATGGCTGGGATCATTGCGGTGGATGACCATCCCATTACATGCATCGCCCATGTATGGGGCGGCTACTTCAGCGGAGGATCCTTGGCCAACCTTGTTGATCGCAACTACCCTGTAGTAGTACGTCTTTGTCGGATCAGTTGCCTTTGTGTCATCGTATTTCATCTGCGTTCCCTTAATAGTCGCTAGATTGGTTTCCTTGCCGCTCGATGTACCTCTGAGGATCTTGTAGTTTGTGATCGAAGCGTTGCCCGTGTCGGCTTCATTCCACGCGAGATGGACAACGCTGCCAACGCGATATGCTGTTACGAACGGTGCACCCGGTTTGGAGGTCGGGGTAGCTGGATCAAAACTGGCGAGCAGCCGACGTCCGCTGGATTGCCGCGCGATGGTAGCAGTGACAGAGTAGGCGTTCCCATGCGCGGTGGCCGCGGCCTGTGAACAAGGACCACCGGCACAGCCATTCGCGTAGCCGACTTCGACACGGCCTTGCTTATCGATCGTCACGTCGAAGAAGTCAGCCAAATTGCGCACGATATCGGCTCCGCCTCCACGCAGCAGTCCGCTCCGCTGCATCGGCAGTGTTGGTGTCACGTCCGTAGTCGTCCAAGTCGATCCGCCATTAAACGTGTGGGCGACATAAAGATGCCAGACGCCGGTGAAGCTGCCCTCATTGGAATCGCCGGTCGCACTTCCGTTCGGCGTAGTCGATCCATAGAAAGTCACGGCTGCTCGGCCGTTGCTCCCGCCAACCGCCGCCGGAAAGGCGACGTTCTTCACACCGTACGCAGCACCTACGTCATACATGTTCGTCCAGGTCTTGCCCTTGTCACTAGAAACCGCGACACCGGCGCTGGTCCCAAAATTTGAAAAGGCGAAATAGACGCGCCCGCTATCATCAATGGCGATGGCTGGATCATCGCCAGTTCCCACAAGGGAGGGTTTGGCAGCGTAAGTGCAGGTATTAACTGGTCGGATTGCCCATGTAACTCCGTTGTCCTCCGATACGACAGCCGATTGCGTGCCGCTGCAGTCGCGGTTCGGAACGTAAACCGTTCCGTCCGGCGCAACCTTTACATGCCCGTGCAAGCCGCCGCATTGAGTCCCCACGTACATTGGGATAGACGGGCCATAGGTAAGACCGCCATCATCGTTCCGCGAACACAGCGCGGTTTCTAGGTCCTGCGAGCAGTAGTAGACTGCGTTGGGATATGTTGGGGAATGAGGTGGCGCCACGATTGGCGGAACAGCTGCAAGATCTTGCCGATACACGCCGCCACCGAGCGTTTCATGATCGACCGCCGATGCAATGCCTCCCGTCTGGTCAGGGATCCACGTCTGGCCGTCATCATCCGTGTAAGAGATTTTAACCGTGTCAGGCGACAACAGGGTCAGCTCGCTCGCGAACGTCCGTCCAGTCTGCCGATCGGTAAACAAAATAGGATCGGAATCGATGAACTGAGATGTCGGCGCACGGCGGTTCACCCAGGTCGCAAGCCCATTTGATCCGAATGTTACAAAAAGGCTCTCGAGATCGGATTGGTACGCGGTGACGTTTGTCGTCCAGTGCACGCCGATCGATGGCTCAAAGGCACTGCGTCCGAGGTACTCAACCGTGAACGCGCCCGAGCTTGTCTGCGTAATTGGCGTCAGAACCCCCGGTGCTTCGAAGTTCTCATATCCGATCTTTGGACCAGCATCGGCAGGCGCAGCAGGCAAGGTTGGAGTAAAGTTCGCCGGGCAGTTAGAAGATGCGGCCACGTCGTTGTAGGTAAACGTGCCGGTGTAAGTATAAGGTTGGATAAAGGGCGCGAGAGGGTTGGAAGACGCACAGACGTAAACGGTATAATTACCAGTCGGGACGGGTGAAGCTTCATAGTCAAAGGCCTCGTTGCCGACGCCGTTATCTTCCGTGTGGATCGGAGTTCCATCCGGGCCAACTAGTGTAACGGCCAGGTCATTTGTTGGAACACTCGCATTGACGTTGACAATAATCCGCGCCTGGCCGGGCGGTACCACAAACGGGCCCGAGAAGGTTGCGCATGGATACGGACTGGTAGTATCGAACGCGCCGCTGAACGTCATCACGTTAGAGGGCAATTGCGCGCGCGTGCCAATGAACGGAATCGCGCAGAGAAAGCCGAAGCCAGCTAAAGACAAAAGGATGGCAAGGGTAGTTCGAGCAGAGATTGAATGTGACGAATTAGTTTTCATGGGTTTTAAGGAGAGATGAGGCGCTGCCTTTTCCCGTAGGAAGCGATGACAATTTTGTGAACGATAAAGGCCAGAGAGACAAGATTACGGTTTTGTAATGTAAACTACTCCGGCTCATCGAGTTTAGATCGGAAGTCGGCGGTAATTTGGTCGCGTCGGAACTTGCAAATTTTTGGAAAACCACAGCTTCTCGATCATTGCAACATTTGTAGAGGCGGGCGTATCGCCTGCGATGATTCGAATTGCAGCCGACACGGCTGCCACGACAGCAGCGGGGAAGCTGTCTAAATTACGGCAGCCGGCTCAGCGCTTTTTGCGCTAAGGTTTTCGACTTCTCGATCTTGGTTTCTTCATTGTCCGGCCCGCCGACACTTACCCGAATGAAAACGTCGCCTTTGAGCACGTAAAGCGCTCCACCGAAACGGTTGCCGGACCAAAACGCTTCCTCGCCAATACCATCGAGCCTCTTCGGCGGCACTCCCTTTTCTTTTTCCTCTCGCTCTACTCCGCCAAGCTTTTCTTTTTTCTCGCCCGGTTTCTCCTCATCGGATTCGTCCCCTGTGAACCGGTGGAAGCTCTGGGTCCAGTAACTTTTCGCATCAGGTGCGGACGCATCTTGGGGGTTATGTTCGATCACTGCCAGGCTAACCGACATGTTCGGCTCCTTCGCAGAGTAATAGCATTGCGACATCAGCATGGCACCGCTGATGCCGGAACTGCTCTTCGCGTCAGTGATGGTTGCGTGCTGGATCGCGCCGACCTCGTCGTTCGTGATCAAAACGCACGGCGAAACTCGTGGCTCGACAGCGTTGTGACTCTGCGTGGGCAAATGCTGCTCACTAGGCGTTGGCAACACATTGATGCTCTGCTGAGACTTCTTACACCCGCCGCCTACCATCACCAGCAAGGGAACAAAAGTAAGGGCCAGCTTTAGCCGACGAGCAAAGACGACGCGTGGCATCTTTAAGGTCTAATCGAATTCAATTTTGTCCGAGACCCGTCACGCGAAGAGCATTCCAATAAGCTATTCTTTACCTTGTCTTGTTGCCTTTGATGTAGATCGTGACTGGTGCGCTCGTGTTATTGGTTTCGTCGCTTTCAGCCACTTCGTTTCTACTATCCGCCGTCGCTGAGATTGTGTGGTTACCCTTCGTCACACCGGCTGTGTTCCAAGTGACTGTTACCGACGTGTACGATTGAGCCGGTATGGCAGGCGTGGCTATGTCACCAAGCACGGTGCTACCGTCGAGCACGAATTTGGTATGAGACGTGCCAGCGTCTGCCTGGCCGATGTTACTGATCGTCGCGGTTATTGGAATCTTTGCACCTTGTGGCGCCTGATTGTTAGCAGCCTTGAGGGTAGAAACAATCAGGTCGGGTGCGGTAACAGTGATCGTGACCTCGGCCGCGTTCTGGCTTTTTGCACCATGCGTATCGGTCACAGTCAGCGTCGCTCCATATGTTCCCGCCTTGTTGTAGGTGTGGGAAACGGTTGCAGTGGTTTGCGTGACCGATGTTCCGTCACCGAAGTTGAAGGTGTAGGAAGCGATGTGGTCTCCAGAATCGGGGTCATACGAGCCGGAGCCGCTGAAGTTAACCGTCAACGGCGGCGGACCAGATGTTGGGTTTGCGGTTAACACCGCCGTCGGCGGATTGTTTGGCGGCGGGCAGATCGCCCACTTCTGGCCAAAACCAGTATTCGGCGCGCGATCCATTGGACTGATGAAGTACAGTCCGCTGCCCAGCACGCCTTCGCCGGCGATCGTGAGTCCGTACGGGTTAGTCGCAGCTGGCGTCCCATTCACGTTTGTGATGGGTATCGTCGGATTGCCGACGCCAGTTTTTGGCACGTTTACGGTGATCGTGCCATTGACACCGGGCGTAAACGTACCTGTGGTCGAAGTGGAGCTTGCAAGTCTTTCATTTCCTGCGTCCCACGGTCCCCACGCGTAGCTTTCCACGCCGGGGCTGACTGTTGCTCGCGTAGCATATTGGTTCCCATTATTTGCCGTCCATATGACGTAGTAGTAGGTGAACGTTGTGCCGGCCGATGGGACGTCGGAGAGATTGGCCAGGTTCATCGTCGTGGTGATGGTCGTGGCCGGAGTGTTAGCGGAGAACGAGATCGCGGTAATGTCGGCCTGGCTCGTGGTCCCACCGAGTCCGGATGGGTTGTGCGCATCTCCTGCGGGGTCGGTTACTACGTCGTCCCCGCTGCACGAGTACGGGAGCGGGGGTTGCAAAGATGGACCAACCTTCAGGTCGATCTCGTTACTGGCGTTGCCAATCCCTACGCTGTTGATCGCTTTAACCTTGTAGAAGTAGTCAGCTACCGTTGGATCCACCGTAGTGTCGATGTATGTCGTCTTATCGCTACCGGTATTGGCGACAAGCATTGTTTCACCACCTGAGCGGGTGCCGCGGAGGATTTGGTAACCGGTGGTAGCGGTGCCGCCGTTATCCGGCGCTTTCCAGTTTAAGAAGGACTCCGTAGAATCGCGTGCTCCCGACAAGCACGGCGGCTTGGGCAGCAACGCTGTCGTTGTGTCGGTGTTCGCGTCGTAGCTGGCGAACAAGCTCTTGCCTCCGGATTGGCGGGCGACGCGCATGAAGGCGGTGAAATCGTTCGGCGCAGTGCCCGCGATGCAGCCGTCACTTACGCAACCATCGCTGTAGCCGTAAAGAACGCGGCCATTCTTGTCGACCGTGATTTCGTTGAAGTCGAGAAGGTTGCGATCCTGATGGCTACCGCCTTGCTGCCAGATACCGCTGGCATGCTGCACCGGATCGTTCGGCGTAGCGTTCACCGTGACCCAGTGTTGACCGTTATCATACGTCGTGGCGATGAATGCGTACCAATCGCCGGGGAAGCTGATCGCCTGGTAGTCACCAGCAATGTCGGTGCCGAGGAAACCTACCGCCGCCCGGCCGATGCTACCGCCCACGGCCTCGATCTCAGCCGCGTTCTTGATGCCATGAGAAGCTCCGATATCGAAGTTACTCGTCCAGGTGATCGTGTTGGTCGATTTATTGAGAGTACCGACAGCGACGCGCGCGTGTCCTTCCAGCGGTTGACCAGTAGGAACTGGCTCATTGTTAACGTAGGAATAGTAAATCCTGTTGGTGCTATCGATCGCAATTGAAGGATCAGCTCCTTCGGCCTGCGATATAGCGTTCGGAACGGTAAACTCATGCCAGGTAACACCGCCATCGGTGCTGAAGGCGCCGCCCTGATTGCCAGCACATTGGTTCACCGGTAACCAGACAGTTCCGTCCGGGGCGACATGGACATGACCATGCAAGCCTTCGCATTTGGTAATGCCATTGCCATAATAAGCGAATACGCCCGGGCCGTAGCTTGCACCGAGAGTATCGCTGCGCTGGCAGGTTGCAGGTCCTAGCGGCCATGTCTGCGAGCAATAGTAAACTGCCTCGCCCTGGTTCGCCGCGGTTGACAGCGTGGCCAACGACGCAGGAAATGGCCCAGAGGCGATTGTTTCGTGGTCGGTACCGCCGCTGGGCGGTGACACAGCAAGTGGCACCCACAGGTCGCCATCATTGTCGCTGTAGCCGTAAACGGCATTGGCGCCGGCCGTAGAATTGGAAGTGAAAGTACGGCCAGTCGTCTGATCGATCCAAAGAATGGGATCAAGCCCGGTGTTCGTCGTAGGATTACTCTTGTCTTCCCACAGACCTTCGCAGCATTCGGGCTTCGCGGGACTCAGCAGTTCAGGCGGAGTGATGCGCCAGACTGGACCGATGTTCATGTTCATGATCCTGCCCGTCTTCGGGTTGTAACCAATATTGAACTCGCCCGAGCTGCTTTGCGCGGACGTCCCATCAGGTGCGTAGAAATTCTGGTAACGCGGAACGCCCGGCGCGCTTGGATCAGGCCCCCCAAAACCGGGAACGCCGCCAGTGCTTCCAGAACCCGGCACCAATTCGGCTGTCACATGCACGGTCTCGCCCGTTGGCGTGTAGGGAACGACTACGACTGTGTATGTCTGCGAACCGTCATGCAGTGGGCTAATGGTGGCGATCTCAGGATTGCTGCTGCTGGCGGACTGATAATCAGCGGCCTGGGTGCCGTCCGTGCTGGTGCAATCGTTCGGACTACAGTCGCCGCGTGGCGTTTTGTAGATGTAGAGATCGTAGTCTGAAGAGCCGCTGCCGCTGTCGGTCCAACTGAGTGTGACCTTTACCGAAGCGTTCGGATATGTAGTCGTATAGCCGGAGGGCAAATTGACGGTAAGCTTAAAATCATCGCACGGCTGAGCTGAACCACCGCATTCGGGCCCACTGTCAAGTTCAATGACGGGCGTCGGGTTGGCGACGAAAAACGGGCCGGCATCGTAGTTGACTGGGCCGGACGCGTTCGTAAGCGTTCCACTGGATGGCGTGGACGCGAAGCTGAGCGCGCCGAGCCATACGCCTGCTGAACAGAGCAGGAAGGCGGCGAAGATGCGCGGGTTGAATGCGCCCGATTCAGAACCGGAAGATTTTTTCATGAGGTGAGGAGGTATTGTTTTTAAAAGAACGACGGTACGCCGGTCACTCGTTTTATTTCGGATGCGCCGCCACTAATGCTGCTTTGTACAAAAATGGGGTCGGATTGTCGAGCGGTACTTTTCGCTAAAATCGGGTTTTTGTTATCGCAGCGATCAGATGTTCGGTGTGGTTAGGGCATCATCGCAAATTTAGCCCGTACTCCTCCCCGTTATCTCTGACTAACCAGTGCACCTGTGCGCGTTGATTTGCCGCGATCCGGGTGCTAGTTAGCACCGCTCCTTACCATGACCCGGAATTACAAAGATACTCTCAACCTTCCGCGCACCGATTTTCCGATGAAGGCGAATCTGGCGCAGCGCGAACCCGAATTGCTAAAGAAATGGGAGGAAACGCGCGTTTATGAGCAGATTCAAAAGACACGCGCAAATGCAGAGCTTTTTGTCCTGCACGATGGCCCGCCTTTTGCCAATGGCGACGTTCACATGGGCACTGCGCTCAACAAAATTCTGAAGGATTTCGTGGTGAAATCCCAAACCATGCTCGGCAAACGCGCGCCTTACGTGCCGGGCTGGGATTGCCACGGACTCCCCATTGAATACAAGGTGGTGAAGGAATCACGCGACCTCGCCCCACTCGAGGTGCGCAAACGTTGCGAAGCTTTTGCGCGCAAATTCATCGATATTCAGCGCGAACAATTCAAACGCCTCGGCGTTTTCGGCGATTGGGCACATCCCTATCTCACCATGAATCCCGCTTACGAGGCGGAGATTTTGCGCGCCTTCGCCGTCTGCGTTGAAAAGGGTTTGGTTTACGAATCGCTGAAGCCGGTCTTTTGGAGCACCGGCGCACAGACCGCCCTGGCCGAAGCCGAAGTGGAATACCAGGAACGCGATGACACCGCCGTATTTGTGAAGTTTCCGATTATCTCGGGCGCGCTCAAAGACAAGGCCAGTATCGCGATCTGGACCACCACGCCATGGACACTGCCGGCAAATCTGCTCATCGCCGTGCATCCGAAAGAAATTTATGTCGTCCAGGAATTCAGCAAGCCGAACGTGGGAGGGACCTCGAACGTGGGAGGGACCTCAGCGTCCCGAACCGAAACTCTCGTTCTCGCCGACAAACTCGTTCCCCAATTTTGTGCCGCCACCGGTTTCGAACCAACCGGCGAACCGATACAATCTTTTCCCGGCGACAAACTCGAAGGCATCGGTGCACAACATCCCTTTCTGCCGCGCACTGCCATGGTCCTGCTGGCCGAGTTCGTCACCATGGACACTGGCACCGGTGCGGTCCACATCGCACCCGGCCACGGCGAAGACGATTACCTGCTCGGATCAAAAAACGGTTTCCCGATTCTCTCGCCGGTCGATGATCACGGCCGCTACACTAACGAGGTCGGGATTCCGGAGCTTGTCGGCAAATATGTCTTCGACGCCAATGCCGACATTATTCGCATCCTGCGCCAGCGTCATGCTCCTGGCCGAACAAAATTTTCATCATAGCTATCCCTATTGCTGGCGCTCGAAAACACCGATCATCTTTCGCGCGGTTGAACAATTTTTTATCCGCCTCGACGAGATCCGCGGCAAAGCGCTGGATGCCATTCATCATCAAATAAAATGGATCCCTTCGTGGGGCGAAAACCGCATCGCCGGAACGGTCGAATCGCGCCCGGACTGGGTCATCTCACGTCAGCGCAGTTGGGGGGTGCCATTGCCGGTCTTCTATATAGATCGAAAAGCCACATTAAACGCCGATTGGATTCGCAGACTTGCCGATCTTGTCGCGCAACGCGGTTCGAACGTCTGGTTCGAATTAAGCGATGCCGAACTCACGCGCGAGCTGGAATTGCCGGAAGGAACCACCAAACGCAACGATACTATCGACGTCTGGATCGATAGCGGCGTTTCGCACCGCGCGGTTTGCGCCACTCACCCGGAATTGCGGGACCCGGCCGACATGTATCTCGAAGCAACCGATCAGCATCGCGGCTGGTTTCAGTCGTCGCTCATGACCAGCATCGTCCTGAATGATCGCGCCCCCTACAAGATGTGTCTGACTCATGGGTTCGTCGTCGATCTCGATGGAAAGAAAATTTCCAAGTCCGGCACTTACGACAAGCCGACGGACGCCGGGCATTTCGTAAAAAAACACGGCGCTGATCTAATTCGATTATGGGCGAGCAGCATTAATTTTGGAGACGATGTTCCCTTCTCGGAGGAAATGTTCACCCGTCTGGGCGATACCTACCGCCGGATTCGCAATACTCTTCGCATCTTGTTAGGAAATCTTTTTGATATCCCCGACTCGAAACCTGTAGCTGCGCTCTATGAGCGCCGAAACCAAGACGCGAAAGATCGGCGGTCACAGACCGCCGCTACAAAAAGCGCAGACCTCTCCTCTCGCAGGGGAGAGGATGAAGGTGAGGGGTTCTTAGGTCGCGCGACGTTAATCGATCGCTGGATTCTCGATCGGCTCGATCATGTCATCGCGGAATGCCGGAACGCCTATGCAACCTTCGAGTTCCACAAGGTTTACCACACTATCAATCACTTCTGCGCAGTCGATCTCAGCAGCCTCTACATCGACATCACCAAAGACCGAATGTATTGCGACGCGCCCGATTCGCCGCGCCGCCGCGGCACCCAATTCGCGATGCATGAAATTTTCGATGCCCTGTGTCGTTTGCTCGCGCCAGTCCTGGTCTTCACCGCCGAGGAGGCGTGGAGTTATACTGTAGCCGGCGTCGGTGACGCCGGCCCGCGGTCAGCGACCGCGGCTACAAATTCCGTTCACGTGCAGTTATTCCCAGAGATCGGTGAAGGCGTGCGTGATGCATCCGTCAATCAGCAAATCGATCAGTTATTAAGACTGCGCGGCGTCATCGGTCAGGCCTTGGAAAAATCGCGTCAGGAAAAACTGATTGGCAACTCGCTCGAAGCTCGGGTCACGTTGAAATGCGATCGAAAAACACTCGGTTCGGCTTCGAAGGAGGAGCTCGAAGAATTTTTTATTTTAAGCGACCTCATTATCGAAGACGCGGATGAGGTCTCCGCCAGTGTCGAGAAAACACCGTACGCAAAATGCGCGCGTTGCTGGCGCCATCGCGAAACTGTCGGCCAAAGCACGATCCACCCCGATTTGTGCGACCGCTGCGAAAGCGTGGTTACCACAAAATGAAGCCGTCATCCCGAGCGAAAACGCCAGTCCGGCTCGGACCGAGGGATGCCGCGGACGTTATCTTTAAGGTTTCGCATCGGGATCCCTTCGACTTCGCTCGGGATGCGGGCGTCTTGGCGTGATATGAAGTGGATCGTGTTCCTTTCCCTGCCGCTCTATGCGCTCGATCAGATCAGCAAGTATTGGATTTTGCATCACATCGATGCCGAATCCCAACTCGAGATCATTCCTCGCTGGTTTTATCTGGTAAATGTTAAAACAACAACGCATTTTTTATCGTGCTGTCGTGCGTTGCCCTGGTCGCGGTGGTTTTCCTTCTCTTGCGCAAACAAGATCACAAAGATGCCTGGCGCGATCTCTCCCTCGCTCTGCTCCTCGCCGGGGTTTTGGGCAATCTGACCGATCGCCTGACCCACGGTCATGTCATCGATTTTCTTCTCGTTAACTTACATGTTCGTTTTGCCAATCCGTGGCCGGCCTTTAACGTCGCCGATTCCTGCATCTGTATCGCGGTGATCTGCTTCATCATTGATACTTTGCGCCAAAGACCGCTGTCCACCGCCGAAGGTAGAAGCGATTGATTCGCGCCAGTAGAATTGTAGGGCAGGCCGGCACCGCGATGCGCCCGCTCGCCGGGCGTTCCCCCTGCCGATCCCCGAGCTGGCAACCGGGAACGGTTGCCCTACAAGGCTGCGCAATGCAAAACTGGTAGCTGTGACAATGGAAGGAACCGCACGCAGCATCGCGGTAAAACTGCGCGAACAGGGCCATATCGCATACTTCGCCGGCGGCTGCGTACGCGACATGGTGCGTAAGCTTGCGCCGAAAGACATCGACATCGCCACCGACGCGCGCCCGGAGGAAGTGCAGAAATTGTTCCCGCGCACTTATGCGGTCGGCGCCCACTTCGGAGTCATTGTCGTTTTGGAAAACGGATTCCAATTCGAAGTCGCGACCTTCCGTTCCGACGATGTTTATTTGGACGGACGTCGTCCGAGCGAGGTTCATTTTTCCTCGCCAGAGGAAGATGCGCAGCGGCGCGATTTCACCATCAACGGAATGTTTTTCGATCCAGTGAAGGACGAAGTGATCGATTTCGTCGGTGGCCGGGCCGATCTGAAAGCGAAATTGATCCGCGCCATCGGCGATCCGGCGCAACGTTTCGCGGAAGACCGCTTGCGAATGTTGCGTGCAATTCGTTTTGCGACTGTGCTCGAGTTTGAAATTGAAAACGAAACCTGGAGCGCGCTGCAGCAAAGCTCCTCGTCCATCACCGAGATCAGCGCGGAACGAATTCGCGACGAGCTCGTCCGCATCTTTCTTTCACCACAACGATTGCGCGGCTGGGATTTGCTCGATCGCTCCGGCCTCCTGCGCGCAGTTCTGCCCGAGATCGATCCGATGAAAGGTTGTGCCCAACCGCCGCAGTTTCATCCCGAGGGCGATGTCTTTCAGCACACCCGATTAATGCTAAAGCTTTTGCCGGAAAACGTTTCCGTGCCGCTGGTTTTCAGCGTCATCCTTCACGATGTCGCCAAACCGCGGACGGCGATGGTGGATGCGGATGGCCGCATTCGTTTCAACGAGCATGATCGCATCGGCGCGGAGATGACCGAACAGATCATGGAGCGTCTGCGTTTTTCGCGCGCGGAAATCGACGCCACCGTGGAGATGGTGCGTCAGCACATGGTTTTTAAAGACGTGCCCCGGATGCGCGTTGCCAAACTGAAACGATTCATGGCACGCCCGACTTTTGAAGATGAACTGGAACTCCATCGCGTCGATTGCGCCGGCAGCCATGCCATGCTCGACAATTACGAATTCCTTCAGCGCAAAAAAGAAGAGTTCGCAAACGAGCCGATCATTCCGCCGCCCTTAGTTACGGGGGATGACCTAATCGCGTTGGGAATGAAACCGGGCCCAAAGTTTGGCGAAATCCTGGAAGCCGTGGAAACGCGCCAGCTCGAAGGCGCCCTCAAAACGCACGAGGAAGCACTCGACTGGGTCAAGCGCGAATACCGAGCGCAAACGTAACTTCGTCATCCACATAGCCTCGTCAGCCCGAGCATCAGTCGAGGGATTCCGTGAAGTTACCTTAAAGCCTTCGCACCGCATCCCTCGCATTCGCTCGGGATGACGCGTGATGGTGGTATGAACGCGCATAACTGCGATTTCGTCTCCCCGTGTCTTTGACATCACATCTCAACCATCGAACATCAAACATCTTATGCGCATCTTGATGATCAGTGCGGAAGCGCCGCCCCTGCACCGCGCCGGGGCCCTGGTGGACGTGCTCGATGCCCTGCCCCACGAACTGCGCGAACGGGGCCACGAAATTAGCGTAGTCCTGCCGTTTTATCGCGAGATTCGCGAGAATAATGAACTCGAAATAAACGATACCGGCATCACCGTTGACATCCGCGTCGGCGAAAAAAATTACGTCGCGGAATATTTGGAAGGCCGGGCCTCGAGCGGGGTACAATTATTTTTTGTTCGTCGCGACGAATTTTTCGATCGCCCTGAAATTTACGGCGAACATGGCATCGCCTACGAAGACAACGCCACTCGTTTTATCTTTTTCAACAAGGCCGCCATCGAACTGGCGCGACGCCTGACCCCGGCCCCGCAGATTCTGCACGTGCACGATTGGGCAGCCGCGCTCATCCCGGTCTATATCCAGGCGCACAATCTGCCTTTCGCCACTATCCTGACGATTCATAGACTTGCGGAGCAGGGAAGTTTTTGGGGGCTCGACTTCGCCCTTACCAATCTGCCGCAGCGCTTTTTCTCTCTTCGTGGAGTCGAATTTTTCGGGCGTCTCAATTTTTTGAAAGGGGGCATCGTTTTCGCCGATCGCATCACCACCGTCAGCGAGCATCACAAGTGCGAAATTCTTCAACCCGAAGGCGGTTATGAACTCGACGTCGTTCTCCGTGAAAATGCCCACAAACTCGGTGGCATCTTGCACGGCGCCGATTACGCGCGCTGGAATCCGGCAACCGATCCGCTGCTGCCAGCTCATTTCGGTTCCGAAAACTTATGGGGCAAAATGATCTGTCGTGACGCTTTGCTGGCAGATCTCGAGCTCGCTCCCGCGCCGCGCGGTCCGGTTTTCGGAATGGTCACACGCGTGGTCGGCGAAAAAGGTTTTGGAATTCTCACCCCGCTCTTCGATCGTTTGCTGACGGATGACGTGCGCCTGATTATTCTGGGCGAAGGCGACCCGGCGTTCGAAACTGCTCTTGCCATCGCTTCCCGCTGCTATCCAACGCGGTTCGCCTATCGCCGTCATTTCGATGAAAGGCTGGCTCACCTAATCGAAGCCGGTTCCGATATCACGCTAATACCGTCGCA
Source organism: Verrucomicrobiota bacterium (assembly GCA_003220155.1). Classification (GTDB taxonomy): domain Bacteria; phylum Verrucomicrobiota; class Verrucomicrobiia; order Chthoniobacterales; family UBA10450; genus AV69. Next base: position 31,224 of record QHRO01000242.1, read on the forward strand.
GTTCGAGCCCAGTGGGCTAATCACAATGTATAGCTTGCGATACGGCGCGCTGCCGGTCGCGTATGCCAGCGGCGGGATTCAGGAAATCGTCCAGGACTACGACCCGACGCTCGAGCCTTCCGACTCGGGCTATGGTTTCCTTTGCTACGACTATTCTGCGGAAGCGTTTTGGGATTCGATCAAGCGAGCCCGAGCCCTTTTTCGCGATCGCACAGTTTGGACCGATCTGATTCGCCGGGCGATGGCGCGGGAATTCTCCTGGTCAGCTGCAGCGCAACGCTACGAAGAACTTTATCGGGGCCTTGTTGGGGACACAGAACTCGCCGCTTAGGTAGGGGCGGTTCACCGAACCGTCCGCTCCTTTGATTCTGGGGAGCGCAGGCTGCTAGCCTGCAGTTGCCGGCAGCCTGCCGGTAACATTCCGATGCGCTCGCGCATCGCTGGAGTACTTCGGGCAGCGCACGCGTCTCGCGTGTTGGTTTCGGCGTCTCGCCGAAACAGTCTTGCTCGATAACAGGAAGCTTGGGAGCAAAGTCTGCGATAGCGGGACACCATCGCCAACACGCGGGACGCGTGCGCTACCCAGAACATGCGAATAAAGCGAGAGGAGCAGCGTCAAAAAACCGCACCGTGACCGCCGTACTATATAATAAGGGCAACGCCGGGCTGGAAGAGCCTTGCATTCCGCGGGCCGTTCCGGTTTCCTCTGCCCTTCCACCGACTCGCCCCATGATTCGTGTATCCGCTGCGGCCAAAGCCCTTTCCGCTGGTCTTGTCGTCACGCTGCTGCAAATGCTGGTCGCGATCTTCCTTCTGGCACCCGATGGGCCATTCGAATACCGCTATCAAACACTTCTCCAACACGATAGCCACTGGTTCGCGAATATCGTCAATCGTGGTTACGAAACGATTGTACCGCCGATTTCCCACAAATTGATGGAAGTCTCCAATACCGGTTTCTTCCCCGCCTACCCCGCAATCGCCTGGATATTGCATCGCGGGCTCGATCTCGGAGCCGAAAACGCCTTACTAATTACAGCCCAATCCGCCGCCTGGGGTTTCTGGACCTATTTCTTCCTCTTCTGCGAACGATGGAGCCTGCCTTCCGGTTGGCAGTTGCTCGGCGCGCTCGCCATTCTAGCGCATCCCGCCGCCTTTTTTCTCGTCGCCGGCTATTCCGAATCGCTTTTTTTAATGGCGCTGCTCGGTTTCCTCTTCTGGAGCGGGACAGAAGCACGAGGCGCGCGAATTTTGGCGGCGATTCACGGTATCGTCATGTCGGCGACCCGAATCGTCGGCTTGCCCTGCGCGCTTGCGCCACTAGTGAAAAGGATTTGGGAGCTCGGCTGGCGCAAATTGACGAACGTTCGCGGTTGGTTGGCGAATTATGGCGCGACTGCCCTCCTCAGTGCATCAGCCATGCTCGGCGGTCTCGGATTTTTCGTTTACTGCCAGTTCCGCTGGGGACGCTGGGACATCTACATGCTAACGCAGCAGTTCGGCTGGGCAATTGAACCCGATTACCTCGCCATCTTTAGACCATCGAGCTATCACTGGCTCCTGCCCGCGCTCGAAGATCCTACCGAAATGAGCCAGATGGCGACGACGTTCGGCGGACTCTTGCTGCTCGGGATTTTTGCTTTCGAATTTTTACCGGGCGCGCGCCGTCAAACCAACCGTTGTGTGCGCATCGCATTTTATTTCACCGCCTTCGTCGTTTATTTCCTCTCCGTCTCCGGCGTCGCCTGCGTGCACATGGAAAGCATGCTGCGTTACGAATTTTGCCTGCATCCACTTATCGTACTGGCGCTTTTGCATTATTTGCACAATCTTCCCCTCCGCTCGTGGCTGGGACGAGCAAGCGCGGTGACTGGAATCGCGTTGATCAGCGCGGCGGGATTGGGCCTCGAAAGCTGGTACATTTGGAATTTTACACGGGGAAACTGGGTCGCTTGATTTAATGAAAACGAACGTAGCCATTATCGGCGCCGGACCAGCCGGTCTGACCGCCGCTTACCTTTTGTCGAAGAACGAGGTCAGCGCCACCGTTCTGGAAGCCGATCCGGTTTACGTCGGCGGGATTTCCCGCACCGCCACCTACAAAGGTTTTCATTTTGATATCGGCGGTCATCGCTTTTTCTCGAAGTCGAAAGAAGTAAACGATCTTTGGAACGAGATTTTGCCGCAGGACATGCTGGCTCGGCCGCGCAGCTCGCGCATTTTTTACGGTGGCAAATTTTTTGCCTACCCGCTCCGCCCGTTCGAAGCCCTGGTGAAACTAGGCCTCCTCAAATCCATCCTCTGCGTTTTGTCGTGGTTGAAAGCGCGCCTCATGCCTGTGCGCGATCCGCGCAACTTCGAAGACTGGGTCAGCAACCAATTCGGCAAACGTCTCTTCAATACTTTCTTTAAGAGCTACACCGAGAAAGTTTGGGGAATGAGTTGCCGTGAAATCTCGGCCGATTGGGCGGCGCAACGGATCAAGGGTTTGTCATTAGGCAGCGCGATTAAGAACGCGCTTTTCCCGCAACGCCGCCCGAAAGACAGCTCCAAAGTAATCAAGACCTTGATCAACTCCTTTAAGTATCCGCGCCGCGGACCGGGAATGATGTGGGAAACGTGCGCGGAGAAAACCAAAGCGCTGGGTGGCGCGATTGAAATGGGCTGCCGCGTGACCCGTTGCCATTACGACGATGCTAACGGGACGTGGACGACATTTTATCGCGACCAGCGCGGCACCGAACATGCCCTCGAATCCGAACACGTCATCTCGTCGGCCCCGATGCGCGAATTGATCAACGGCCTCGAGCCCGCCGTTTCCGAAAAAGCAAAGCGCGCCGCCGATTCACTCAAATACCGCGACTTCCTGACCGTGATGTTGATCCTAAAGAACCGCGACGCTTTCCACGATAACTGGATCTACATCCACGATCCGAGTGTGAAGGTGGGCCGGATCCAAAACTTCCGTTCCTGGTCGCCCGAGATGGTGCCCGATCCAGACAAAGCCTGCTACGGGCTGGAGTACTTTTGTTTCGAACACGATGGGCTCTGGGATTCGAAAGATGAAGACCTGATTGCGCTGGCCCGGCATGAGTTGATTAAGATCGGCCTGGCCCGTGAGGGCGATGTCCTCGATGGTTGCGTTGTGCGACAGAAAAAAGCGTATCCGGTTTACGACGACGATTACGCGGAACACGTCTCCACTATTCGCGGCGAACTCGACCGCCGTTATCCCAATCTTCATCTCGTTGGCCGCAACGGCATGCACAAATACAACAACCAGGATCACGCCATGATGACGGCGATGCTTTGCGCGGAAAATATCATCGCCAACACGAAACTTTACGATCTGTGGCAGGTGAATCAGGACGCCGAATATCACGAAGCGGGCGACGCGCCTGCGGAAGAAACTGTGGGAACGGCAATTCGTCTCGTGCCAACGCGAGTAACGGGCACGCCTGAGCTCGCGCCCGAAGGCTAGTTGCTGGTGCGGCCGTGCCGCGATCATTCATTTTTCAGGACCGGACCGACGCGGGTCGGCAGCTCGCGGAAAAATTGTTGAGCTATGCCGGGCGCGACGACGTCATCGTTCTCGCTCTCCCGCGCGGCGGTGTCCCGGTCGCGTTCGAAGTAGCGCAACGGGTCCGGGTTCCGCTCGATGTTTGCGTTGTGCGCAAGCTCGGTGTGCCTGGTCACGAAGAACTCGCCATGGGCGCAATCGCCTCTGGTGGTGTCCGCGTCTTGAACGAAGACGTGCTCTACGTCCTGCCGGATGCGCAATCGATCGTCGAGATGGTCACGGCCATCGAACGCGAAGAATTGAAACGGCGGGAACGCGATTATCGCAGTAATCGTCCCGCGCCGGAGGTGCGTGGGCGGACCGTGATTCTAGTCGATGACGGACTCGCCACCGGCGCGACCATGCGCGCCGCGGCTGCCGCGCTGCGTCAGCAAGGTGCGGCGAAAATTATTGTCGCTGTCCCTGTTGGCGCACCGGGTACCTGCCACGAGATCAGGAGCGTGGCTGATGAGGTCGTTTGCTTGCAGACGCCCGGTTCATTCATGGGCGTCGGCCAATACTACGAAGATTTTTCCCAAACCACCGACGAAGAAGTGCGCGAGCTCCTCGCGGCTTCGGCCTCCAAGGGACCAGAGGCCGACGTTTGATGTTTGATGTTTGATGTTCGATGTTCTGTTTGTTTATGCGCGAGAAACTCTTCCTCCGGGGAGCGCAGGCTGCCAGCCTGTCCGTTTCGGCTGCTAGCCGAAACCTATTTCCTTCTTGGGAGGACACGCGCCCTTGCGTGTCGTCTTTGGCGTCTCGCCGAAGACCATCCTCAAATCTTTGATTTTTATGAGCGAAACCACAACCACCGCACCTCCTCCCGCAGAAATCCCTAGAGAAAAACTCACCAAAAAAGCCGTCACCGCCGATCACCCCACCTGGTGTCCCGGTTGCGGCGATTTCGCAGTGCTAGCTGCCTTTTACAAAGTCCTCGAGAAACGCCAGCTCGATCACGAAAAGATCGTCACTCTCGCCGGGATCGGTTGCTCGTCGCGTTTTCCCTATTTCGTCAACGGCCACGGCGCCCACTTCATTCACGGCCGCGCCGTCCCGCTCGCCTCCGGCATCAGCCTGGCCCGACCCGATCTCCATGTCTTTTTGTTTGGCGGCGACGGCGACGGCTTCTCCATCGGTGGCAACCATCTCAATCACGGCGCGCGCAAGAACATCAACATGGTCTATTTCATCATGGACAACTTCGTCTATGGCCTGACCAAAAAGCAGACCTCGCCCACGTCGCCCATCGGTTTCAAAAGCAAAACCGATCCGACCGGCGCGATCGACATGCCGGTCAATCCAATGAAACAACTCATTAGCGCCGGGGCCACCTTCATCGCGCGCACCCACGCCACTCAGGTCAATCACATGATCCAGATGATCGAGCGCGCCATGGATCATCCCGGCTTTTCCGCCATCGAATGTTTAAGTGAATGCGTCGAATTTTATCCGGGTGCCTTCGATCCGGCCAACCCGCGCAAAGGCGGCAGCTTCGAGCTGGTCCAGGAAAAGAAATGGGACAACACCCCCGAGGACGAGCTGCGCCACGACGTCACCGACGAACTCGCCGCCTACAAGCTTGCGCAACTACCGTTCCCCGGCGTCTTCGGCGTCTTTTATCAGAACGACAGACCGACAAAGAACGCTCTCGAGAAGAAATGGATCGAGAGTACTCGTGAGAAAACGGGAAGCGCCAGCGATCTGGAATTGCTCCAGAAAACCTTCGACAGGATGAAGTGAGTTCCGTCGTCAAAATCCGACCAGCTGCTCCTGCAACCATCTACTGCCGCCCGAGCGTTTCGATTTGATGGAGTCGTCGCTTAAGGAGCAATTGCGCTCGCTTCTTCAAGAAAAGTCCGTTTGTCACGGCGAATTTACCCTCGCCTCCGGCGCAAAGAGCGACTTCTACGTCGACGCGCGTGTCACCACTCTGGATCCGCGCGGTGCTTGCCTCATCGGCGAGGTCGGTTGGGAACTGGTGAAAAAAACTGGCTCGAAGTTGGGCAAGCATGTGGATGCCATCGGCGGTCTCACGCTGGGCGCCGACCCGGTTGCGCTGAGCATCGGTATCGCCGCACAACGCCAAGATCCTTCTAATTCGCTTCAGGTCTTCACCGTCCGGAAAGCAGCGAAGGAACATGGCCGACAAAGACGGATCGAAGGCAATTTCTCACCGGGGAATTCAGTCGTCGTCGTTGACGATGTCGTCACAACCGGCGGATCGACCATCCAAGCCATAGAGGCAATCGAAGAGGCGAAAGGGTCCGTCGCGTTTGTGGTCGTACTAGTAGACAGAGAGGAAGGCGGACGCGAAAACATCGAGAAACGCGGCCACACAGTTGTCCCAATCTTTACGCGTTCTGACTTGATAAAGACTGATGGTGGCCAACGCCCGAAGCTCGGCGCTGCTTGAGTCGACCGAATCCTTCTTATTTTAGGCTGTCACTCGCGAAAGCTTTCGGAGTTCTTAATTCTCCCTTTTGTAAACGCCTTTTCAAACAGCGACCGTCACCCGCAGGAAGGTTGCGGGAATCGAGGTCGCATCCTTACTTTTGTTCTGGCGGTTAAATAGTTCTTCCAGCTCTCTCTGCAGATCGGCTGCGCGACCGCTCTTTTCTGCCGCCTCGAATGCATTCATGGTCGGCCCATAGTATTTCCTGAATTCATCCACGTAGGCGGACGGCGGGCCGGCGAAATTGAAGGTAAACGTGTCCCGCGCGAATGAGATCTTCTCCGCCGAAACTCCTCCGCCGGCAAACCGCTCGATCACATTGCTCTCGATCCCCCACGTCATCGGACTAACGAAACCCTCCGGCGGTGGCGGGGTGTAGTTTGAGCTGATCTTTAAAATTTGCGCTACCAACGTCGGATCATTGGGAATCCAGTTGCCCATCACGATCCGGCCTCCCGGCCGCGTGACGCGCACCATCTCTTTCGCGACCTCGAACGGCTTGGGCGCAAACATCGCGCCGAAAATACTGATGACGACGTCAAAGGTGTGATCCGGTAACTGCTCGAGATTCGACGCGTCGCCTTCCTGAAACCTGCAGTTAGTCAGCCCTTGTTCCCTAACCCGCCTATTCCCAGCCTCCACCAGGTTGCGCGCGATATCGACGCCGAGCACGTCCGCTCCCAGTTTCGCCGCCGGAATCGCGGTGGTGCCATCGCCGCATCCGAGATCCAGGACTCTGAGCCCTTTGGTGATTCCAAGTTGCCGCACCAGTGCCTCTCCACTGTCGCGCATCGTGTCAGCAATACGGGTGAAGTCGCCTTTTTCCCAGAGGGCCTTGTTCGGATTCAAAGGAGTATTCATAGTGACATTGTTGAATTGGCTTTCTGTGGTCGCAAATATCTTGGCGCCTGACGAGACACAAAAGGGGTGCGAATCTGATAAAGACCCCACTTTCCTAATTCATCCTTCTTAATTCCTCCTTTCTTACGACGCGGCTTGTGTTTCGGAAATAATCGTCAAACGCTGTGGAATGAAGATCGCGCTCCTGGCAGGGATGATTTTTATCGCATGCGCCGCGACAGCGATATGCAGCGATCCGGGCGTGACTGAACAAACGATCGGGATCAACCCCGCTTACCGGAATTTGTCGGTGAAACCGGGCGACGATTTCGAAGAATACGCTAACGGCGGCTGGCGAAAAACTGCCGAGATCCCCGCCGATCGCGCCAGCACCGGCGCTGGCTTCGAGGTTTTCGAGCGCGCGGA
>QHRO01000314.1 GCA_003220155.1 Verrucomicrobiota bacterium
CCCTTCAAGGACCTACCGCCGCCGACCGGTGACCACGGCATAAAACCAAGCCCCTCTTTCTCGCAATACTTCAATGCGTTCTCCGATCTCCGGTTCGCCACGTTGTATTGGTTCTGCACCGTCGCGATCGGCACAACCTTGCGCGCGCGCTCGATCTGTTCCGGCTCCACATTCGATAAGCCAACATGCCGGATCTTGCCAGCGTCGCGCATCTCCTTGAGCGCGCCAAGCGAATCCTCAATCGGCACCTTGGGATCCACGGTGTGTAATTGGTAGAGATCGATCCAGTCCAGCCGCAGCCGCTTCAGGCTCCCGTCAACACATTGCTTTAAATACTCGGGCCGCCCGTTCGGCACCCATCGCCAGCGGCTTGGCCGGGTCAGGCCGCCCTTCGTCGCGATGACAACTCCTTTCGGGTAGGGATGCAGCGCTTCTGCGATTAAGAGCTCGCTCGTCTGCGGACCGTAGGCGTCGGCTGTATCGATCAAGTTTACGCCCAGCTCGACCGCACGTTTGAGAACTCTGCGTGCCTCATCCCGATCTTTCGGCCAACCCCAGATCCTGTAGCCGGTGATCCGCATCGCGCCAAACCCAAGCCGATTAACCGAAAGATCGCCGCCGATTTTGAAAACCGAATTACCTTCCGCATTCGCTACCGTTGCCGCTTGAAGAATCGGTCCTCCGGAGAGGACCGCTGCTCCGCCTCCGATCGTCAGGCCAACAAATCTGCGGCGGGTCACCCGGCGCTCCAGCTGGTCCCATTCTCCATTCGCCTGATCGTTCATCAGCCAAAACCTTTATGGGCAAACCAACCTGACGCAAGGGTCAAGTGTTCTGAAGGTTGCAGCAGAGACAACGCGCATTGCTCGGGAAAGACGATTTCACACTTGGCGAAGGTATCGAATCCCGCGAGCGACAGTCAAAACCGCCGTAACCGATTTTGGCTCGTTTGACGCTTCTTAATTCTTTAACTCTTAATTCCTATGCTCCCTATTTTTTACTTTTCTCGCTCCTCTGCCCTTTTTCCGCTCCCAAAATAAATAGAACTTTGCTAGGTTCGCCGGTTCATGCCCAGCCCGGAAGAACTCGCGCGTCAGAACATCGACGCGCTGCTGGAGAAGTGCGGCTGGACTCTGCAAACTCGCTCGACAATCAATCCCGATGCGGCCCGTGGCATCGCAATCAGAGAAGCTTTACTGAAGGGCGGCGACGAAGTCGACTGTCTGCTCTTGGTTGATCGCAACGCGATTGAAACCGTCGAAGCAAAGCTGGAGGGAGTTACCCTAACAGACATCGAAGAGCGGTCCGGTAAATACGGCAAAGGCCTGCTATCCGACTGCCGTTAGTTAAAATCTCAATCTGCTTATACTGCTGTGCGACTGTCGCCTCGAGTTCGGCGATGGTGCACTGCTGTTGTACGAGCTTGGTCTGTTGTTCCGCGACCTTGCTGTGTTCTTTTAGGACTCGTTAAGCAGAATCGCATTCACCGCGTCGTTAGCGCGCACTCGGATGCGGGATGTAGCTCCCGACAACACGGACAGCAGGTTTATTCAAAGTTAGCCGTGTATGTGGTATCTACAGCGGGTGTGCTAATCTCGTGACTTCTGGCACCTCCATCCGACCAGGATTGAAAAACGTAACTCAATCCATTCACAGTTTGTGGGCTAGGTGCTGCAATTGCTCTTTTAATTCCTACAACTCCAGTCACTGTAAATGGTGTCATACGATTTTGGCCATCCAAAGTGATTTGCAGGCCTGCTGGATAGGTAGCAAAATCGCGAGAGACGGTCTTGGTTAAGCCGACCGAATCCGTTACCTTGAGAATTATACGATAATACACATTGGAAGACGTCTCGCCGCGAGTTGGAATGGTAAAGGTACCCGTTTTACTTCCTGTTGTTGCTGCAATAAATGGATGAAGGTGGGTGTCGTGATGGAAGTCCACTTGCCAGGTAAATGCTGAGGCCGGTAAATCTCCATCTTCATAATCAGAAGCAGAGCCCGAATACTTAACCACCATACCGCCGAAATAAGTCGTGCCTTGAGCCGGTGTAAGTATTTGTCCAACCGGTGGTTTATCGGAAGTGACAGAGAGCGTGGCTACATTACTCAAAATACTGCCATAAGCATTGCTCACTCGAACCCGAAATCGCGCCCCATCGTCTGACAAAGTCGTCGAAGCGATCCGGTACGTTCGGGCAGTAGCGCCAGTGATATTTACGCCATTTCTTTTCCACTGATAGCTGAAGGGAGTAGGGCCACTGGCAGTGACTGAAAAGGTAACTGGATAACCCACTGAAACCAGTTGTGAACTCGGTTGAGTGGTAATTACCGGCGAGAGGTTTGTCGTATAACGAACTTTCATAACGGACTTTGTGCCCCGAGCGAGGTAATAAAGGCTACCGTCGGCTCCCACTTGAATGTCCACTGGTTGTGATGCCCCGGTAATAAAACCACTGGCCTTAGCTGTTGAGGGATCCAGCATGCGAATAAAGCCTGAGCAGTAATCCCCAAAAAAATATTTACCGACATAGGACGGCGGGAAATTGGGGGTACTGGGCGAATAAAATGTTCCCCCAGTGATCGCGCACCCGTCACTATGGCCGTAGTAATAAATCGGACTCTGATATGCTGGATTGGTAGTTGGTCCTTCGGTCGCGGGCCAGCCGTAATTTGCACCCGCTTGCCCTAGGTCGACTTCTTCCCAAGTCGATTGGCCGACATCATTGATGTACATAAAATTTGTCGTCCCTCGGAATGCAAACGTAAATGGATTCCTAAGACCCAATGCCCAGATCTCATGGCGGGCCGTGGTCGATTGTACAAAGGGATTGTCAGAAGGAATTGTTCCGTCGGAATTTAAGCGAAGAATTTTGCCAAGAAGATTACTCAAATTCTGAGAGTTACTTCCCTCGGCATTGTCTCCCACGGCAATATAAAGGTTGCCATCAGCTCCAAAGTGAAGGGCGCCGCCATTATGATTGGTGCCTGTGGAGAGGGGGTTCAACTCAAGGAGGATTACCCTACTGCCTGCTAAAACCACATCGCCGTTGGCAGTGAACCGAACTACACGATTGTGTGCGGGGGTTCCGGGAACTGTATAATAGAGATAAATATAATGGGTCAGAGTAAAATACGGATCGAAGGCAACACCCAAAAGGCCTCTCTCTCCCACCGAGTCCACGGAAAGAGTCACAAAGGGAGTGGTTAGTAAAACTCCGTTCTTAATTACTCTCAATGCTCCTGTTTGTGAACAAACAAATATCCGACCATCCGGTGCAATTGCCATCGCTGTGGGCGAAGCAATCCCGCTGGCTACGGTAGTCTCGATAAAACCAGATGGCAGCGTTGCGGCCGAAACAGAAAAAGATAGGGAATACAATAGGAACACGATTGGGATGAATAATCGCGCCTGATGCATTCCGGAGTCGCGGAGAAAAGAGGAAATGATCGAGCGTGCGTGCTTTCGGCGCGCGCATCGAATTACGTCCGGCAAACCAGGCCCCCCACGCGCGTCAGGCTGGGAACGCGAGTTGATCTGTGGACGACGTGGCGGACTGAGTAAACCTTTCATTTCTTTTCACGCATCAAAATGCGAAAAGTTAATTGCACCAATCTATCGGCATCGCATTGCAGAGTCGCATCGCGGCCAACAAGCTCCAATAGCGGTCCTTTAACTCTTGTTTGTACGGAGTGCGCTATGATACATCTCAAATCGCTTCCGAAATGTCGAGTCTAAAGTAGTGGGAAATCATTGCTGACAAGCTCAGTGCTGCCGGTTGGTCATGGGGCTATTGCAGTGCCGTTACCCGAGATGGGCGGCGTTGGATCGTCGATGCCCATCGGGAAGGTCTCCCCTACATTGTCCACTCTGACGAACTGCTGAGCGCGTTTTTAGAGCTGGAGGCGACGTTGGTCTAACGAACTGTGGCAATTCCGCTCGACAATTGGTCACAGATTTGTCAAACCTAACGGCTTAAACAGAATCTGAATCGGACCGGGGCAGGTCCTCCCGGTAACTCTCCTCTCTCGGTTGCGACTCAACAAGCGACCGCTGCACAACAGCAGAAGCAGATTGGAGCACTCACCTCGACTGTCCGAAAAGTCAGCGAGCGGGTCGAGCTAAGCGCGCCCGCTCCGCAAATAGCAGCGAACAAAGACTACAACCATTGCAAACAGTGAAGCTGGCGAACGGTGCTTGAGCCTTGAGTCCGTATAGCGATTCGCGTTGGCGTGGACGTTGACGAGGTAATCAGGGAGTTGGCGTAGGCGTAGGCGAAGGATGCCGATGGCCCTTCCCATGGCCCTTCCCGCGTCCCTTCTTTGGCGTCGGTGTCGGCGTAGCTGTCGCGTCTGGTGTTGAAGCAGGGGTTGCGGTTGGCGTGGGAGTGGCGGTGGCCGTTGGAGTGGGGGTAGGAGTTGGAGTTGGTGTCGGACTAGGTGGCGGCGTTACGATTGGAATCGGGGTTGGCGTAGGCGTAGGCGTAGGAGTCGGAGTAGGCGTGGGAGTTGGTGTAGGACTTGGTGTTGGCGTTACAACGGGAGACGGAGTTGGAGTTGGTGTAGGCGTGGGCGTGGGAGTAGGGGTTGGTGTTGGTGTTGGTGTTGGTGTAGGTGTTGGTGTAGGTGTAGGAGTCGGTGTGGGTGTAGGTGTAGGGGTAGGAGTGGGTGTAGGTGTGGGTGTGGGTGTAGGAGTCGGTGTGGGTGTAGGAGTAGGAGTAGGAGTAGGTGTGGGGGTAGGAGCGGGTGTAGGTGTGGGTGTAGGTGTGGGTGTGGGTGTCGATGTTGGCGTTGGTGATGGACTAGGCGACGGCGATGCCATAGGCCCAATGTACTGAGTGGCGATAACTACGTTGTCGTACCATTTCTTGTTCAGCCGCTCAGAATGAAGCGCGTGGAGGCCGATATAAGTCTCGTCGAGCTTAAGCGTGTCGATCTTGCGGATGACCAAATCGGTCCAATCTGCTACAACGTTGCCGTCCACCCATACCTTCACTTCGCCGTTGTTGCTCCCCGGCGTGTTGAGTCGGGTCATCATCTCGTAGCAGTACCAGCGGTCGCGCTGCGGCAGGAAGTTGGGCAGCGGCTTGAAATTCGGGAAGTCCGCCGGAGTTGTCTTCCAAGGGAAACCGTATCCATCAGGGTACCAGTGGTCGCCCCACTGCTGGTCTTGATAAGGCGTGTAGGCGTAGTTGTGCAGCCAGCCCGGCGGTCCTTCGTTTCTCAGGTCGTTGTTCTCATGCAGATGCCGTTGTGGTTGCTCGTGTTGAGGTTGTAGCCGGGGTCCCACTTCATGTAGGCACGGTGAAAAAGGGTGTTGTAGCCCGGCGTCAGCAGCTTGTTCAGCCCGGAGCTTTCTTCCGCGGTCGAAATAGGCAGGGTCATTTCGATGGACTTTGCGCCCGCGAAATGCTGTGTCGTCGCGATGTTCATGCGGACAGCGCCATAGACCTTCCATTTGTTCGTCAGTTCCGCCGTCGAAGTGTAGCTCTCGAAGTCGTCCGCCAGTATCACTGTTGGGTCGTTCCCGATGTTCTTGTCGCCGGGATAGCGCGCAGCGATTCCGATATCCGCTGGCGCTGTCGTTGGCGCTGCGCTCGAAGTGAGAAATGTGATTACAGCCGAAAACGACACGAACTTGGTACGTCGGATTACTGCGAACCTCACGAATGCGTTTGCGTAGCTAAAAGCGCGCCAGAACACGTCGCAAAAACACCAATATCGGATTTTCGTTTACCGCCTAATAAAAGCGGCTCTGGAAGTTGCTGATTATTCGTTCATGTCAGCCTCCGTGAGCCTTGGGAGGCACATAACTCAGTCCCAGCGCCGCTCCGCCGGCCTCTCGCCAAGCTGAGTAGACAAAGCTGACACATCGCGCGTGCGTGTGCGCGTGCGTGTAGGGCTCGCGCTCCCGAAAGTCATTGTCAGACGCATCTGATACTTGGTCATTCGATTTGGGGCTAACATGACATGCATGTAGGATAGCGCGTTTTGATCGGTGTTTTCCCTCTGAACACCGCATTTTGAGCGAATCACGAAGGGAAAACGCGGACGAGCGAAAATGCTCCTGAAAGAGGTTAACA
>QHRO01000116.1 GCA_003220155.1 Verrucomicrobiota bacterium
CGCGAAGAGAGCGATGCATTTTTCATTTCCGCGGCGTAATCGAATCGGCCAAGTCGCCCGGAGACAGAAATGCCGCTGGCATAACTTGGTCCCCAGACCACGGGATTGAATTCATACTTCGCGTCCGCCTCAAAGCTTCGGACGAAATCCTGCGGTGAAGCAGGTGCGGATTTGTCGCTGATGGCTGTGATGTTTTCGTAAACTAACGGCGCGTTGATAAAGGGATTGTCCCATGACAAATGTCGCGGGACAAAATTGCCGACGACGGTAGCGAACTTTCCCACTTGCAATGTGAAACGGCCGTCGTCCCATGGCGTGACCCGGAGTGCGTATTCGTCGAGCCGAACCTGAGCGCCGTGATCACTTGGATCGAATCCACGATCTAATCGCGCTTGCGTGAAAAAATAAATGTGCGACCCAATTTGGGCGTCGAGAAACAGGGTCAGTCGTGGGTTAAACAGATTATCGATCTTACTGTCGATGAGCCCCGGCGCCGGCTGCTGGAGGTGATACGCTTCAAGGTCAATCGTGCCACTCAATCGTAGACGAAGATTGTCGTGAAAGGAGGCGATGGTAAGAGCGGTATCAAGTCGGTCTAAAAAATCATCAGGCTCAGTCGCGTATGCGGTGCAGGCGACAAGAAAGGCTAGTCCTCGAAGTAGCTTCATGCTACTTCCGCGGCGCGATTGAACGACGGATGAGCCACGCGAAAGCGCACCTCAAATTCCGTCCAATCATTATCCGATCGAAGCAGTTTTAAATCGCCGCCATGCAGTCGCGCGAGTTCACGCGCCAAATTCAAGCCGAGCCCATGACCGGAAATTTCTGAAACCGGCGCCCCACGATGGAACCGCTCGAAAATGTGTTGTTGTGCAGTCTGCGCAATTGGCCGCCCAGTGTTACCGACAGTCAGCATCACCTCGGCGGTCTCTCTCCGGGCCGCAACTCGGATGCAGCCTCCCGGGCGATTGTACTTGCGCGCGTTCTCTAAAAGATTTTGTACGATAAGCGAAGTGTAGCGCTTTTCGCCAGCAACATATATTTCGGCTGGAAGCTCCTTCTCGATCTTCATATCTGCTGAGTCGGGCAGCGCGCTGAGATCATCTAACCATTCTTCAATCAGCTTACCGAGATTTACTCGCTCGGCTTCAATCTGAAGATGGCCGGCGTCCACACGCGAGAGAAGCAGGAGGTCGTCGATTACGCCGGTCAATCGGTAGGTTTGGTGAAGCAAAGCCGAGAGCTCATGATAGACCTCGGGTTTGAAATCTTCGCGGGCCAGCAAACTGTCGAGACCCGCGCGCAAAACGGACACCGGGCTCTTCAATTGATGCGAGGCGTCGGCGGAATACCGGGCCGATCTTTCCAATTCTTCGCTGGTAGAGGCGAGGGCCGCTTCGGCACGTTTTCGTTGCATGTGATCTTCCTCAAAATCCAGCGCCAGCTTCTCTACTGGAACAGAGAGGCGGGCGGCGACCAGTTGGCTGACCACAAAACCACCGAGTAAAAGCAGCACGCCGGCACCGCCAATTTGCCAGCGCAGCCGACGCTGTTGTGCGACCGACTCAGTCAGCGGATAAACGCAGACTTCGTAGGCCGGCGGAAAAATCGATTCTGGATTGAGAAGCTTGTAGAACAAAAGCTGCGGCGTTCCATTTATCGTAACGCTAAAGTTGTTTTCCACACGATCTGACTTAGTGACCGCGTTAGCTATTTCTTTCCCGAGTGCTGATTGCGCGGATTCCGGAACCGAGGGTAAATGTAGCCGCCCATTCATCCAAATTCCGCTCTTTAACCCCGGGCCAGCGCTTTTGCTGATAACCTCGAAGGGCTTGAATCCGACAACGAGCGCGGAAATAACGTCGCCGGTTTCAGTCGAGAAAATCGGCACCACCATTACCTCATCGACCGCTTCATCGCTGGCGTCGGCAGTTTCCGAGACGTAACCGATTTGTTGCGTCTCGGGTAGTTTCTTCAAGGCCAACTGCGCTTTCACTTTCGCGCCTAGTTCGCCTACATCCTGCGGATTTGGAGGCGAGAGAATCGCGCCCGTAGCATCCAAAAAACGGTAGAACCTGGCGTGAAGGGAGCCTGCCGCTTCCGCTTGCGATGGCTCCGGCCCTTCCATCAAATCCCGGAGTTCGTCCTTGGCGCTGGGATACAATAGATCAAGCGCGTTGTCCTCAAGCGCGGCGTGAATTCGTGGCTTGAAGACCAACTCGCCGCACCGCTCGGTGAGAGCGGTGTGACGCAACTCCTGGATTTTGTGCAGGGAAGCGAGCTTGGCTTGAAAATTTTCCTGTAAATCACGCTCTGCCGTCGCCGCCACCTTACGTTGGGTAAAATAGAGTCCCAAAGCTGTCAGGGCCAAAACCACCAGCATCATGGCAGCAACAAGCTTCGTCCGGAACCTTACGACACCGCGCTTGTTTGCCTCAGCTGGAGAGTTCACGGAAAATCAACATGCAACACCGTGTCCGCCTTGAGTTCCACGGGTTGTTCGCGCGTCGTCTTGCTGTTGATCCATGCCTTGAGCGCGTAGTGCCCCGAAGGGAGCCCACTCAATCGAAATCGTCCGTCAGGATTGGTCACGACAAAGTACGGAGTATTTAGAACCAGAATAAGGCCGCGCATGTGTTCGTGAATATCGCAGCGAAGTGTTACCAATCCCGGCGTATCGAAAACCTCCGATGGAATCGGCCGTTCCTCTGGCCGATAGCGACCTACATCGAACCGCTTGGCCGGCGAATAAGAAAAAATACTGTGGTAAGTATCGTCGAGGTTTGGAAATTCTACCCTGGTGCCGACCTGCACGGGCAGAAGTGAGGGAAGAAATGCCAGATCTTTTTGTGCGATCTCCTTCGTTGCGGGCGCAGTAGATTTGGGAAAGGAGCCATCGAGGTAGACCACGGCAAGCGGCGGCTGGGGCGAGAGCACGCCGCCGATCGTGACGATCTCATAGCGTTTGGCCATCACCGGTGCGGAATGCGATTTCGGCAATTCCACATGACCTTCCACGACCGCTTCCGCGAGAACGGCAATCGGAGAAAGGATGCAGATCGCGCTAACCGAAACCAGTACGCGCAAACGCATTGGCCAATCTAGCAATCGTTCCAGCGGACGGAAAGTCCGGGGTCATCCGGAGCGCCGGAACACAGGTCATCGACCTGTGTGGCGCACAGACCTGAGGTCTGTGTTCCTGGTTCTGGCATACCTGAAGTTTAAAACCCCGAAGCACTCCCCGAGTCGCGCGCAGTCGAACGATTCCAATGAAGTTACCTTAAAGCTTTCGCGCCGGGATCCCTCCCGGCCTTCGCACAAAGCTACGGCGCGGCAGGCGATTGCGCTCGGGATGACGGGCGATTCGATATGTCAAAAAACATTCGTCACCGAGGACTTTCATTTTCTTCAACGAACAGCGAACGCTGTGCGGCAGAAAATCAAAGCTCACGCCAGTAAGTGTCGGTGCATTTTTTCCACCAAAAAGAAATGGCGCGATTGTTAGATTTAGTTGATCGACCAATCCCTGCTCGAGCAACGAGCGAAACAGCGCAGGGCCGCCTTCGCAGGCAACGTATTTTACTTTGTAATCGTGACGCAGTTCCTGCAGCATCCAGCGCAGATCAACCCGGCGGGCCTGACTCAGATAAAGCGTCGCCTTTTCTTGCAACTGTTCCCGCGTTTTGAGCGGCATTCGAGTGGTGGAGAAAATAATGACGGGCGCAAAATCAGTTTGGAAAATCTTCAACCTGGGATTGATCCGACCTTTATTCGAAACAATCACCCGGATCGGATAGGGCGGTTGTCCGCGTGCGATTCGCTCCTTGCGTAAGTCTTCCCGCGGAATCCCCAGCCGCACGTTGTCGTTTTCGATGGTGCCATGACCGACAAGAACGGCATCACCGAGCGCGCGTTGTCTAATGAGATCCGCTTTGTCTTCGCGCGAGGTGAAATCGACGGAGGCGTAGTTTTTCGTTGTCACTTTGCCATCAACCGTCATGGCAAAGGTAACGGCGACGAATGGAAGTTGGATCTTGGGCCGGCCTCGGCGCCGCGACGGGTAAAGCCGGGGCGCTGGGGCCCGTTCCACGTTTTTATTCCGAACGACCGATTTCATGCTCAAGCGTTGCTACTTCTGTTTCCATTTCACGCATGCGCACGTGACGGATCTCGCCGCTCGGCTTGTAGAAGAAGTAAACGATCCCGCCGGGCACGCAGCAGAAAAAAATGATGAGAAAACCCATCGTGCCGATGAGTTTTGAAACGGCGACGGAGGCATGACAAACATTGTGCAGCATGACCTGCAAGATTTGTTCGCGCAGACCCAACCCGGCGAAGCTAATCGGCAATGCCGTGATCGTTCGCTCGATCGGCAGCACAGCGAAGAAGTCGATCACTTTCACGCCTTCCGGAAACGCCGAGGGCACATTGAAAGCGTAGGCCACGCAAAGAAAAGTGGTGAACGTCGCCAAATGCGCGCCAAGTGATGCCCCGAAGGCAAGGAAAGTTGCGATCCAGTGCCGCGCGTAAAGATGGTAAGCCGCCGAAACCTCGATCAATTTTTCTCGCCCGGGAAACCTGTGGGGTAACCAATGAAAGAGATTAAAGCCGCTGATGATGAAGCTGGTGAGGAGAGCCGTGATCGAGCTGCCCAGGAGAAACAACAAAATCCAGAGCAACCGTCGCGTCTCCGGACTTTGGGACAATATATCGAAGCGCAAACTGACGAGGGTGACAGTAATGGCGACGAGTGCCACCAAACCGATGAGCCGGTCGAAGACCACCGCGAGCAACGCGCCCGCTTTTTTATCCGATGTCTCCTTTAGCAGGAGATAGCTCTTAATAATATCGCCGCCGGTGCCGCCTGGCAGAAACTGATTGTAAAACATGCCGATAAGAAACAATCCGGCGACCCGCGGAAAACTGAGTCGGATTTTTTGCACGCGCAGCAGAATTTGCCAGCGAAAGGCCGCAAAAACTTCCACCAAACCGTAGGACAATATCCCCGCGCCAACCCATCGATAGTCGGCGGTGCGCAGTGCCTCGGCCATTTTGGCCCGCTGGTTGGGGTCGTGAAATACCCAAATGAGCATGCCCACGGTGACGGCGATTTGAAAAAGGGTGAGAAGGATCTTTTTCATTCGCCGATGCGTTCTTTCCAAATCGCGCGGGATTGCATGATTTCTTCTGCCGATGAACGCGGACTGAGCTCCCACACAATCTGGCAATTCTGCGGCAACATGCGCGTAAGCGGCTCCAGTCGCATGTCACCTAGAAAAGGCGGTTGATGGTCCTGTCCTGGCCATTTCACATCCTGCATATGACAGCCAATCGTACGGGGAGCGATCGTTCTAAGCCATTCGACATGGTCAAGGAAGCCAAGATTTTCCTTGATTTGGATATGACCCATATCGTGCCAGTAACCGACGTGCGGCGCGCCGATTTCATCAAGTAATTGCGGGATTTCGCGCTCCGACGGAATTTCTTCATACCCGCGACGCCCCTCAATCCCAAGCCGAACATTTTTTTCAGCTGCCCGTTCGATGATTGGCTTGAGGCACTCTTTGACGCGCGCCAATTGTGCAGTGGCGGCGCGTTCGCGCGTTCGCACCGCGTCGATTTTTTTCCGGACGTATTTGCGCGAAAGGAGGGCGCCGTTCTGCGCCAGGGCAATCAACTCATCAGTGATCGGGTTCATCGAGATGGAACCGCAATGCAGCACGACAAAAGGTGCATTCAAGCGCTCCGCAAAATCCAGTGTTTGCAGGGTCTGTTTGACGGCGCGATCGCGCTCGCTTTTTCCGGCGGCGGAAAATTCGTAACAATCCGGCGACGCGCTCATTACTTCCACCGGTAGCGGACAGAAATTGTGCAGGCTGCTGAAACGCACTTCGCCGGCATCGAACATTTTTTGAATTCCAGGCATGAGCGAAATACGAATGCCATGACCGAGCTCGATCAGATTGAATCCAAGCGCCCGGATCTCGCGCAACATCTCGTCACCGCAAGTATGACGACCTGAATTCCAGCAGGTGGAGAATGCAATCATCGCGTGATTGTCACGCGACAGCAGCGGGTTGCGCTTCGGTTTCGGGAACGGCGGTGCCGGTTTTCTCGCACCCAGTTCGACCGGCAACGTTCAATATCAACACCGCGAATATTCCGAAAAGAACGGCGGAAATTCCGAGCGCGGTTCGCATGCCGATCAAATCGGAAAGACCGGTAGTAAGCAGGCCGGCAATCGGCATCAAGCCAAAAAAACTGAGACCAAAGACGGCAGAAACTCGACCGCGCAACGGTGCCGGCGCCCGTTCTTGCACGATAGTATTGGCTAGTCCAAAATTCGCTGACAGGCCAACCGCGAGAATTCCCATCGAGACAGAGGTGAGAAGGAAACTGTTCGACTGGGACATGCACAACAGCGCGAGCGCAACGAGCACAACCGCGCTGGTCATGAAGCGAAACCGGTGATCACGGGCAACGCTGAGCAATCCCAATGCGCCGAAGAGCGAACCGGTGCCAGAGACTGCCATTAACAATCCCAGTCGCTCGGGTCCGAGCTTGAGAATGTTGCGGACGTAGAGCGGGAGCATCACCGATAGAAATGGGAAAACGAAAATAGTCGTTAGTGCGATCAACGCGATCATGCAAAGAATGGTGCGATCATTTCGAACATAGCGCAGCCCCTCTTTGAATCCGCTGCGGCGTTGCTCTTCTTCTTCCGCCGTTCCCAGAACGCGCGGCGGCAAAGAAATCAACGCAATCACCAAAGCGA
Organism: Verrucomicrobiota bacterium; assembly: GCA_003220155.1. Lineage (GTDB taxonomy): Bacteria > Verrucomicrobiota > Verrucomicrobiia > Chthoniobacterales > UBA10450 > AV69. The sequence goes on from QHRO01000116.1 coordinate 6,776, forward strand.
AAAACGATCCGGCATTTGCAAAAAAGGCGGAGGCAGCGCCCCACCACGCCACAAATATCCCTGCGAGCGAAGGACCGACCAGACGCGAGCCATGAAAAACGGAACGGTCCAGGGCGATGGCAGTTGCGATCTCGTCGCGTTTTACCAGCTCGGGAACGAGCGCGTTAATCGCTGGCATTTCGAACGCGATGCAGATTCCTAAAAATGCAGCGATCACCACTACGTGCCAGACGTGAATCCGGCCGGTATAAACGAGTATTCCGACAATGAGCGCGAGCGCGGTTTGGGCAAATTGCGTCCAGATTAAAATTTTTCGCTTGTCGTATTTGTCCGCGACTGAGCCCCCGAGCATGGTGAGCGCGAGCGTAGGAATTCCGGCAGCAAAATTGACCATGCCGAGCAGGATCGCCTTGTTCGTAAGCGTGCTCATGACCCAGCCCTGCGCCATTACTTGCATCCAGGTGCCGGTATCCGAAATAGCCGACCCGATGATGTAGCGGCGGAACGAACCGGGGCGCAATAGCGCAAGCATTTTTCCTCGAGAAGCAGGCGCGTCGGAATTCATGGGCAAAGATAGATACCTGCGGCGCGATGCAGTGGCAATCGGTTAGCCGCTTCGTTTCCGGGCGTAGAATGTTACGGATGCGGCCGGAGATGATTTGCCCAAAGCAACAGGACCACCAGCACCCCGAGGGATGCGATAATAATTGCCAGAGCTTTTTGCGTTTCTTTCGTCATGTGAAGCGACCGCCACTTTGAAATGGAACTGGCCGCTCGTCTATAATTTTCCGTGGCCAGTCTCATCGCGATCGGCTTCTCGAACACGCGGAGGATATCGGCCAATCGTATTCCTTGTGGAAAAGCTGAGATTCCATTTGGCTAATTTTTGAAAACGCCTCTCCTTGGATACCGTTAGCTATGCGCATCGATCGATACACGCAGAAAATGCAGGAAGCGCTGCAAAGCGCGCAGGATTTCGCCGCGAAATCGCAGAGCTCGGAAATTGGGAACGAACATTTTCTGCTCGCCCTGCTTGATCAAGGCGAGGGGATAACGCGCCCGTTGTTGGAGAAAATTGGGGTTTCAGCCGACGCCCTGCGTTCGCGACTTGAGACAGATCTGGCGCGCCGACCGAAAGTAAGCGGCGCGGTTTCGGACTTGCGCATTTCAAATGATCTGCGGCGCACGCTCGACTCCGCCGAAAGCGAGATGTCGAAGTTGAAGGACGAATACGTGAGCGGCGAGCATTATCTGCTCGCCCTCGCCGGCGAAAACAATCCGGCGGCGAAAGCGCTCAAGGATTTGGGCGCGACTCGGGACAAGATTATGCAAGGTTTGCAGCAGGTACGCGGTTCACAACGCGTGACCGATCAAAATCCGGAAGGAAAATATCAGACGCTGGAGAAATATGGGCGCGATCTCACACAACTGGCGCGGCGTGGCAAAATCGATCCCGTCATCGGGCGCGATAACGAGATTCGCCGCGTCATGCAGGTGCTTTCGCGCCGGACCAAAAACAATCCAGTACTGATCGGCGAGCCGGGAGTTGGCAAAACTGCGATCGTGGAAGGACTGGCGCGGCGCATCGTTTCCGGTGATGTCCCGGAGTCGTTAAAAAACAAACGAATCATTGCAATGGACATCGGCGCGATGGTGGCGGGAGCGAAATTTCGCGGCGAATTTGAAGACCGACTGAAAGCATTCCTTAAAGAAGTGACCGATTCGCAAGGCGAGATCATTCTGTTTATAGATGAGTTGCACACCATTGTCGGTGCCGGCGCGGCGGAAGGGTCCGTCGATGCTTCCAACATGCTTAAACCGATGTTGGCCCGGGGCGAGCTCCGCACCATCGGCGCGACCACGCTTGATGAATATCGCAAATACATCGAGAAAGACGCCGCCTTAGAGCGGCGGTTCCAGCCGGTGATGGTGAATGAGCCGAGCGTGGAAGACACGATCGCGATTTTGCGCGGCTTAAAAGAACGCTATGAAGTGCATCACGGAGTGCGCATCACCGATGCCGCGGTGGTGGCCGCCGCTGTCCTCTCGCACCGCTAC